>NZ_JBNCLD010000016.1:0-136655 GCF_049844505.1 Micromonospora sp. DT229 | reverse complement strand
GTGGGAGAGTAGGACACCGCCGGACACACTTCGATTTGAGGGCCACCCCAGCTGGGGTGGCCCTCAAACGTATACCCCCTAGTGTCACTGCCTCCGGGACCGGCGACGGCCGACTCTGCGCCGACCCGACGGGCTCCCACAACCCCGACCACGGCGAACCCCTGAACAGGTATCAGCGGGCCCGCGGGGCGTCCTAGGGTCTGCTGGGTGCTGGGTGCTGGGTGCTGGGTGCTGGGTGCTGGGTTCGCCCGCCTCCATGCGTGACGGGCGTGCGCGGTGTCATGGCCGCCGGCCCAAGAGGCCTGCCTGTCCCCTGAACACCCTTTGCTCTGCTTCAACCGACGCAACAGCTTTAACGCTGGTTGTTGCGGTGGTTGAAGCAGAGCAACAGAGCTGAGGGAACAACAAAGGGCCCGACAGACCACAGACACCGACAGACCACAGAGACGCCCGCGTGGGGGGGTCAGTTGCGGGTCTGTACGGTCTCCCGGATCTGACGCAGCAGCTCGGCGGCGTTGTCCACCGGGCGGAAGGGGAACATGGCGATGGCCACGCTGCCGTGGTCAGCCCACCCGCAGACTGCGAAGTCGCCGCCCTCGCCGCTGGTGCTGCCACACTTCATCACCCCGCCGAGCCGACCCGAGGACACGTCACGCAAGCCGGCAACCGCCCCGGTCTCGTCGGACATCAGGCCGAAAAGACTCTCCAGATCCCGCTCCGGCTGCCACAGCAGGGTGGTACCCCCGAACAACAGCACTGATCGGCGGGCGTCGGCAGGATCCTGGTAGACGGCACCGAAGCTGGTGTCCAGCTCGATGTCCGCGGCGAGGCCGCTGCGTAGGTAGTCGGCGGTGCTCACGGCGCGTTCGCTGTCGTCGCGGGTCAGCCCTGCGACCTGGTCCGGGGTCGCGATCTGGGTGTCCTTCTGCTCAGCGATCCGCCAGCCCCAGGCGCCCAATGCTCCCGCGCCGGTCAGGGCCAGCACCGCCAGTATCGCTATGCCGACCCGGCGCCGCCGACCAGCGGCCGGGGTGCGTTCCGGGGCCGCCTGCGGGTCCCGGTTGCCCAGCTCGATCGGCTCGTCGGTCAGGTTGACCGGGGGAGCACCCTCGTCCAGGTGGCGGGCGGTGAGATGTGGGTCGGACATAGCCGCCACCGTACGCGACATCACCGGTGGCCCACGTCGGGTCCGCTGAAGCCCTCCGTAGACTTTCTTAGGTGACCGAGAATGTGGATACCCGACGCCCCGACGCCCCGACCATCGCCGGCCAGTACCAGCCCGGCGAGGTAGAGCAGCGACGGTACGAGCAGTGGGTAGCCGACGGTCGTTTCCGGGCGTCGGCCAGCAGCGACAAGCCGCCGTTCACCATCGTCATCCCGCCCCCCAATGTCACCGGCTCCCTGCACATGGGCCACGCGCTCGATCACACCGTGCAGGACGCCCTGGTGCGGCGTAAGCGGATGCAGGGCTTCGAGGCGCTGTGGCTGCCCGGCATGGACCACGCCGGCATCGCCACCCAGAACGTGGTGGAGCGGCAGTTGGCCGCGCAGGGCCAGTCCCGCCACGACCTCGGCCGGGAGAAGTTCGTCGAGCGGGTGTGGCAGTGGAAGGCGGAGTCCGGGGGCGCGATCCTCGGTCAGATGCGTCGCCTCGGCGACTCGGTCGACTGGGACCGCGAGCGCTTCACCATGGACGAGGGCCTGTCCCGGGCCGTACTGACGATGTTCAAGAAGCTGTACGACGACGGCCTGATCTACCGGGCGAACCGGATCATCAACTGGTGTCCGCGGTGTCTCACCGCCCTGTCCGACATCGAGGTGGAGCACTCCGACGACGAGGGTGAACTGGTCTCGATCCGCTACAGCGACGAGGTGGTGGTGGCCACCACCCGGGCCGAGACCATGCTCGGCGACACGGCGGTGGCGGTGCACCCGGACGACGAGCGCTACCGGCACCTGATCGGCACCGAGGTCGAGCTGCCCCTGACCGGGCGCCGGATTCCGATCGTCGGCGACACGCATGTCGACCCGGCCTTCGGCACCGGCATGGTGAAGGTGACCCCGGCGCACGACCCGAACGACTTCGAGATCGGGCAGCGGCACGACCTGCCCGCGCTGACGGTCATGGACGAGCGGGGTGTGATCACCGCACCCGGCCCGTTCGAGGGGCTGGACCGGTTCGAGGCCCGTCCGGCGATCGTCGCCGCCCTGCGCGCCGAAGGTCGCATCGTGGCCGAGAAGCGGCCGTACGTGCACGCCGTCGGGCACTGCTCGCGGTGCCGGACCACGGTCGAGCCGCGGCTGTCGTTGCAGTGGTTCGTCAACACCTCCCCGCTGGCCAAGGCGGCCGGTGACGCGGTGCGCGACGGCCGGGTCGCGATCGAACCGGCGGATCTGGCCAAGCGCTACTTCGCCTGGGTCGACAACATGCACGACTGGTGCATCTCCCGGCAGTTGTGGTGGGGCCACCGGATCCCGGTCTGGTACGGCCCGGACGGCGAGGTGGTCTGCGTCGGACCCGACGAGCAGCCGCCGACCGGCGAGGGCTGGCACCAGGACGAGGATGTCCTGGACACCTGGTTCTCCAGCGGGCTGTGGCCGATCTCCACCCTCGGCTGGCCGGAGCAGACCCCGGACCTGGCGAAGTTCTACCCGACCAGTGTGCTGGTCACCGGGTACGACATCCTGTTCTTCTGGGTTGCCCGGATGATGATGTTCGGCCTGTACGCGATGGACGGCAAGCAGCCGTTCGACGTGATCGCCCTGCACGGGATGGTCCGCGACGAACACGGCAAGAAGATGTCCAAGTCCTTCGGCAACGTGGTCGACCCCCTGGACTGGATCGACCGGTACGGGGCCGACGCGACCCGGTTCACCCTGGCCCGGGGCGCCAACCCGGGCGGTGACGTGCCGGTCAGCGAGGACTGGTGTCAGGGGTCGCGCAACTTCTGCAACAAGCTGTGGAACGCGACCCGGTTCGCGCTGCTCAACGGCGCGCACACCGAGGGACCCCTGCCGGACGCGGCCGAACTGTCGACCGTCGACCGGTGGATCCTGTCCCGGCTGGCGCAGGTCACCGCCGAGGTGGACGAGCAGTTCGAGGCGTACGAGTTCGCCAAGGTCTGTGATCTGCTCTACCACTTCGCCTGGGACGACGTCTGCGACTGGTACGTGGAGTTGAGCAAGCCGGTGCTGGCGGCCGGGGGTGCCGCCGCCGACACCAGCCGCCGGGTCCTCGGGCACGTGCTGGACCAGTTGCTGCGGCTGCTGCACCCGGTGATCCCCTTCGTCACCGAGGAACTGTGGACCGCGCTCACCGGTGGCGAGACCGTGATGACGGCTGCCTGGCCGGTAGCCGACCGGGCCCGGATCGACACCGGCGCGGAGGCGGAGATCGCCACCCTGCAACGGGTGGTCACCGAGGTCCGTCGGTTCCGCTCCGACCAGGGGCTGCGTCCGACCCAGCGGGTCGCCGCCCGGCTCGACGGGCTGGCCGGTGCCGGTGTCGCGGCGCACGAGCCGCTGATCCGCTCCCTGGCCCGGCTCGACGTGGCCGGGGAGGACTTCCAGGCCAGCGCGACCCTGGCCATGCCGGGGGAGGTCAGTGTCGCCCTGGACACCCGGGGGTCGATCGACATCGCCGCCGAACGGGCCCGGTTGACCAAGGACCGGGCGGCGGCCGAGAAGGAGGCCGGGCAGGCCCGTGCCAAGCTGGACAACCCGGCGTTCGTCGGCAAGGCCCCGGAGCCCGTGGTCGCCAAGATCCGGGATCGGCTGGCTGCGGCCGAGGCCGACCTGACCCGTATCGACGCCGCTCTGGAGGCGCTGCCCTCGTGACCGACAGCAACGAACGCAGCGGTACGGGTCGACCGGCGGACGCCGGCCGGCCCGGCCGCGCCGATCAGCGCACCGACCGGGGCAAATCTGCCGATCGGGCGGCCTTCGCCGAGGTCGAGGCGGAACTGTCCGGGCGGGGGTTCACTCGGATGGTCTTCGAGTTGGACCGCATCTCGGACCTGCTCGACCTGTTGGGCAGCCCGCAGCGGGCGTACCCCTCGATCCACCTGACCGGCACCAACGGCAAGACCTCCACGGCCCGGATGATCGATTCCTTGTTGCGGGCCTTCGGGCTGCACACCGGCCGGTACACCAGCCCGCACCTGGAGACCGTGCGGGAGCGGATCAGCCTGGACGGCGAGCCGGTGGACGAGGCCCGGTTCACCGCCGTGTACCAGGAGGTCAAGCCGCTTGCCGCGCTGGTCGACGACCGCTCGGCCGAGCCGCTGACCTACTTCGACATGACCACCGCCCTGGCCTTCGCGACGTTCGCGGACGCGCCGGTGGACGTGGCCGTGGTCGAGGTGGGGCTGGGGGGTGCCGAGGACGCCACGAACGTGATCCAGGCCGGGGTGTGCGTACTGACCCCGATCGGGCTGGACCACACCGAGTGGCTCGGTGACACCTTGCAGGACATCGCGGTCGCCAAGTCCGGCATCATCCACCCGGGCGCGACCGTCATCGCAGCCGCGCAGGAGGAGGAGGCCGCTCGGCCGATCCTGCAACGCTGCGCCGAGGTCGGCGCCACCATCGCCCGCGAGGGCTCGGAGTTCGGCGTACTGCGTCGGGCGGTGGCGGTCGGCGGACAGGTGCTCACCTTGCAGGGCCTCGGCGGGGTGTACGAGGAGGTGTTCCTCCCCCTGCACGGCGCCCACCAGGCGCAGAACGCGGCGGTGGCCCTCGCCGCCGTGGAGGCCTTCCTCGGTGCCGGTGCCCGGCGACAGCTCGACCTGGAAACGGTGCGGGAGGGCTTCGCCACCGCCAGTTCCCCGGGTCGACTGGAGCGGGTGCGTTCCGCCCCGACGATCCTGCTCGACGGTGCGCACAACCCGCAGGGCATGACGGCCACGGTCACCGCCCTGCAGGAGGAGTTCGCCTTCAGCAAGCTGGTCGCCGTGGTGGGCACCCTGGCCGACAAGGACGCGGCGAGCATGCTGGAGTTGTTGGAGCCGGTCGTCGACGTGGTGGTGGTGACCCGCAACAGTTCGCCACGAGCGTTGCCGGCCAAGGAGTTGGCGGCCCTCGCCGCCGAGGTGTTCGGGCCGGACCGGGTCGAGGTGGCCGAGGAGATGCCGGACGCGATCGAGACGGCGGTGGCCCTGGCCGAGGAGGACGTACCCGGTGAACTCGCCGGGGTCGGGGTGATCGTCACCGGTTCCGTGGTGACCGTCGCCGACGCGCGCCGGTTGTTGAAGCGATGAGCGCACCGGAGGAGCCTCAGCAGCGGCGGTCGGGGCTGCGTGACCCCCAGCGGGCGGTACGCGGTCTGGGCGCCGGCACCCTGGCCCTGGAGGCGCTGGTGTTGCTGCTGGCCATCCAGCCGATCCGGCTGGTCGGCGGTGACCTGGGAGGTGCCGCGGTCGGGGCGGTGATGGCCCTGGCCGTGGCCGCCGCCGTACTGGCCGCAATGATGGGCCGTCCGTGGGCGTGGAACGCCGGCACGGTGTTGCAGGGACTGCTGCTGCTCTCCGGGCTGCTGCACTGGTCCCTGCTCGTGCTGGGGGTGATGTTCGCGCTGGTGTGGGCGTACGCCTGGCACGTTCGTCGGGTGATTCTGGGCTGAGCCGAGGCGGCTCACGCCTCGGCGCGCTCCCGCCACTGGGTCAGTGCGATGCCGTGACCGTCCGGGTCGCGGAACGCCGCCGCCCACACCTCCAACCGGTTGCCCCGGTTGACCACCCTGGGGGCGTAGGTGAACCGGACCCCGGAGTCGCGTAGCCGCTCGTAGGCGCCTTGGATGTTGTCGACGTCGAGGTTGACGTGCACCAGGCGACGGCTCACCGGCTGGGCGCCGGACACCTCGCGCAACACCAGTCGGGTCGCCCCGGAGGCGAGCACGGCGTTGCCGGCGCCCCGGTCGACCTCGGTGAAGCCGAGCCGACCCCGGTAGAAGTCCAGGGATCGGGCCAGGTCGGTGACCAACAGCGTGATGCCGACGCCGCTGATCGGTGCGGCGGGGTCCGCGGTGTCCGGGTCGGCGGCCTCCGGGTCGTACCCGAAGATCGCCGCATCCAGCTTCCGGGCCTCCTCGGGGTCCTCGACCATCTCCTGGGTCGGCTCCGGGTCGCTCGCGGTCGTCGGGGGCGGCTGGGGGTCGGTCATCCAGGTGGGTCGGGGTTCCGGATCGTCCAGGGATAGGTCGATCGGGTCCAGCGGGTCGGTCGGGCGGGGGGACGGGGCGGCCAGGGGCAGGTTGATCGGGTCGAGCGGGTCGGTCGGGCGGGGGATCGGGTCGGCCACCCGCGTCCCGCTCGGCTGCGTCTCCCCGGCGGCCTGCGTCTCCCCGGCGGCCTCCGGGGAGACCGTGGCGGCCGGGGTGGCGGTGGCGGCCACGAAGCGTTCCTCGGCGGGGGTACGAGGTGCCGGGGTGGCCCGTCGGGGCAGCGGAGCGTCGTTCGACTGCTCGACCACCGTCCCCTCCAGCACGACCGGCCCGCCGGGACGCTGGCGCACCCGTACGGTCTCCCGGGGCTCGACCGGTTCGATCGGTTCCTCGGGGCCGGCCAGCGGGTCGCTCAGCGGGAAATCGTCCTCCGGTGCCCGGTCGGCCCAGGGCGGGGCCTCCTGACCGATCAGGATCTCGTCCGGCGGAACCTGGTCGGCGTACTCCGGTGGCGGGTCGACCGTGCCGGTCTCGGCGTGCGTGGGCACCTCGTCCCAGAGCACCCGGACGTGACGCGGGTCGTCCAGGGCCACCCGGATCGGCAGGCTCTGCCCCAGGGAGGGCCACTTCGAGACCGGCACCCGAGGCTCGATGATCTTCTTCGACCGGGGTGGTAGCCCTGGGGCGTCGATCACCAACTGGAGTTCACAACGCCCGAAGGCGTACTGGGTGGGTGGCTCCGAGGCGCTGTGCACATGCCCGGCGCCGATGACCCAGGTACGACCGCCGGCGCGGATCGTGGCCAGCGCGATCGCCAGGGCCAGCACGGCGACGCCCAGAGCCACGATGGCCCAGCTGGTCATGCCCAGGCCGAAAAGGATGACGAAGGTGGCCACGGTGCCGAGCACCGTAGCGACCAACTTGCGTACCGGTGCGATGGGCCGGTTCCCGCCGTTCGCCACAGTGGACCTCCCGGATGGTCAGGGCCAGGCTAGGCCGGATCGGGGATCGGGGGAAGCACCGACCACCGCGCCGGCACCGGTGCCGGGCCGCTAGGCTGACCGTACCCAGCCCGATCGGCTTCCGCTTCGAGGAGGAACCCAGCGTGTCCAGCAGCACCCCGGACGAGCGCACGCTCGTACTGATCAAGCCCGATGCGGTCCGCCGTGGATTGGTCGGCGAGATCATCTCCCGCTTCGAGCGCAAGGGGCTGCGGATCGACGCGATGGTGTCCCGGACGATGGATGACGCGCTGGCCGACGAGCACTACTCCGAGCACGTCGACAAGCCGTTCTACCCGCCGCTGAAGACCTTCATGACCAGCGGCCCGCTGGTCGCCCTGGTGCTCTCCGGCGACCAGGTCATCGACGTGGTACGCGGCCTGATCGGGGCCACCGACGGGCGCAGGGCCGCCGCCGGCACCATCCGTGGCGACCTGTCCCTGTCCAACCGGGAGAACCTCGTGCACGCCTCCGACTCCGTCGACAGCGCCAAGCGCGAGATCGCCCTCTGGTTCCCCACCCTCCCCTGACCCACCCCACCCCACCCACGCGCTGCCCTCCCTCTCCCTCACCCTCACCCCGCACTTCTGCGTCGATCTTGCACTTTTGGTCGGGACATTTCGGGTCCAAAGCCGCTTAACGGCGACCAAAAGTGCAAGATCGCGTGGAGGAGGGGGTGGGGTGGGTGGGTTATGGGGGTGAGGGGGGTGGGTGGGGCGGGTAGGATGGGGGGACTGGCGACGATCCGGCCATCACCGGGGAGCCTCCGGAAGAAAGGGCCTCGTGCCCGAGTAGAACCGGACGGGTTCGGCCCGTTACAGCCGGTCAACGAGCGGGCGGTCGATCCTGACCGTCAAGCGGGGTGGTACCGCGGGCCTGGCCCGGGGCGCCGGTGACGGCGTACCGGAGAAGGGCTCGTCCTCGCAAGACCCACACACAGTGAGTGTCAGCGAGGAGAGCGACAGGCGATGGCCTATCCGTTGCACGACCCGACCGCCGCCGGTGTCCCGGCGAGCCCGGACCTGCCCGCGGTCGAGCGCCGGGTGCTGGAGCACTGGACGGCCGACAAGACCTTCGAAGCCAGCATCGAGCAGCGGCCGGCCTCCGGCCGGCAATCGGAGACGGGCGCCGGCAGCGGAGACGCCGACAACGAGTACGTCTTCTACGACGGGCCGCCGTTCGCCAACGGGCTGCCGCACTACGGGCACCTGTTCACCGGGTACGTCAAGGACGTGGTGCCGCGCTACCAGACCATGCGGGGTCGACGGGTGGAGCGCCGCTTCGGCTGGGACTGCCACGGCCTGCCCGCCGAGGTGGTGGCGGAGAAGCAGCTCGGGATCACCAGCAAGGCGGAGATCCTGGACCTGGGGGTGGCCCGGTTCAACGAGGCCTGCCGCACCTCCGTGCTGGAGTTCACCCAGGACTGGGAGCGGTACGTCACCCGGCAGGCCCGCTGGGTCGACTTCGCCAACGACTACAAGACCCTCGACCTGGACTACATGGAAAGCGTCATGTGGGCCTTCAAGACCCTGCACGACAAGGGTCTGGTCTACGAGGGCTTCCGGGTGCTGGCGTACTGCTGGCGGTGCGAGACCCCGCTGTCGAACACCGAGACCCGGATGGACGACGTCTACCGGGACCGGCACGACCCCACGCTGACGGTGTGGTTCGAGTTGACCGCCGACGAGTCCGCGCCGGAACTGGTCCGTGGCCCGGTCAAGCTCGGTGTCTGGACCACCACGCCGTGGACCCTGCCGTCGAACCTGGCCCTGGCCGTGGGCCCGGACATCGAGTACGCCGTGCTGGAGCGCGACGGCGAGCGTTACCTGGTGGGCGCCGGGCGGGTGGCCGCGTACGCCAAGGAACTCGAGGGTTACGAGCTTCTCGGCACGGTACGCGGCGCGGACCTGGTGGGGCGGCGGTACACCCCGCTGTTCGACTTCCTGGTGGAGCAGGCCGGTGAGAACGCGTACCAGGTGCTCGGGGCGGAGTTCGTGACCACCGAGGACGGTACCGGGATCGTGCACCTGGCCCCGGCCTTCGGTGAGGACGACCAGAACGTCTGCAACGCCGCCGGCATCCCGACCATCGTCACCGTGGACGACCACACCCGGTTCACCGCGCTGGTCCCGCCGTACGCCGGTGAGCAGGTCTTCGACGTCAACAAGCCGGTGATCCGGGAGCTGAAGGACCGGGGGGTGGTGCTCAAGCAGGACACCTACACCCACTCGTACCCGCACTGCTGGCGCTGCGACACCCCGCTGGTCTACAAGGCGGTGTCCTCGTGGTTCGTCGCGGTGAGCAAGTTCAAGGACCGGATGGTCGAGCTGAACCAGCAGATCAACTGGACGCCCGGGCACATCAAGGACGGCTCCTTCGGCAAGTGGCTGGCCAACGCCCGGGACTGGTCGATCAGCCGGAACCGGTTCTGGGGCTCCCCGATCCCGGTGTGGCGCTCGGACGACCCGAACTATCCCCGCATCGACGTGTACGGGTCGCTGGCCGACATCGAGCGGGACTTCGGCGTACGCCTGACCGACCTGCATCGGCCGGCGGTGGACGACCTGGTCCGCCCCAACCCGGACGACCCGACCGGCAAGTCGATGATGCGTCGGGTGCCGGAGGTGCTGGACTGCTGGTTCGAGTCCGGTTCGATGCCGTTCGCCCAGGTGCACTACCCGTTCGAGAACCGTGACTGGTTCGAGCACCACTACCCGGGCGACTTCATCGTCGAGTACATCGGGCAGACCCGTGGCTGGTTCTACACCATGCACGTGCTGGCCACCGCGCTGTTCGACCGGCCGGCGTTCCGCAACTGCCTCAGCCACGGCATCCTGCTCGGCTCGGACGGGCGCAAGATGTCCAAGAGCCTGCGCAACTACCCGGACGTCTACCACGTCTTCGACTCGTACGGCTCGGACGCGATGCGCTGGATGCTGATGTCCTCGCCGGTGCTGCGTGGCGGGGACATGCCGGTCACCGAGTCGGGCATCCGGGACGCCGTCCGGCAGGTGCTGCTGCCGCTGTGGAACGTCTGGTACTTCTTCTCCCTCTACGCCAACGCCGACGGCTACACCGCCCGGCGTCGGACGGACAGCACGCACCTGCTCGACCGGTACGTGCTGGCCAAGACGAACGAGCTGGTGGCGACGGTCGGCGCGCAGATGGACGCGTACGACATCTCCGGTGCCTGCGCCACCGTGCGGTCCTACCTGGACGCGCTGACCAACTGGTACGTGCGCCGCTCCCGGGACCGGTTCTGGTCCGGCGACGCCGACGCCTTCGACACCCTGTCGACCGTGCTGGAGACCCTGTGCCGGGTGGTGGCGCCGCTGGTGCCGCTGACCGCCGAGGAGATCTGGCGGGGGTTGACCGGTGAGCGCTCGGTGCACCTGACCGACTGGCCGGCCGCCGAGGAGTTCCCGGCCGACCACGACCTGGTGGCCGCGATGGACAACGTCCGGGCGGTCGCCTCGGCGGCCCTGTCGCTGCGCAAGGCCAAGGGTCTGCGGGTGCGGCTGCCGCTGTCCACCCTGACCGTGGCCAGCCCGGTCGCCGAGCAGTTGCGGCCCTTCGCCGACCTGGTGGCCGACGAGGTCAACGTCAAGCAGGTCGTCTTCACCGGCGACGTGTCGGCGTACTGCCAGCAGGTGCTGACCGTGGTGCCCCGGGCCCTCGGACCCCGGGTCGGCAAGCAGGTCCAGCAGGTGATCAAGGCAGTCAAGGCGGGGGAGTGGGAACTGGTCGACGGCGCCCCGGTCGCCGCCGGGGTCACCCTCGCCGAGGGCGAGTACGAGCTGCGGCTGGTAGCGGCCGACGCGGAGCACTCCGCGCCGCTGCCCGGTGGCGAGGGGGTGGTGGTGCTGGACACCACGGTCACCCCGGAACTGGCCGCCGAGGGGCTGGCCCGGGATGTCGTGCGGGTGGTGCAGCAGGCCCGGCGCGATGCCGACCTGGACATCTCCGACCGGATCGTGGCGACCGTGGCCGCTTCGGCACCGGTACGGGAGGCGGTGTCGGCGTACGCCGACTTCGTGGCCCGGGAGGTGCTGGCCGAGCGGGTCGACTTCGCCGAGGAGCTCGACGGCTTCGCCGGTGAGGTCGGTGAGGGCGAGCCCGTGACGGTAGCGGTGCGCCGCACCTGACCGAGAAGTGAGCGGGGGTCCCTTGGCAACGCCGCAGGGACCCCCGCTGACACCCTCATCCAGCCAGCGGACCCGCCCGACCTCGCGCATGACGACGTGCGCCGGTCCGCTACGGTGTCAGCGCCCCCACTGCGTACATCACCCATCGTCGGAGGACCAGTGCCGCTGCTCTACACCATCGGCAAGCTCACCGTGGCGCCCACGCTGCGGCTGGCGTTCCGACCGACCGTGGAGGGACTGGAGCACGTACCCGAGACCGGCGGCGCGATCTTCGCCGGCAACCACCTGTCCGTGGCCGACGAGTTGTTCCTCGGCACGGTGGTACCCCGGCACCTGGCCTTCTGGGCCAAGTCCGAGTACTTCAACGGCACCGGGGTCAAGGGGCGGTTCTCGAAGTTCGTGCTCACCGGGCTCGGCGCGATCCCGGTGGAACGGGCCGGTGGGCGGGCCGCACTGTCCGCGTTCGACGCGGCCATTCCCGCGCTCAAGGGTGGTGACCTGGTGGCCGTCTACCCGGAGGGCACCCGCTCGCCGGACGGGCGGCTGTACCGGGGCCGCACCGGAGCGGTCCGCCTGGCCATCGCGGCCGGGGTGCCGATCATCCCGGTCGGCATGATCGGTACGGACAAGGTGCAGCCGATCGGGGCCCGGGTGCCGCGCCCCTTCACCGGGAAGAAGATCACCGTCAAGTTCGGCAAACCGCTGGACTTCACCGGCCAGCCGGACGACCGGCTCTCGCTGCGGCGGATGACCGACGAGATGATGGCCGAGATCCAGAAGCTCACCGGTCAGGAGTACGTCCCCCGGTACGCCCCGCCGCGTGCCCAGCCGAAGACCACCGGCGAGCCGACCGCCGACTGACCGACGCCGGTCAGGGCACCGGTCACGGCGCCTTCGAGGAACGGCGTTTCTCCTGGTCGCGTACGGCGTCCAGGTCGTCGAGCCGGTTCATCTGGGCCATCGTGCGGGCCATCCGGGCGTTGGCCGGAATCCGGTCCCGGTTGCGATCGAGGAAGGCCCAGTAGCCGGCGGTGAAGGGGCAGGCCCGCTCACCCAGGCGGACCTTCGGGTCGTACCGGCAGCCGCCGCAGTAGTCGCTCATCCGGTTGATGTACGAGCCACCGGCCGCGTACGGCTTGGTGCTCATCCGTCCCAGGTCGGCGTACTGGCTCATGCCGATCACGTTGACGGTCATCACCCAGTCGTAGCCGTCGACGAAGCTGCGGTGGAAGAAGTCCACCACCTCGGCCGGTCGCCAGCCGCGCTGCAACGCGTAGTTGCCCAGCACCATGAGCCGGGGGATGTGGTGCACCCAGCCGTGGTCACGCAGGTCGGCCAGCACATCCGACAGGCAGTGTGCCTGCACCGCGTCGGCGTCCAGGTCCCGGAACCAGGCCGGCATCGAGGCCCGGGCGCCCAGCGCGTTGCTGCGTTGGTAGCCGGGCTCGAAATACCAGTACAGGTTCCAGACGAAGTCCCGCCAGCCGAGGATCTGGCGGACGAAGCCCTCGACGCTGGGCAGCGGCGCCCCCTGCTTGCGGTACGCCTGCTCCGCGCCCCGGATCGCCGCCATCGGGTCCAGCAGTCCCAGGTTGAACGAGGAGGAGAGCAGGCTGTGCGCCAGCCACGGGTCACCGGCGAGCATGGCGTCCTCGTACGGGCCGAAGTGGGGCAGCCGATGCTTGAGGAAGTGCCGTAGCCGTGCCTGGGCCTCCCGGGTGGTGACCGGGAACCGGCGCGGACCGTCCCGCCCGACGAACCGGATGCCTTCCCGCTCCCAGCGGTCCAGGTCCTTGCGTACCTCGGCGTCGATGTCGTCCTCGCGGGGCATCGGCGGGGGAGGTACGTCCAGTCGCTCGGTGCCCTTCGGCGGGGGTCTGCGATTGTCGGTGTCGAAGCTCCACCGCCCGCCGACCGGCTCGGCGCCGTCGACGAGCACCCGATGGTGCTCCCGGGCGAACCGGTAGAAGGTCTCCATCCGCAGGGCGCCACGCCGGGCGTCCGCCCAGTCGGCGAACTCCTCCAGCCCGGTGACGAAGCCCCGGGGCGGCAGTACGGTCACCTGGTCCAGCCCACGGACGAAGTCCAGCGCCACCCGGGAGGTCGGGTGGCAGACCTCCAGCGGTTCGGGTACCCGGCGCAGTGCCTGCCGGTAGGTCTCCGCGCGCAGGAAGATCGCCTGGTCGCCCAGTTCGGCCGCCCGGTGCCGCAGGGCGGAGAGCACCAGGTGCGCCTTCTGCCGGTGGAAGGCCCGACGACGGAAGACCGCCTTGGACTCGATCAGCAGCACCGGCTGGTCGCGCCGATCGAGGAAGTGCGGTCCGAGTTGGTCGGCGAACAGCCAACGCCGGGGCATGGGTCGATTGTGGCCCGAGCCGGCCCGGTACGGGTCGGAAGCGGGTCAGGTCATTCGGGGGTGATGATCTTTTCCCGCAGGGTGCCGAGCAGCCGGGCGCTGTCGTCCATCGAGAGGTTGGTGAACACCGCCGTGGTGATGCTGCCGTGGTCGACCGAGGTGCAGACGACCACCCCGGTCCCCTCGGAGTGGCCCGCCGCGCAGCGCCCGTGCCGCCCCCGGACGCCGCTGTCCACCACCTCCGCCGCCCCGAGGGAGTACTCCTCGGTGAGGCGTTCGATCTCGGCGTCGGCGTCGGCCGAGGGGGTGAGCCGGAAGCCGGTGCCACCGAAGACCGTCACCCGCTTCCCGACGCTCGTGGTGTAGACCCCGGCGAAGACGTCGTCGGCCAGCAGATGCGCCTCGCGGGTCTGGTTCTCCAGTTTCCGGGCGGCCTGGGCGTTGCGCGGATCCTCCCGCAGCCGCAGATCCGCCACCTGCTTGGGAAGGGCGGCATTGGCCGGGTACTGGGTGACCATCGGCGTGCCGTAGTAGGCCGGGCAGCCGCAGCAGCAGGCCAGGGTCAGCAGCAGTACCCAGGGCCAGCGACGCCGTTTGCGCTTCGGGGCGACCCCGGCGGGGGGCTGCCAGCCGGGCGGCGGTGCCTTCTTGACCTTGCGTCCCCGGGCCGGCGGCGGCGGTGGCCCGACCGGTGCCGAGGGCGGGGCCGGATGGACCTGCCGTGGATAGTTCGGCGGCGGGTACCCCGGCGGCATCGGCCGGGCCGGGGCCGCGGGCGGCGGAAAGGCCGCCGGTGGGGGCTGGTGGGCCACCGGGGGCGGCTGGTGGGCCGCTGGCGGGGGCGGGTCCGGCGGGGCGGGGTGCGTCCGGGTCGGCGGCGGCGCCGGGTACGACAGGGTCGGCGGCAGGACCGGGAAGTCGGCGGAGGGCAGATTCCATCCGCTGGTGTCGGCACCAGCCCAGGGGTCGACCGGGGTCTGGTGCTCGGGCTGGTGGTTCGCCGCCACCGGCGGCGGTGGGGTCGGCTCGGCCGACTCGCCCCACGAGCGGCGGCGCGGCGGTGCCGGTGGTACGGCCGCGGCTGCGCTCCAGCGCGGCGGCGGAGGCTCGGCGTCCGGCAGGGGTTGGGGCATGATCCGGGTGCCCTGCGGGCCGACCTCGGCGACTGTCGGCGGGATGGCGGCGGGCTCCGGGTCGATCATGGTGGGCGGGTTTTCGCCGGCCGGCCCTTCGGCGCCCGGTCGTTCCGGTGCGGTGTCGGCCGGTGCCGTGACCTCGGCGGTGTCGGCCGGTGCGGTGGCCTCGGGGGCTGCGGGCGGGGCGGCCGTGGGGTCGCTCGCCGCGGAGGCGTTCGGTCGGGTCGGCTGATCCCCGGAATCCGGCTGGTCGCCCTGAGCCGGCGGGCTGGTCGGATCGGGCGTGTCGGCGGGCAGCACACGGGTGCCGTCAGGGCCGGTGGGTGCCCCGAGGACCATCGGGGTGGCCTGCTCCTGGGTGACCGCCGGCTCCCCGTCCCGCTGTGCTTGCGGACGGGTCCCGTCGACCGGCCGGTCGGTACCCGGCTGCGGCTCCGGCATCGCGGCAATCTCCTCTCACGCCGACCCGAGGTTAGTACCGTTGTGCCAGCCTGACCGAATCAGGCGGCTCCCGGGCAGGCGGGTGGCCCGCTCCGGAGGGTCGTCGGCCAGCGGGGCGGCGGTCCGGCGGATCGGCAGGACAGGTGTGGCGCGGCCGTCGACAGGGGAGGCGCGTACCCTTGAGCATCATGAGCGTCCCGTCCACCACACCGCGTCCCGTCGCGGCCAATTCCGTGTGGCCCCGGCTGGAGCCGCTGCTGCCCCAGGTGACCAAGCCCATCCAGTACGTCGGTGGTGAACTGGGCGCGGTGGTCAAGGACTGGGACTCCGCGACAGTACGTTGGGCGCTGATGTACCCGGACGCCTACGAGGTCGGCCTGCCCAACCAGGGCGTGCAGATCCTCTACGAGGTGCTCAACGAACTGCCCGACACCCTGGCCGAGCGGACCTACGCGGTCTGGCCGGACCTGGAGAAGCTGATGCGCACCCACGGGGTGCCGCAGTTCACGGTTGACGCCCACCGGCCGGTGCGCGACTTCGACCTGTTCGGCGTGTCGTTCGCCACCGAACTGGGCTACACCAACCTGCTCGCCGCGATCGACCTGGCCGGCATCCCGCTGCTGGCGGCGGACCGCACCGACGCCGACCCGGTGATCGTGGCCGGCGGGCACGCCGCCTTCAACCCGGAGCCGATCGCCGACTTCGTCGACGCCGCGGTGCTCGGCGACGGCGAGGAGGCGGTGCTGGAGATCACCGCGATCCTGCGGGACTGGAAGGCCGAGGGCTGCCCGGGGGGCCGCGACGAGCTGCTGCTGCGGCTGGCGCGTACCGAGAGCGTCTACGTGCCCCGGTTCTACGACGTGGACTACCTGCCCGACGGTCGGATCCAGCGGGTCGTGCCGAACCGGGCGGACGTGCCCTTCCGGGTGCACAAGCGCACGACGATGGACCTGGACGCCTGGCCGTACCCGAAGAAGCCCTTGGTCCCGCTGGCCGAGACGGTGCACGAGCGGTACGCCGTGGAGATCTTCCGCGGTTGCACCCGGGGCTGCCGGTTCTGCCAGGCAGGCATGATCACCCGGCCGGTACGCGAGCGGTCCATCACCACGGTCGGGCAGATGGTGCAGCAGGGGCTGGAGTTCTCCGGCTTCCACGAGGTGGGTCTGCTGTCGCTGTCCTCGGCCGACCACTCCGAGATCGGCGACATGTGCTCCGGCCTGGCCGAGCAGTACAAGGGCACGAACGTGTCGCTGTCGCTGCCCTCGACCCGGGTGGACGCCTTCAACATCGAGCTGGCCCAGGAGTTGTCCCGTAACGGGCGGCGGACCGGTCTGACCTTCGCCCCGGAGGGCGGGTCGGAGCGGATCCGCAAGGTCATCAACAAGATGGTCTCCAAGGACGACCTGATCCGTACGGTGGTCACCGCGTACACCAACGGCTGGCGGCAGGTGAAGCTCTACTTCATGTGCGGGCTGCCCACCGAGACCGACGCCGACGTCCTGGAGATCGCCGACATGGCCCATGAGGTCATTCGGGCCGGTCGGGCCGCCACCGGGTCCAAGGACATCCGCTGTACGGTCTCCATCGGCGGGTTCGTGCCGAAGCCGCACACCCCCTTCCAGTGGGCGGCGATGGAGCGGCCGGAGGTCATCGACCACCGACTCAGGCTGCTCAAGCAGGCGATCAACGCGGACCGCTCGCTGGGCCGGGCCATCGGCTACCGCTATCACGACGGTGAGCCGTCCCTGATCGAGGGGCTGCTGTCCCGGGGTGACCGCCGGGTCGGCGCGGTGATCCGCAAGGTCTGGGAGAACGGCGGCCGGTTCGACGGCTGGAGCGAGCATTTCTCGTACCAGCGTTGGGTGGAGGCCGCCGCCGAGGTACTGCCCGCCTTCGGGGTGGATCTCGACTGGTACACCACCCGCGAGCGGGACGAACTGGAGGTCCTGCCCTGGGACCACCTGGACTCCGGCCTGGACAAGGACTGGCTCTGGCAGGACTGGCAGGACGCGCTCAGCGAGTACGAGCAGGACGACTGCCGGTGGACTCCGTGTTTCGACTGCGGGGTCTGCCCGGCGATGGACACCGAGATCCAGATCGGCCCGACCGGCCGGAAACTGCTCCCGTTGACCCCGGTCAACGGCCTGCGGCTGCCCACCGGCGCCCAGCAGTGACCCGGTCGGTCCGCCAGCGAGGAGCATGAAGATCAGTAAGAGACCACAGCCCGAAGGCGGCCAGGCGCCGGTCGTCCAGCGTGTGCGGATCCGGTACGCCAAGCGGGGCCCGTTGCGGTTCACCTCGCACCGGGACTTCGCCCGGGCGTTCGAGCGGGCGTTGCGCCGTGCCGGGGTGCCGGTGGCCTTCTCACAGGGCTTCACCCCACACCCCAAGATCTCGTACGCCAGCGCGGCGCCGACCGGGGTGGCCAGCGAGGCCGAGTACCTGGAGATCGGCCTGCGTGAGCCGGTCGACCCGGAGGCCCTGCGTGCGGCGTTGGACTCCGCGCTCTCGCCCGGCCTGGACGTGCTCGACGCAGTGGTGGCGACCGGCAGCGGGCTGGCCGACCGGATCGAGGCCTCCCGGTGGCGCATCGAGCTGCCGCAGGTGGATCCCGAGGTACTCGCCAAGGCCGTGGCCGCCTTCAGCGCCGCCGAGCAGGTGCAGGTAGAGCGGATGACCAAGCAGGGGCGGCGCACCTTCGATGCGCGGGCCGCAGTCATCGCCATCGATGTGAACGCCCCGTCGGCGACGCCTTCCGGGGCATCAGCCGTACCGTGTGCGATACTCGAACTGGTCGTACGGCAGGTCACCCCGTCCGTACGACCCGATGACGTCCTTTCCGGCCTCCGCGTGGTGGCCGGCCTGGAGCCGCCGGTGGCCCCGAAGGTGATCCGGCTGGCTCAGGGCACGTTGACCGCGCAGGGGGCGATCGTGGATCCGCTGGACGCGGACCGCGACGGGGCAACCATCGGCGGACGCTGACCGACGGTCGGCGCCCAGGCAGGCAGACTTCGCCGGTCGCGCACCCCGTGCGCCCGGGGAAACACCTTTTGCGGCATCCCTGCGTGGCAGCGCTCACCCGCGCCCGGGGAAGCCAGAACTGGAGAACGTCCATGCTCGAGAACGAGCCCGAGGGCGGCGAACAGACCGGTGCGAACCCGGCCGCCGAGCCCACCACCGTCGACGCGGCGCGCGGCGCCGGTACGCCGATGAGCGGCACCGGGTCGGGTGACACCCCGTCGGAGGACGCCCCCGGCACGGTGAGTGGTGCGGCCGACCTGACCGGCGTGCCCCCCGAGGCGGCACCGCCCCGACGGCGGACCACCCGACGACGAGCCACCCCGGTCGGCCAGCCCGAACAGGTCGATGCTCCGGTGCAGGCGCCGAGTACGCCGGCCGTGGATAGCGGGGAAGCCCCCCAGGCGGAGGTCCTCGCGCCGGTCTCCGGTGACCTCGACCCCGCCCCCAAGACCACCCGACGACGCCGTAAGGCCACCCCGGCTGCGAAGAGCAGCGAGGAGCCGTTGGCCG
The DNA here is from genome assembly GCF_049844505.1 of Micromonospora sp. DT229. NCBI lineage: Bacteria > Bacillati > Actinomycetota > Actinomycetes > Micromonosporales > Micromonosporaceae > Micromonospora > Micromonospora sp. DT229. The sequence continues at coordinate 117,885 of NZ_JBNCLD010000016.1, read as the reverse complement.
CGGTTGAGGTCGAGGTGACCGCCGATGACGTCGTACCGCCGGTCAAGGTGACCCGTACCCGGCGTCGGAAGGCCACCCCTGCCGTGGCCGAGCAGCCGCCGGCCGTCGAGGAACTGGCGGTGGTCGAGGAACTGACGGCCGAGGAGCCGGTGGTCGCGGTCGAGCCCGTTGCCGGGGCCGACTTCGCAGCCGTTGCGACCTCGACCGAGGGTGCCCCCGTACCGGCTGAGGAGCCCACCGAAGGTGTCGAGCCGACGGCGCAGACGCCGCCGGCCACGGATGCAGCCGGCGAACCGGCGCCGAGCCCGAAGCCGGTGCCGGTGGTGCCGGTGGTGCCGGAAGCGGAGACGCCCGCGGAGCCGGAGCCGCGGTCGCGTCGTCGTCGGGCCGCGCTCACCGCGCCGACGGTGTTGTTCATGCCCCCGGAGGAGATCACGGCCGCCCGGATCGCCGCCGCCGCCGCTCTGGCCGCCGAGGAGGAGATCGCCGAGGAGCCGGTAGAGCCCGCCCGTCGCCGTCGTCGTGGCCGCCGGGAGACCGAGCCGGTGGTGACGCCCGAGGTCGAGGAGGAGGAGCCCGCCGCAGAGGCCGAGGAGGCCGCCGAGGACGAGGACGACGAGGAGAGCGCCGCCGGACGGCGCCGCCGTCGGCGTGGTCGCCGGGGTCGGGGACGCGGCAAGGGTGGCGCGGAGGAGGCCGAGGACGGCGAGGCCGAGGACGGCGAGGAGGTCGTCGCGGCCGAGGCGGAGGAGACCGAGGCGGAGGCCGAGGCCGAGACCGACACGGACGAGGGCGGCGAGGACACCGAGGGTGACGGGTTGACCCGTCGGCGTCGGCGGCGGCGTCGGCGGGGTGCCGGCGACACCGAGGGGGCCGCCGACGACGGCGTGCCGACCGTGGTGAAGATCAGGGAGCCCCGTCGTACGGTCGACGAGGTGCAGGGTGTCTCCGGCTCGACCCGGCTGGAGGCCAAGCGGCAGCGCCGCCGGGACGGTCGTGAGCAGCGCCGTACCCGCCCGCCGATCCTCAGCGAGTCCGAGTTCCTGGCCCGCCGGGAGGCCGTCGACCGGGTGATGGCGGTCCGGCAGCGCGGCGACCGCACCCAGATCGCGGTGCTGGAGGACGGCGTGCTCGTCGAGCACTACGTCACCCGCAGTTCCTCCGGCACCATGGCCGGCAACGTCTACCTCGGCAAGGTGCAGAACGTGCTGCCCAGCATGGAGGCGGCGTTCGTCGACATCGGCCGGGGCCGCAACGCGGTGCTGTACGCCGGCGAGGTCAACTGGGACACCAGCGGCCTGGAGGGTCGGGCCCGCTCGATCGAGCAGGCACTCAAGTCCGGCGACTCGGTGCTGGTGCAGGTCACCAAGGACCCGATCGGGCACAAGGGTGCCCGGCTGACCAGCCACGTCGCGCTCTCCGGGCGGCACCTGGTGTACGTGCCCGGTGGCAACGCCTCCGGGATCAGCCGCAAGCTGCCGGACACCGAGCGCAAGCGCCTGCGTGACGCGCTGAAGAAGTTGGTGCCCGACGGCGCCGGGGTGATCGTCCGGACCGCGGCGGAGGGGGCCAGCGAGGACGAGTTGGCCCGTGACGTCAAGCGGCTCCAGGCGCAGTGGGAGGACATTCAGGCCAAGGCCGCCGAGGGCGGTGCCCCGGTGCTGCTCTACGAGGAGCCGGACCTGGTCATCCGAGTGGTCCGGGACCTGTTCAACGAGGACTTCCGCGAGCTGGTGATCGAGGGCGACCAGTCGTACGACATGGTCGAGTCGTACCTGTCGCATGTCTCGCCGGACCTGCTGGCCCGGCTGCGTCGGCACGTGGGCACCACGGACGTCTTCGCGGAGTACCGCATCGACGAGCAGATCCTCAAGGGGCTCGACCGCAAGGTCTTCCTGCCTTCCGGGGGCCATCTGGTCATCGACCGGACCGAGGCGATGACCGTGGTCGACGTCAACACCGGTAAGTACACCGGTGCGGGCGGCAACCTGGAGGAGACGGTCACCCGCAACAACCTGGAGGCGGCCGAGGAGATCGTCCGCCAGTTGCGGCTGCGCGACATCGGCGGCATCGTGGTGATCGACTTCATCGACATGGTGCTGGAGTCGAACCGGGAACTGGTGCTGCGTCGGCTGACCGAGTGCCTGGGCCGGGACCGTACCAAGCACCAGGTCACCGAGATCACCTCGCTGGGCCTGGTGCAGATGACCCGCAAGCGGATCGGTGCCGGTCTGCTGGAGGCGTTCAGCGAGACCTGCGACTGCTGCAAGGGCCGTGGCCTGATCATTCACACCGAGCCGGTGCCGGAGAAGCCCCGCTCCGGTGGGGCGGAGAAGGTCAAGGCGGTCGCCTCGGCGGCGGCGCCGACGACGACGACGGAACAGCCGACCGCCTCCTCCCGGCGTCGGGCCCGCAAGAGCGCTGCGGCCGAGCGGACCGTGGTGGAGGTCGCCGAGACCGACAGCACGAGCAGCGCCGACACGGACTACGACACCATGGGCTACGACCTGTCGCGGTACGAGGCCGAGACCCCGGCCGCGCCGGAGGTCGCCGACAGCCATCAGGGCGAGTCGGCCCGGCTGGCCGCCCCGGACGACCCGGACGCGCTGGCCGAGGACGACGACGACGAGGGCGGTTCCGGCCGTCGCCGCTCCCGCCGGCCCGGCGCCCGACGGCGTACCCGACCCTGATCGAAGCAGTACCCGCAGCCCCTTCCCACCGGAGGGGCTGCGGGGTACGTCCCCGGGCCCTCGCGGTGCTCGGGTGGGGGCGGTTTGGGACGCGGGGCCAGCATGGCGTACGCTTGCCTGCGGCGCACCCTTGTGTGCCGAGTTCCCGCGTGCCCGCGCCGCCGTGCCTCTGCTACCCGGCGAGCCGCCGTGGGGACGACCGACCGGCAACGGTGGGAAAAGACGCTAGCAGCCTCAACGACAGGGAGTGCGCCTCCGATGTACGCGATCGTCAAGACCGGCGGCAAGCAGTACAAGGTCGCCGAAGGCGACGTGATCGAGGTCGAGAAGCTCGTCGGTGCCCCCGGCGACGCGGTGAAGCTTGCCGCGGTGCTCCTCGTCGACGGTGACGACCTGGTGACCGACGCGACCAAGCTCGCGAAGGTCGAGGTGTCCGGCGAGATCGCCGCACACACCAAGGGACCGAAGATCCGGATCCACAAGTTCAAGAACAAGACCGGCTACCACAAGCGCCAGGGTCACCGCCAGCCGCTGACCCAGGTCAAGGTGACCGGCATCTCCAGCGGGAAGTAGGTCGTCTCAAGATGGCTCACAAAAAGGGTGCGTCCAGCTCGCGTAACGGCCGGGACTCCGCGGCCCAGCGGCTCGGCGTGAAGCGCTTCGGTGGTCAGGTCGTCAGCGCGGGCGAGATCATCGTCCGGCAGCGCGGCACCAAGTTCCACCCCGGTGACCTGGTCGGCCGCGGCAGCGACGACACGCTCTTCGCGCTGTCCGCCGGTGCGGTCCAGTTCGGCAGCAAGCGCGGTCGCAAGACCGTCAGCATCGTGCCGCAGTAGTAGTTGTTCGGCAGGAGCGGGCCGTGGACCTGAATGTCCCGGCCCGCTTCGCCTTTTCAGATGCGGGGGCACTCCCCGCTGGAAGGATTGCGGCGTGACTACGTTCGTTGACCGGGTCGTCCTGCACCTGCAGGCCGGCGACGGCGGGCACGGCTGTGTCTCGATCCACCGGGAGAAGTTCAAGCCGTTCGGCGGCCCCGACGGGGGTAACGGCGGGCACGGCGGCAGCGTCTCCCTGGTGGTCGACCCGCAGGTGCACACGCTGCTCGACTTCCACTTCCGCCCGCACATCAAGGCGCAGAACGGCCGCGGGGGCGCCGGCTCCAACCGGGACGGCGCCAACGGCGCCGACCTGGTGATCACGGTGCCCAACGGGACGGTCGTGCAGACCCTCGACGGCACCGTGCTCGCCGACATGGTCGGTGCCGGTACCACCTTCGAGGTGGCCCGGGGCGGTCGTGGCGGCCGGGGCAACGCCTCGCTGGCCAACGCCCGCCGGAAGGCCCCCGGCTTCGCCGAACTGGGCGAGCCGGGTGAGCACCTGGACGTGGTGCTGGAACTCAAGAGCGTCGCCGATGTCGGCCTGGTGGGTTTCCCGTCGGCCGGAAAGTCGTCGCTGATCTCGGTGATCTCCGCAGCCAAACCGAAGATCGCCGACTACCCGTTCACCACCCTGGTGCCCAACCTCGGCGTGGTCCGGGTCGACAACCACACCTTCACCGTGGCCGACGTGCCCGGTCTGATCCCCGGGGCGGCCACCGGCAAGGGTCTCGGCCTGGAGTTCCTCCGGCACATCGAGCGTTGCGCCGTGCTGGTGCACGTCATCGACACCGCCACCCTGGAGCCCGGACGGGATCCGCTCGCCGACATCGACACCATCGAGGCGGAGCTGGCCGAGTACGGTGGCCTGGCCGACCGGCCCCGCCTGGTCGCCTTGAACAAGATCGACGTGCCCGACGGGCGCGACCTTGCCGAGATCGTCCGGCCCGACCTGCAGGCCCGGGGTCTGCAGGTCTTCGAGGTCTCCGCGGCCACCCGGGAAGGGCTCAAGGAGTTCACCTACGCGATGGCGGAGTTGGTGCAGCAGGCGCGGGCGGCGGTGCCAACCGCCGAACCGACCCGCATCGTGCTCCGGCCGAGGGCGGTCGACGACGCCGGCTTCACCATCGAGGCGGAACCGGACGGCTCGTACACCGTGCGGGGGGTGCGCCCCGAGCGGTGGGTGCGTCAGACGAACTTCGACAACGACGAGGCGGTGGGCTTTCTCGCCGACCGGCTGGCTCGGCTCGGTGTCGAGGAGCAGTTGGCCAGGGCGGGTGCCCAGCCGGGTGACCTGGTGCGCATCGGGGAGCGGGAGTTCGACTGGCAGCCGACCCTCTACGCGGGCGCGGAGTTCGTACCCGGGAGTCGGGGCCGCGACGTGCGGCTGGAGGAGAAGTCGACCCGGGCCAGCGCGGCCGAGCGGCTGGCGGCCCGCAAGGCCCGCCGGCAGCGGCCCGCCGACGAGGTGGAGCCTTCGCCGGAGCCCGAGGCCCTGCCCGAGCCGGACGACGCCGAGTAGTCCCACCAGCCGCCGGCCTGCGCCGCTGATCGACTCCGTTTCGCCGAAACGGCGGTTTCCCACCGCTGTGCACCCCGCCGTTTCGGCGATACGGTGCGTGCCGGGATCAGGGGCGGTCGAGGGGATTGTCGAGTCGCCCGCCGGTACCACGGTTGTTGGACAGCAGCAGGCCCAGGGCGAGCATGCCGAAGCCGAGCGCCAGGTGCAGGAAGTCGTCGGCACCGTTGACCGGAATGAAGTTGGCCGCGCTGTCGTCCTCGGTCGCCCAGCCGTACAGCCACAGGGCCAGGTAGACCGCCCCGCCCGCGGTGAGGAAGATCCGTGCGCCGGCCAGTCGGCGGGCCGCCACCAGCCCGATCAGACCGAAGCCCAGGTGCAGCAGGTTGTGCAGGATGGACACCTGGAACACGCCGAGCAGCTTCGCCCCGGAGTGGTGCCCGGCGAAGGTCATGTCGCCGTACCCGGTGGTGATCCCGGGGATGAAGCCGGCCACCCCGAGGACCAGGAACAGGGCGGCCACGACCAGGGCGGCGAGTTGGACGCGGGTGCGGTCCGGCCGACCGCGGTCTGCCTGATGCGCCATTGATGTCACCCCTGTGGATCTGGATACGCCCGTGGCCGAGGGCGCGAGGTGCGCACGCGCATGGCGATCTCGCGGGCCCGTTGGTCCTCAATTGTCATAGCCCGGCCGTGCTCGCGCAGCGAAACGACCAATCAGGCGGCCCGGGGCCCACACGTCCGCGATGTCGTTTCGTCGACCACCCTCGGGGTAGCGCTCGGGAGGGAGGTCCACCCCGAACATCTCGGATGAAGGAGACATGATGAGGAGCAACGGCGCGAGGTGGGTGCTGCTCGGCGCCGCCACCGTGACCGCGGTTGTCGTCGGCCGGACGGTCGCGCGGCGGCGACATCGGCACCAGCCCGTCAAGGAGGACGGCTGGTACGTGGTGCGGCGCGGGGTGACGGTCGACCGGCCGGTCGAGGCGGTGATCGGCTTCTGGACCGACCGGGAGCAGCTGGACCAGGCCCTGGCCGAGTGGGCGACCCTGGAGCGGATCGACGACGAGCACTGGCGGTGTGTGGCCTTCGACGACTCCGGCGCGGGCGTCGAGTGGCGGGCCGAGATCACCGTCACCGGTCCGGGCCGGTTGAGTTGGCGGGTCACCGACGGCCCGGACCAACAGGGCACCGTGGAGCTGGTGGCGGCCCCGCAGGGGCGGGGCACCGAGATCCGGACCGAGCTGCGCTACCGCGGCGGCCCGGTGCGTCGGGCCCTCGGCCTGGCCGGCGGCAACGAGCCGGATCTGCGGCTGCGCGACACCCTGCGTCGGGTGAAGTCGCTCATCGAGTGCGGCGAGATCATCCAGACCCGGCGCGACCCCTCGGGGCGCAGCGCCCGGCAGGAACGGGCCACCGACACCATGCGCGAGCGGCTGTCGGCGGGAGGCCGGGCATGAGGGCGCTGTGCTGGGAGGGGGTCGGCAAGCTGAAGGTACGCGACGTGCCGGAGCCGACGGTACGCGCGGACGGGGACATCATCGTCAAGGTACGGGCGAGCAGTGTCTGCGGCTCCGACCTGCATCTGATCAACGGGTTCCTGTCGGCCATGCGGGAGGGGGACATCCTCGGCCACGAGTTCATGGGCGAGGTGGTGGAGACCGGACCGGGCGTACGGCGGATCGCCGTCGGGGACCGGGTGGTGGTCGGCTCCGTGGTGGCCTGCGGCGGCTGTTGGTACTGCCGGACCGAGCAGTATTCGCTGTGCGACAACTCCAACCCCCAGCCGGTGTTCAGCGAGAAGCTGTGGGGGCATTCACCCGCCGGCATCCTCGGCTACTCGCACGCCGCCGGTGGCTACTCTGGCAGTCACGCCGAGTACGTGCGGGTGCCCTTCGGCGACATCGGTGCGTTCAAGGTGCCCGAGGGCGTACCGGACGATTCTGTGGTCTTCGCCTCCGACGCCCTGCCCACCGGCTGGATGGCCGCGGACTTCTGCGGTCTGACCGGCGGTGAGGTGGTCGCGGTGTGGGGTGCCGGGGGAGTCGGTCAGATGGCCGCCCGGGCCGCCCAACTGCTCGGCGCCGAGCGGGTCATCATGGTGGACCGGCTGCCGGAACGGCTGTCCACCGCGGCCGACCGGCTCGGGGTGGAGACGGTCAACTACGCCGAGACCGACGTGCTGGAGGCGCTGCGGGAGATGACCGCCGGCCGGGGACCGGACGCCTGCATCGAGGCGGTCGGCATGAGGCCCACGACGTCGGCCCGGCGTACGCGTACGACCGGGCCAAGCAGACCACCCGGTCGCAGTTCGACCGGCCGACCTCGGTCCGGCAGGCCATCATGGCCGCGCGCAAGGGGGGCACGGTCAGCATCGTCGGCGTCTACGCGGGCTTCGTGGACAAGTTCCCGCTGGGTGCGGCGATGAACAAGGCCCTGGTGCTGCGGATGGGGCAGATGCACGCGCAGCGGTACATCCCGATGCTGCTGGAGCGGCTGGCCGCCGGGGAGATCGACCCCGCCTACCTGGCCACCCATCCGATGTCGCTGGAGCAGGGTGCGCGGGGTTACGAGATCTTCGAGAAAAAGCAGGAGGGGTGTCTGCGTACGGTGTTGCACCCGGCCTGACACCCGCGTCGGCCGGTCGGCGGGCGCGGTGTGTGGGCCAGCTGGCCCCTCCCGGGAGGCGGCGTTCCTGGTTGACTGCGTCAAGCGTCGGCGACGCCGCCCATCCGGGCGGCGCGCACCGCGCCCGCCGTCCGGCCCCGAAGGCCGCGCAGTCGGCGGGCGGGGCGCGGCAGCTGGGCCGGCGGGCTCGCGGGGGAGGGACGTATGCAGGACAACAGGCCGGCACCCTGGCGGCGGTGGATGACCGGGGCCTTGCGTGGGGGTGGCGACCCGCCGCTGATCACCTCTGCCCGGCGGCTGGTTCCGGATCGCTGCTACACCGCGCATCTCGGCTTCACCGCTGGCGATCTGGCCGCCGCGCGGGAGACGGCTGTCGGATACGCCGAGGCCCTCAGCCTTCTGCGGCCCGAGGTGGCCCTCGGTGCCGCCGCGGTGTCCCCGGCCGGCGACTGGCGGCGGGCCGAGCGGCTGTTCTGCGGGGCCCTCGGCCCCGATGGTGAGCGCTGCGTCGATGTCGCCGGTCATCCGGGGTTCCATCACGCCCCGGGGCCCGGTGGCCTGGGCTGGGGTGACGGCGATGTCGGCTGAGGGTTCGCCCCGGTCCGGCACGGCGGAACGGGTCCCGCCGACCGGGGCGACGGCCGGTCAGTCGAGGTCGAACTCACCGTCCTGGGCGCCCGCGACGAAGGCGTCCCACTCGGCCTGGGTGAACACCAGCACCGGACCATCCGGTTCGGCGGAGTTGCGCATGCCGATCAGGTCGTCGACGAAGGCGACCTCCACGGCGGCCTCGGAGGTGTCCCCTTCGGCCCGCTGCCAGACCGCCCGGGAGAGGTCGAAGTCGCCCTTGGGGTGCGTTGTCATGGTCCAGTCCTCCAGCGTCGGGGGTAAATGGGGACGCCCGCTGGCGACCCCATCCGGCAGGATAAGCGGATGCCGAGCCTGAGCCGTGCAGAGTCGACCGCGCGTGGCGCGTCGATCGCCGTCGTGTCGTATCACGTGGACCTCGACCTGACCACCGGCGACGAACGGTTCCGGTCGCAGGTCACCATCCGGTTCACCGCCACCGGCACGGAGACCTTCGTCGAGGTCAAGCCCGCCACCCTGCTGGCGGTACACCTCAACGGCGTCGACCTGGACCCGGCCGCGCTGGCGGACAACCGGCTGCCCCTGACCGGGTTGGTCGAGGAGAACATCCTGACCGTCGAGGCGGAGATGGCGTACACCAACACCGGGGAGGGGATGCACCGTTTCGTCGACCCCGCCGACGGTGAGACCTACCTCTACGCGATGTCCTTCCTGGACGAGGTGCAGCGCATCTTCGCCGCCTTCGACCAGCCGGACCTGAAGGCCCCGGTGACCCTGTCGGTCACCGCACCGTCGCACTGGACGGTCGCGGCCAACGCCGAGGTGGCGGCCAGGACGGCTCCGGGGCGCTGGGAGTTCGCCCCAACCCTGCCGATCGCCACCTACCTGTTCACTCTGATCGCCGGGCCCTGGCACCACCGCCGCGACGAGCACGAGGGTGTTCCCCTCGGCATCTACTGCCGGCGTTCTCTGGCCGAGCACCTGGACGCCGACGCCGAGGAGATCTTCACCGTCACCAGGCAGTGCCTGGACCGCTTCCACCAGCTGTTCGCCGAGCCGTACCCCTTCGGCAAGTACGACCAGGCCTTCGTGCCGGAGTTCAACGCCGGGGCCATGGAGAATCCGGGGCTGGTCACCTTCCGCGACGACTACATCTTCCGGTCGGCGGTCACGGACACCCAGCGCGAGCTGCGGGCCACCACCATCGCCCACGAGATGGCCCACATGTGGTTCGGTGACCTGGTCACCATGCGGTGGTGGGAGGACCTGTGGCTCAACGAGTCGTTCGCGGAATATCTGGGCACCCGGGTCACCGCCGAGGCGACCCGGTTCGACCAGGCCTGGACGACCTTCGCGTTGCGCCGTAAGGCGGGCGGGTACGCCGCCGACCAGCGCCCCTCCACCCACCCGGTGGCTCCCGAGCAGGTGCCCGACGCCGCCGAGGCGTTGCTCAACTTCGACGGCATCTCGTACGCCAAGGGTGCCAGTGTGCTGCGGCAACTGGTGGCCTGGCTCGGCGACGAGGCCTTCCTGGCCGGGCTGAACGACTACTTCTCCCGGCACCGGTTCGGCAACGCCACCCTGACCGACCTGCTCGCCAGTCTCGGGTCGGCGAGTGGGCGGGACCTGGCCGGTTGGGCCCAGGTGTGGCTGCGTACCGCCCAGGTCAACACCCTGCGGGTGGAGGTGGATCTGGACCCCGAGGGCCGTTACCGGGAGGTGGCGGTCACGCAGACCGCCCCGGCGACCCATCCGGTGCTGCGCCCGCACCGCATCGGGGTGGGCCGGTATGCCGTCGACGGCGGCGCCGAGCGGATCGAGGTCGACCTGGATCCGAGGACCGACGGTGGTCGCACCGTGCTGGCCGGGTTGACCGGTGAGTCGGCGTCGGCCGTCCTGCTGCCCAACGACGGTGACCTGACCTTCGCCAAGATCCGTCTGGATTCCGCCTCCGTCGCGGCGGTGCCCCTGCTGTTGCCCCGGTTGGCAGACCCCCTGCCCCGCGCCCTGCTGTGGGGCGAGGCGTTGGGCGCGGCAATCGACGGCGAACGGCCGGTCATGGCGGTGGTGGAGCTGATCGGGGCGGTGCTGCCCACCGAGACCGAGGTGATCATCGTCGAGGACGTGCTGGCCATGAGTCGTTCCCTCGTAGACCGCTACCTCGATCCGTCCATGCGGCAGACCGCTCTGGCGGTGATCGACAAGACCTGCCGCCAGATGCTCGATGGTGCCCCCGCCGGGAGTTCCGCGCAGTTGGCGGCGGCCCGGGGTCTGATCGCCGCGACCGTGGACGCCGCCCTGCTGACCGGCTGGCTCGATGGTCGGGAGGTGCCGCAGGGCCTGGCGGTCGACACCGAGTTGCGTTGGGCGATCCTCGGTCGGCTGGTGACCTTGGGGATGGCGGGTGGGGCCGAGATCGAGGCGGAGGCGGCGGCCGACCCGAGTGCCGCCGGTGCGGAACGCGCCGCCCGGTGCCGCGCTGCCGTGGCCGATCCGGCCGCCAAGCGGGCCGCCTGGGAGATCATCATGGCGAACACGGAGCTGTCCAACCGGCTGGTCGAGGCGACCGCAGCCGGCTTCTGGCAGCCCGAGCAGGGGGAGTTGACCGCGGACTACGTACCGCGCTATTTCGTCGACATGCCGACCGCCGCCCGGCTGCGTACCCCCTGGGTGGCCGAGGAGGTGGCCCACCTGGCCTTCCCCCGGTACGCCGTGGCGCAGACCACCCGGGAGGCGGCCGTGGCGCTGCTGGCCCGCGACGACCTGACCCCCGGGCTGCGCCGGGTGGTCACCGACGCCGACGACGACCTGCGGCGTGCCCTGGTGGCGCGGACGGCTCTGGCCGCCACGAATGCCTGACCTCCGTGGTGGGTCGAATGCTGTCCGTCAGGCCGGGCCGAAGATGAGACCGGATTCGGACTACGATCATGGGGTGACGCAAGACAACCGGCGGATCGGGATCATGGGCGGCACCTTCGACCCGATCCATCACGGGCACCTGGTGGCGGCCAGTGAGGTCGCAGACCGGTTCGGGCTCGACGAAGTGGTCTTCGTGCCGACCGGTCAGCCGTGGCAGAAGGAGGATCTCCCGGTCAGTCCGGCCGAGGATCGTTACCTGATGACCGTGGTGGCCACCGCCTCCAACCCGCGCTTCCAGGTCAGCCGGGTGGACATCGACCGAGGGGGCCCCACCTACACGGTCGACACCCTGCGGGATCTGCACGCCCTGTACGGCCCCAAGGCCCAACTGTTCTTCATCACCGGCGCGGACGCCCTGGAGCGCATCCTGAGCTGGAAGAACCTGGACGAGATCTTCGAACTCGCGCACTTCATCGGGGTCACCCGACCGGGTTTCGCGTTGTCCGACGCACACCTGCCCGCCGACACGGTCAGCCTGGTGCAGGTGCCGGCGATGGCGATATCGTCCACCGACTGCCGGGCGCGGGTGGCCCGCGGTGAGCCGGTCTGGTATCTGGTGCCGGACGGTGTGGTGCAGTACATCGCGAAACGGCGTCTCTATCAGGGGTGATCAGTCCCCTTATGGGGCGGATGATGCTGTTTCCGGGGCGAAACCGACAGGTCGCACCGGCGGGTCGTGTGAGAGGCTTGGGTATCGCACGGTTGATCGAAGGAGAACGGTGACAGTTTCCGAGCGCGCTCATGAGTTGGCGATCACCGCCGCCCAGGCCGCAGCCGACAAGAAGGCTCAGGACATCGTCATCATCGACGTGGGCGACCAGCTCGCCATCACCGACGCGTTCGTGCTCGCCGCCGCGTCGAACGAGCGGCAGGTGCTGGCCATCGTCGACGCCATCGAGGAAGCCCTGCTCGACCTGCCGGAGAAGGCGAAGCCGGTGCGTCGCGAGGGCGAGCGCGGTGGACGCTGGGTGCTGCTCGACTACGTCGACATCGTGGTGCACGTCCAGCACACCGAGGAGCGCGAGTTCTACGCCCTGGACCGGCTCTGGAAGGACTGCCCGACCATCCCGTTCGTCGACCGGGACCTGGCTCGTGCCGAGGCCGGCGCCGGATCGGGCGAGTGACCCGGCTGATCATCTGGCGGCACGGCAACACCGACTGGAACGCCGCCAACAAGGTCCAGGGGCAGACCGAGGTACCCCTCAACGACCTCGGCCGGGAGCAGGCACGCGAGGCCGCCCCGCTGCTGGCCGCACTGAACCCGGACGCCATCGTCACCAGCGACCTGAGCCGGGCGGCGGACACCGCCGCCGCGCTGGCCGCGCTCACCGGCCTGCCGGTGCGCTCCGACGCCCGACTGCGGGAACGCTACTTCGGCCAGTGGCAGGGGCTGCTGCTCACCGAGGTCGCCGAACGGTTCCCCGAGGAGTACGCCCGTTGGCGGGCCGGTGACCCGGCTCCCGGCGCGGATGTCGAACCCCTGGACGAGTTGGGCAAGCGGATGGGTGCCGCCCTGCATGAGATCGCCGACGAGATGCCCGGGGGCACGATAGTCGTCGCCACCCACGGCGGGGCGGCGCGGCAGGGCTGTGGGCAGCTGTTGGGCTGGGACCACACGGTGCTGCGTACCATCGGTCCGCTGCGCAACTGCCACTGGACCGACCTGCGCCAGGAGGGTGACCGGGGTTGGCGCCTGCGGGCGTACAACGTCGGCCCACTCGGGGTGCCGGCCACCCCGGCCGCGCCGGGATCGGCCGAGCCGGTCTGACGAGCCGGCGCCGCCGTCCCGGCCCTGAACCGGTTGGACGGCCGACCGGCCCGATCCGCTACCGTGCCGGACATGCCCGTCGCGGTCGTGACCGACTCCACCACCTACCTTCCGCCCGAACTGGTGCCGGCGCACCGGTTGACCGTCGTGCCGCTGACCGTGGTGCTCAACGGTGTCGAAGGGCTGGAGGGAGTGGAGGTCTTCCCCGCCGACGCCACCCGGGCCCTGAGCGCCCGGCGGGTCTCGGTGAGCACCTCCCGGCCGTCGCCCGAACAGTTCGCCCGGACCTACGGCAGCCTGCTGGAGGCCGGCGCGCAGGGGGTCGTCTCGGTGCACCTGTCGGCCGGGCTCTCCGGCACGGTCGAGGCGGCCGAGTTGGCGGCGGCGCAGTTCGGCGGGCGGGTGACCGTGGTGGACAGCCGCTCCTGCGGCATGGGTCTCGGCTTCCCGACTCTCGCCGCCTCCCGGGCCGCCGCCCAGGGCGCGGACCTGGCGGGGGTACGCGCCGCGGCCATCGAGGCGGCCGGCCGTACCAGCACCTTCTTCTATGTCGACACCCTGGAACTGCTGCGCCGGGGCGGCCGGATCAACGCGGCTGAGGCACTGCTCGGTACGGCCCTGTCGGTCAAGCCGATCCTGCACGTCTCCGACGGCGGCATCGTGCTCAAGGACAAGGTGCGTACCGCCAGCCGAGGGGTGGCGCGGCTTGTCGATCTGGCCGTCGAGGCGGCCGACGACACGGCGGTGGATCTCGCCGTGCACCACCTCGCCGCCCCGCAACGCGCCGAGCTCCTACTGGAGGCGCTGACCGTCCGGCTGGGCGACCGGCTGCACGACACGTACCTCACCGAGGCCGGTGCGGCCGTCGCCGCCCATGTCGGCACCGGTCTGGCCTGCGTCGTGATCCACCGACGACCGGCCACCTGAGCTTCCGCCCTCCTGCACCAGCGGTCCCCTGTCGGGCGGTCCCGGTCCGGCGGGCTCTGCCGGGAAGTTGCTCGCCGGACTCTGCACGAGGCGCTCACCGCACACTCCCGACCGGGTGCCGCAACAGCGCCTCGACCTGGGGGCAGCGGCACCGCCGATAGCACATCGTGGGCATGATCAGGGCGTTGTCCACAGGAGGTCGGTTGTCCACAGTGGGGACGGTCAGGGCCGACCTGACCCGGGCCGGTCGTCCTAACCTCGCGCGGTGTCCAACGACGAGGAGACGGCGGTACGGGCGCGCCTGTGGCGACTGATGCCCGGTGCGCCCGAGCGCGGTGCCGACCTACCACCGACAGCGGTGCCGGGGGCATCGGTGACCGACCCGCGCTTCGATGCCTCGGGCAGACCCTGGACATCCGGCCTCGATCCGGTACCGGCGTCCGCCACGGTTGCGACCACCCCGTTGGAGTGGCCGACGGTGCCACTGCCTGTTCCTCCAGTGCCCACCGGCCAGCAGCCACGCACATCGACCGTGTCCGGACCGGCCGCCTCCGGACCGGTCACGGCCAGACAGGTCCGGTCGGCCAGGCCCGCCTGGGTCGATCCCGAACCGACCGACCCGGAGCCGTTGGCCGGACCGATGCCGCTGGTCGGGCCGGTGCTGCTGGCCGATGCTGTGCCGCTGGCTGGGTCGGTGCCGCTGGTTCATCCAGCGTCGCCGGCCGACTCGGTGCCGACCGATGCGTCCGGGCAGTCCGGGCCAGGGCACGATGCGGCCGAAGTCGCACCGGTGTCCCGGCTGCCGGGGCCGGGTGCCTTCGATCCGGGTAGGCGAGGGGTCCGGGCGCTGGCGGTAGTCGCGGTTCTGGTGGTGCTCGGGGCGGCCGGCTGGACCTGGCGCTCCCGACCACAGGTCGAACCGGTCGCTGCCGTGACCGCTGCGCCCACGTCGGACACCTCGGACAGCCCGGAGGGCGACCCGGTCGAGGGGGCGACCGGCGAGGTGGTCGTGGCGGTGGCGGGCAAGGTCCGTCGTCCGGGGCTGGTGCGCCTGCCGGCCGGTGCGCGGGTCGCCGACGCCGTCGCGGCGGCCGGTGGCGCGTTGCCCGGGGTGGACGTCGCCATGCTCAACCCGGCCCGCAAGGTCACCGACGGGGAGTTGATCGTGGTCGGGGTGGCGGCTCCCACCCCGGCGGCGGGTACCGGCCCGGCAGCCGGTAGCGATCCGGGCGCGGGCGCGCGGGTCAACCTGAACACCGCGAGCCAGGCCCAGTTGGAGACCCTGCCCGGGGTGGGGCCGGTGCTGGCCCGACGCATCATCGAGCACCGCGACCAGCACGGCGGCTTCCGGTCCGTCAGCGACCTGCGCCAGGTCAACGGCATCGGCGACGCGCGGTACGAGGAACTCAAAGACCTGGTGACGGTGTGAGGGCGGACGGGCTCTCCTCCTCCGGGCCGCCCTCGCCGGTGGCCGGGTCGCTGCCCGGGGGTGCCGGCCCCTTCGGGGCGATCATCGACCCGAGCGGCGGGCAACCGCCTGACCTGCGGCTGGCTGGGCTGGCCGTGGCCGCCTGGCTCACCGCCCTGACCGGGCTGCACCTCGACGCCCGGCGGGCCCTGCTGCCAGCCGTCGTCGCTGCTGGCCTGGCCGGGCTGGCGGCGCTGCACCTGCTCGGGTTCGTCGGTCGCCCCGGCACGGTAGCCCGGCGCTACGGCTGGATCGTGGTGGCGGTGCTGATCGGGGTGGTCTGCGGCGGTGCCGCCACCTCGGCCCGGCTGGCCGTACGCGACGCCGAGCCGCTGCGCGCCCTCGTCGAGGACCGGGCCCAGGTAACCGCTGAACTGGTCGTCCGGGACGACCCACGGCCGGTACGCGGTGGCATCGTCGGACGCCCGCCCACCCTGCTGGTACGGGCCAAGATGGTGAGCGTCACCGGCCCGGCGGAGCAGCGGGTCACCGTACCCGCTCGGGTGCTGGTCCTCGCCGACGACCCGGCCTGGCGGCACCTGCTGCCCGGTCAACGCCTCACCGCAGCGGGGAAGCTGACCGAACCGCGCGGCGGTGACCTGACCGGTGCCGTGCTGCTGGCCTCGGGCCCACCTGACCGGCTAGGGGCACCCTCGGCCCTGCAACGGGCCGCCGGCCGGCTCCGGGCCGGCCTGCAACAGGCGTGTGCGCCGTTGCCGGACGAGCCGGGTGGTCTGCTGCCCGGGCTGGTGGTGGGGGACACCAGCCGGCTGCCCGAGGAGGTCGAGGAGGACTTCCGGGCCACCGGAATGACCCACCTCAACGCGGTGTCCGGGTCCAATGTCGCGATCGTCGTGGGGGCGGTGCTGCTGCTGGCCCGGTGGGCGCGGGCCGGGCCGGGTCTGGCGGCGGTCCTCTGCGGGGTGGCGCTGGTGGGCTTCGTCATCCTGGTCCGTCCCTCGCCGAGTGTGGTCCGGGCGGCCACCATGGGGGCGATCGGGCTCGCTGCGTTGGCCGCCGGCCGTCCCCGAGCGGCCGTGCCGGCCCTGGCCGCCGCCGTGGCGGTGCTGGTGCTTGTCGACCCCGATCTGGCCGGCGACGCCGGCTTCGCGCTGTCGGTGCTGGCCACCGGTGGTCTGTTGCTGCTCGCGCCCCGGTGGCGCGACGGGTTGCGGCGGCGGGGGGTACCACCGGGGGCGGCCGAGGCGCTGGCGGTGCCGGCTGCCGCGCAGTTGGCCTGTTCGCCGGTGATCGCCGGGCTGTCGGGCACCATCAGTCTGGTCGCGGTGCCGGCGAACCTGCTCGTGGTGCCTGCCATCGCCCCGGCGACCGTGCTCGGTGTGCTGTCCGCGACGGTGTCGCCGATCTGGCCCTTCGGTGCCGAGGTGGCCGCGTGGCTGGCGCACTGGCCGGCGTGGTGGCTGGTGCTGGTCGCCCGGTATGGCGCCCGGCTGCCGATGGGCAACCTGCCCTGGCCGGGTGGGGTGACCGGGGCCCTGCTGCTGGCCGGGCTGACCGTGGCCCTGTTGGTAGCCGTCCGGCGGCCGGTGGTGCGTCGCCTGGTGGCGGTGGGCACGGTCGCGGTGGTGCTCGGCGCCGTGCCGGTGCGGGTGATCGCGCCGGGCTGGCCGCCGAAGGGCTGGGTGATCGCGGTCTGCGCCGTGGGGCAGGGCGACACGGTGGTGTTGCCGGTGGCCCCCGGACGGGCGGTGGTGGTCGACGCCGGCCCGGATCCGCAGGCGGCGGACGCCTGCCTGCGCCGGCTCGATGTGCGCCGGGTTCCGCTGCTGGTGGTCAGCCATTTCCATGTCGACCACACCGGGGGTGTGGCGGGGGTCTTCCGGGGGCGGCAGGTGGACCTGGTGGCGACTCCGCAGTGGCCGGAGCCGGCAACCGGACGGCAGCAGATCCACGATGCCGCCGGGGGTCGCGGCATCCCGGTGGTGCCCGTTGCGGCCGGGTGGCGATATCAGGCCGGTGCCGTGGACCTTGTCGTGGTGGGACCGCCCTACCCGATGCGGGGGACCCGGTCGGACCCGAACAACAACTCCCTGATGCTGCTCGCCACGGTGGCCGGGGTGCGGATCATGCTCACCGGTGACGCCGAGACGGAGGAGCAGCAGGCCCTGCGGGAGCAGTTGCCGGCCCACCGGCTGCGGGCCGACGTGCTGAAGGTCGCCCACCACGGCAGCGCGTACCAGGATCCAGGTTTTCTGGACGCCATCGCCGCGAGGGTAGCCCTGGTGCCGGTGGGGGCGGGCAACACCTACGGGCATCCGAACGACGCGGTGCTGGCCCGGCTGGCCCGGGGCGGGGCGCGGGTGTTGCGTACCGACCTGGACGGGGATGTGGCCGTGGTGCGCGATGGGGTCGGGCTGGCCGTGGTGCCCGGCGGGGTCGACCTGAGTCGGTCCAGACCGTGAACCGGACTCACCGCCGATCTCGAAGAAAGGCGGAAATTGACCCCAGCTTATGGCGATAGATGAAGAATTAGCGGTATGTCGGGATTTGCGCTTTGTGCGGGGTCTGCTCGCACCGTGCGGTCGACCCGACTGGACCGGGCTGGCCAGCGTGCGAATATGGGCGGCGTGACCGCCGCCAGTGCCGCTCCTATTGTGCTCGTCCTCGGTGACGAGGAGCTGCTCGCCACGCGTGCGGTGGCCCAAACGGTCGCCACCGCCCGGGCCGCCGATCCGGAGGTGGACGTCCGCGAGTACCAGGCCGGGCAGCTCACCGTCGGCGAGATCGACGAGATGCTCAGCCCCTCGCTGTTCGGGGGTCGTCGGGTGCTGGTGCTGCGGTCCGGTCAGGACGCCCGCAAGGACTTGGTCGCGGCCCTGCTCGCGTACGCGAAGAATCCCGACCCGGATGTGCAGCTGATCGTGCAGCATCTCGGCGGGGCCAAGGGCAAGGCCTTCGCCGACGGGCTGAAGGCGGCCGGTGCCCAGATCATGCCCGCCACCAAACTCAAGGGGCACCGGGATCGGGTGGCCTTCGTCCGGGACGAGTTCCGCCGGGCCGGCGGCCGGTGCGCCGACGACGCTGCCGAGGCGTTGATCGCCGCGGTCGGTAACGATCTGCGGGAGTTGGCCGCGGCCTGTGCGCAGCTGATCGCCGACACCGACGGCCGGATCAGCGCCGATACCGTGGCCCGCTACTACCGGGGCCGGGTGGAGGTGAGCGGCTTCACCGTGGCCGACGCCACCATGGTCGGTGACGTGCCGGGGGCGCTGGAGGCCCTGCGCTGGGCCCTGCACGTCGGGGTGGACCCGGTGCCGATCGCCGACGCTATCGCCGACGGCATCCGTACGGTCGCCCGGGTCGCCTCCGCCGGGCGGGGCAGCCCTTACCAGTTGGCGAGCAGCCTGGGCATGCCGCCGTGGAAGGTCGAACGGGCCCAGCGGCAGGCGCGCGGCTGGACGCCCGAAGGGCTGGTCCAGGCGATGCAGGCGGCGGCCGAGTGCAACGCGGCGGTCAAGGGCGGGTCGGACGATCGGGCGTACGCGCTGGAGCGGGCCGTCTTCTCGGTGGCCGCCGCGCGGGGCGGCGCCAGATGAGCGGAGCCCTGCGTGGTTCCTGGGCCACGATCTCGGCTGACCAGCAGCGTTACCGGCCGCTCTACGCCCGGGCCCTCGGGCTGCGGGTCGTCAACCCGGGTGGGGTGCTCTGCTTCGTCTTCTTCGAAGGGGCGATCGCCCTGGCGACCCTGCTGGTCCTGGCCGAGTTGGTCACCTGGTGGGCGGTCGTGGTGCTTCCCGCGGCGGTGGCCGTCATGGTCAAGCTCAACGACCTGGTGGCCGCGGCGGTGATCCGCTCGGCGGCAGCCGTACCCGATCAGGAACGCGACCGGTTCCGACGGCAGATGGAACCGGTCGTCGGGCGGGCCCAGGTCGACTGGCTGCCGCACAGCGTGCCCGGGGTGGTGCTCCGGGTGGGGCCTGCGGACAGTGTCGAGCCGACCGACCGTACCGCCGGCACCGACAAGCCGAGACCGTAAGCAGCGGCCGAGCCGAGACCGTAAGCAGCCGTCGAGCCGAGCCGGATCGAAAAGCCGCCGAGGCCGTGGTCAACGCTGGTGCACGAGCGTAAGCCCCGGGGGCACCTGGCCCCGGGGCTTACGTCAGGTCTGCGGTAGTCAGCTCAGGAGGAGAGCGACGCCACGCGCTTGGCGATCGCCGACTTGCGGTTCGCCGCCTGGTTGGCGTGGATGACGCCCTTGCTGGCCGCCTTGTCCAGCTTCCGGGAGGCGTCCTGCATCAGCGCGGTGGCCTTCTCGGCGTCACCGGCCTCCGCAGCCTCGTGGAACTTGCGGATGGCGGTCTTCAGCGACGACTTGACCGACTTGTTACGCAGCCGGCGCTTCTCGTTCTGCCGGTTGCGCTTGATCTGGGACTTGATGTTCGCCACGCGACAGCCTCGTCTTGATAGCTCGGGTTGGTCAGCTTGTGCGCGCGACGAGCATGCGTCATCGCTGCGCGAAGAGCCAGGTTACCAGGTCAGTTCGGACGGGCCAAAACGGCACCCGACCCACGCCGGGGCGCGGCCCCGGGACCACCATTCCGGCTCGCGGTGAGACCCGGCGTCACCCCGGCCTCACCTGTACTCCGCCACGGCCCCAGTTGCCCTCGGCCGGAGGCCGCCCCGGGTCAGTTCCACCCCTGGCGGCGGGCCAACCAGGCCAGGGCCTGCTCGCCGGTCCATCGTTGGTGGGCGGGTAGTTGGGCCGAGGCGGTCGGTGGGGGAGCGGCGGCAGCGGTCAGGTGGTAGCCGGCCAGGGCGGCCAGGGTCACGTCCAGCGCGTCGGTTGGCGCGTCGGCGGCGGCCGGGTGGGTGGCGAACCGGGCATCCACCTCCAGTCCGCTGGCGTACCCGGTGATCAGCAGGCCGACCAGGTCGAACCAGGCCGGTCCGTGACACAGCCAGGTCCAGTCGCAGAACCAGGCCGTTCGGTCGGCGCCGATCAGGACGTTGTCCACCCGCAGGTCACCGTGGGTCAGGCCGGTCGCCTCGGCGGCGTACCGGGGAAGTTTCGACTCCAGCGCGACCAACTCGGTCAGCCGGCCGACCGCCGATGCCGGTAGCGGCGGCGCCGGTTCCCGGCCGGCGGCCACCTCGTCCCACCAGAGGATGTCCTCCCGCGCCAGGTCGGCGAGGCGGGGCAGCCCGAGACCGGCGAGTTCGGTCGGGGGGTCGGCGAGGGCGGCGGCGATGTCGACGTAGCCGGCCAGGGTGGCGTCCAACTCCGCCGGGTCCCACGGCAGCCGGGGGGTGTGCCCCTCGACCGGGTCCAGGCAGAGCGCATACCAGCCGGCCTCCCACAGGGTCCAGCGCAGTCCCGGCACGGGCAGGCCGACGGGTAGCCGGGCGAGGATGGCGGCCTCCCGGGCGTACCAGTCGACCAGGTGAGGCTGCTCGGCGCGGGCCGCGGCCTTCACGAAGGCGCTGTCACCCTCGGCGGTGCGCAGCACCGCGGCGAAACCTCGGGTGAAGCCGGCGGTGGCGACCCGGACCTCGACCACCGGGGCGCCGAGGCGGGCCGAGACGGCGGCCCGGACCGCCGCCGGCAGGGCCGTCCAGCCGGGCCGCTGGGCGGTGGCGTGGTACGGCACGGGCGGCACGGACGGGTTGCTCACCCGACCATGCTGCCCGGTGGCGGCGACATGGGGTGCCCGACCGCCCCGCAACGTGCGGTGACCGTCGGGAGGTCTGTCAGACTGCCAGGCCATGAGGACCGACGACTTCTGGCAGTTGATCGACAGCGCTCGGTCCGGTGGGGGAGAGCCCGGCGCCATCGCCGCTCGGGCCGTTGCGCTGCTCGCCGCCCGCGACCCCGAGGAGATCGTCGGGTACGCCCACCACCAGCGGCGGGTGCTGAGCGCCTCCTACCGGGTGGATCTGTGGGGTGCCGCGTACCTGATCAACGGGGGTGCCTCCGACGACGGGTTCGAGTACTTCCGGGGCTGGCTGATGACCCAGGGCAGGGAGGTCTTCGCCCGCGTGGTGGCCGACCCGGACTCCCTGGCCGAGTTGCCCCGGGTGCGATCGGCCGCCCTCAGCGGCGAGGAGTTCGAGTGCGAGGACATGCTGGCGGTGCCGTGGGATGCGTACCGCAAGGCGACCGCCACCGATCTGCCGACGGACCGGCAGCCGCCGCCGGTGTCGGACCTGAACGACTTCTGGGACTTCGACGACGCCGACGAGGCCCGGCGTCGGCTGCCCAGGCTGGCGGCCCTCTTCGTCGAGCCACCGCAGGAGTGACGGACGCCTGGCCGACGCTCGGCGGGGACGTGGGAGCATAGAGGGGGCCGGCACGAGCCGGCCTGCTCACGTCAGCCGACCAGAACGGACCGCTGTGCCACCGACGCTCGATACCGGCGCGAACGCTCCTGGTGCCACCGACCCGGCGCGGATCAGGAACTTCTGCATCATCGCCCACATCGACCATGGGAAGTCGACCCTGGCCGACCGGATGTTGCAGCTCACCGGTGTGGTCGACCCTCGGCAGATGCGTGCGCAGTACCTCGACCGGATGGACATCGAGCGCGAGCGCGGCATCACCATCAAGAGCCAGGCCGTACGGATGCCGTGGACCATCCGCGATGGTGAGCGGGCCGGCGAACAGGCCGTACTCAACATGATCGACACCCCGGGGCACGTGGACTTCACCTACGAGGTGTCCCGCTCCCTGGCCGCCTGCGAAGGTGCGATCCTGCTGGTCGACGCCGCCCAGGGCATCGAGGCCCAGACCCTGGCCAACCTGTATCTGGCCCTTGAGAACGACCTGCGCATCATCCCGGTGCTCAACAAGATCGACCTACCGGCCGCCCAGCCGGAGAAGTACGCCGAGGAACTCGCCCACCTGATCGGCGGTGACCCGGCGGACTGCATCAAGGTCTCCGGCAAGACCGGCGAGGGGGTGCCCTACCTGCTCGACGAGATCGTCCGGCAGTTCGTCCCGCCGGTCGGTGACGCCGACGCCCCGGCCCGGGCGATGATCTTCGACTCGGTGTACGACGTCTACCGGGGTGTGGTCACCTACGTCCGGGTGATCGACGGGCGGATCAGCGCCCGGGACCGGATCAAGATGATGTCCACCGGCGCGGTCCACGAACTGCTGGAGATCGGCGTCATCTCGCCGGAGATGGTGAAGTCCGACGCCCTGGGTGTCGGCGAGGTCGGTTACCTGATCACCGGGGTGAAGGACGTCCGGCAGTCCCGGGTCGGTGACACGGTCACCATCAACGGGCGCCCGGCGGCCGAGCCGCTCGGCGGCTACAAGGACCCTAAGCCGATGGTCTACTCGGGTCTGTATCCGATCGACGGCTCGGACTACCCGGCCCTGCGCGACGCGCTGGACAAGCTCAAGCTCAACGACGCCGCGCTGACCTACGAGCCGGAGACCTCCGGCGCGCTCGGCTTCGGGTTCCGCTGCGGCTTCCTCGGCCTGCTGCACCTGGAGATCATCGGGGAGCGGCTGGAGCGGGAGTTCAACCTGGATCTGATCTCCACCGCACCGAACGTGGTCTACCGGGCGATCTCCGAGGACGGCCAGGAGGTCGTGGTCACCAACCCGAGCGAGTACCCGACCGGCAAGATCGCCGAGGTGTACGAGCCGACGGTGCGGGCCAGCGTGCTGACCCCGAACGACTACGTCGGTGCGGTGATGGAGCTGTGCCAGAGCCGTCGAGGCAGCCTGCTCGGCATGGAGTACCTCTCCGCCGACCGGGTGGAACTGCGCTACACGCTGCCGTTGGCCGAGATCATCTTCGACTTCTTCGACCAGCTCAAGAGCCGCACCAAGGGCTACGCCTCGCTGGACTACGAGCCCACCGACGAGCAGGCGTCCGACCTGGTCAAGGTCGACATCCTGCTGCACGGCGAGCCGGTGGACGCCTTCAGTGCCATCGTGCACAAGGACAAGGCGTACGCCTACGGCACCACCATCGCGGCCAAGCTGCGCAACCTGATCCCGCGCCAGCAGTTCGAGGTGCCGATCCAGGCCGCCATCGGCAGCCGGGTCATCGCCCGGGAGACCATCCGGGCGATCCGCAAGGACGTGCTGGCCAAGTGCTACGGCGGTGACATCAGCCGTAAGCGCAAGCTGCTGGAGAAGCAGAAGGAAGGCAAGAAGCGGATGAAGATGGTGGGCCGGGTGGAGGTCCCCCAGGAGGCCTTCATCGCCGCCCTGTCCTCCGACTCCGGCGACGGCAAGGCCGCCGGCAAGAAGTAGCCGCGCTGGGAAGATCCCCGAAGGCACCGCTGGTCGATCCGACCGGCGGTGCCTTCGTCGTACGGGCCGGTCTGGGTGTTCGCCGTTTCGGCGCAATGGCGGTCGTCGAGGTGTCGGGTGACCCCCATTGCGCCGAAACGGCGTGTTGGCCACGACGCGCGGCCTGAGTGAGGTGGGCCGGTTTGAGAACTTCGAGGGTCGGGCATTAGGCGGTCACGACAGAAAAAACCACGAACGTGGATCGGCCTTTTGTGAAGGAGAGCGACCATGGAGTTCACTGTCTGGGGCATCATCACCGCGCTGATCGTCGGTCTGATCATCGGCGCCCTGGGCCGCCTGGTGGTGCCGGGCCGTCAGAACATGCCGATCTGGCTGCACATGCTCATCGGTGTCGGTGCCGCCCTGCTCGGTACTGTGATCGCCCGTGCCTCCGGCTTCGCCGAGACCGCCGGTATCGACTGGCGGGAGCTGATGCTCCAGGTGCTGCTGGCCGCCATCGCGGTCGCGCTGGTCGCCGGGGTCGGCCGCAGCCGCCGGGGGGTCACCCACCGGTAAAACTGATCACGGAAAAGGCACCCGACCGGAACGGTCGGGTGCCTTTTCGTTCGCCGTACACCCACTGTGCGACAGGGGTGTCAAGAAGGGCACCCCTTTAAGTACGCGAGGCGTTAATGAGGTGCCCTTACTTACCGCTTAGCGGAGCCAGGGGATGTTGCGGTTGAGCAGACCCCGCTCCTTGAGTTCCTTGCGCAGCGGAATCTCGTCGTCGATGTAGCCGTCCCAGTTGATGCCCCAGTAGTTCGCGGTATGGGTGCCCTCACCGCAGAGCTGACGCTGCACCGGGGTGCGGTTGGCCCACCACTCGCCATCCTTGTCGATGTGCAGTTCGTCGAGGGGACGGATCCACCGGTAGGTGTAGCCGACGAAGAGCATCTTGCGGGTGATGGTCGACAGGTTCGTCGACCGCGAGTGCCACTGGCGACGGTCGAAGATGAAGGCGTCACCCGGGTTGGCGGTGATCTCGACGGTGCCCTCCGGGTCCGGGTTGTGCACCGTGGTGTCCGCCGGGCGGGGCAGCGAGTTCCACAGGTGGCTGCCCGGGATGACCTTGGTGGCGCCGCGACCGGTCTCCGACAGGTCGGAGAGCACGTAGGCGACCTTCAGCGAGAACATCGGCCGGGGCAGGTTCGGGTCCATCGTCTCCGGGTCGGAGTTCTGCCGGTACCCGTCCTGGTGCCACCCCCAGTACGGCTTCTCCGGCTCCAGGGCCGGCGGGGTGACGTCGAGGTGGTTGTGGTGGCTGTAGATGTTCCACCCGGCCAGGCCCCACATGTAGGGGAAGGCGATCGGGTGGGTGAGCAGGTCGCCGAAGAGTTCGTCGCGCTCAAGGAAGCCCAGCAGGTGCAGGGTGCCGTCCTTGGTGGTGTTGCCCTTGGCCTGCTCCTCGGCGTACACCCGGTCGACCGCGGCTTCGAGGGCGGCCCGGTGGTCCTCGGTCAGGACGTTGCGCAGCAGGAGAAAGCCCTGCTCATGGAACTCCTTGCGGTCGACGTCACTGATCGGTTCATAGCCGGTGCGGTCGCCGTAGTCGAATGCCACGTCGTACCCCTCCCCATGAGGTGAAACCATTTCTGGCACAGGTGGCCGATCGTAACGCCCCTTCGCGCCGACCCAGGGACCACCCGCATCGATCCTGACAGCCACGGTCACCCAACGCACCTGGGTGACTACCTCTGGCTACTCAGAGTGTAATCGGCAGACGGTTGGTAGCGAATTGACGGATTTTGCGGTTACTGCGGGTAAGGAGATCG
The DNA here is from genome assembly GCF_049844505.1 of Micromonospora sp. DT229. NCBI lineage: Bacteria > Bacillati > Actinomycetota > Actinomycetes > Micromonosporales > Micromonosporaceae > Micromonospora > Micromonospora sp. DT229. The sequence continues at coordinate 92,462 of NZ_JBNCLD010000016.1, read as the reverse complement.
GAGTCTCTCAGGCGTCCCCGAAGACCTCGGCGACGACCTCGGCGGACTGGCGTGAACCGTCACCCACCCGGCTCCACGAGCCGCCCCGGTTGGTCCACTCCAGGTCGCCGAACCGCACCCGCTTCACCCCGTGGTCGGTGGCGTGGGCGACCAGCCAGTGCGCGTACCGCCAGCCCTCGAGCTGGTTGGCCGCGGCGACCGTGAGCCCGCTGGCCGTGGTCGCCGCGGCGGTCAGCCCCCAGTCCAGGCTCAGCCCCTTGGTCAGGGCGGTCGCGGCAGCCTCCCCCCGCATCGCCGGATCACCCCCGAAGGTGCAGACCACCGCGCCGGTGGCGTGGCCGAGCAGCGCGCGGGTGAGCACCTCCGACTCGTCGGCCCACTTCTCGTAGGCCTCCGGGAAGGCCGAACGCTGCACCTTCTGCGCCGCGTCGGTGACCCGCATGTCCTGCCAGCCGCGCACCTTCTTCAGCGCGGCATAGAACCGGTCGGCCGCGTACCGGGGATCCTGGATCTGCTTCGGGGTGCCCCACCCCTGGCTGGGGCGCTGCTGGAACAGACCCACCGAGTCGCGGTCCCCGTCGGCCAGGTTGCGCAACCCGGACTCCTGGTAGGCGGTGGCCAGCGCCACCACCACCGCCCGGTCCGGAAGCTCGTGCTGGATGCCGATGGCCGCGATGGTCGCCGCGTTGGCCATCTGATGGGCGTCCAGGGTCACCTTCCCGTCGGCCTGCACGGTGCACGCCCGGCTGGCCAGCGGCAACCGCAGCCGCTGACCCACCTGCCGCATGCCGAGCACGATGCCGACCACCGCGACCAGCACGACGACCAGGAAACCCGCCACGAGCACCCGAGTCCGCACCCACACCTCCCGTACGACGTCCGCGCAGAAGCGTACGTCCCGCGCCGCTCGATCTGGATCATCCGACCAGTTCCGTCCGAAGCGCGTCATCCGCGCCGGAAGGGAAGTTCCCCGCTATCGGCCGATCCTCACCTGTCGAGTTCGGCCACCCAGCGCGCCGGGCGCTTCTCGCGGAAGGCCATGACCCCCTCCATGCCGTCGGCGGACAGGAAGTACCGGGTGGACAGGGTGCTCAACGCCGCCAACTCCTCGCCCAGGTCGGTGGCGGGCGGCCGGCGCAGCAGCTCCTTGGCCCCGGCCAACGCCGAAGGGGCACCGCGTACCAGGGAGTCGCAGTAGCGCTGCACCGCGGCGTCCAACTCCTGCCCCGGCACCGCAGCGGTGACCAGACCGATCTGCGCCGCCCGCAGGCCGTCGAAGGTGTCCCCGGTCAGGTACAGCTCGGCCGCCGCCCGAGGATGCAGCCGAGGCAGCACGGTCGCCGAGATCACCGCCGGGATCACCCCGATGCGTACCTCGGTGAAGGCGAAGGTGGCCTCGGCGGCGCAGACCGCCAGGTCGGCCGCCGCGATCAGGCCCAGACCTCCGGCCCGGGCCGGGCCGGCCACCCGGGCCAGCACGGGCTTGGGGCACTCCCAGACGGCCGCCAGAACCTCACCCAGCATGCCGGCGGGCACGGTTCCGCTGGCGTACGCCGCCGCCGTCTCCTTCAGGTCCGCCCCGGAACAGAAGACCGGGCCGGTGTGGTCCAGCACGATCACCCGGACGGTGTCGTCGGCGACCGCGGCGCGCAGCCCGGCCAGCAGTTCGGTCATCAACGGGGTGGAGAGCGCATTGCGGTTGTGTGGGCTGTCCAGGGTGAGGGTGCTCACCCCGCGGGCCGTGGTGACCCGCACCAGCGCGTCGGGAGAGGTCATGGGAGGGCACACTAGTGGCCATGCCCGGCGTCCTTCCAGCAGGCGAACCCGTCCCGGTCGACGGGTCGCTGCCCACCTCCGCCCTGAACAGAGTCGATGAGGGCGGCTTCGGGGTGTACGTGCACGTGCCCTTCTGCGCCAGTCGCTGCGGCTACTGCGACTTCAACACCTACACCGCGGAGGAGTTGGGCGGCGGCGCGAGCCGGGACAGCTACGCCGACACCGTGCTGGCCGAGTTGGCGCTCGCCGCGCGGGTGCTGGGCGACCGCCCGCCCCGCCGAGTGGAGACCGTCTTCGTCGGCGGGGGGACCCCCACCCTGCTGCCCGCCGACGACCTGGCCCGCATCCTCGACGCCATCGACCGCACCTGGGGGCTGGCCGCCGACGCCGAGGTGACCACCGAGGCCAACCCGGAGTCGGTCACCCCGGCCTCCCTGAAGGAGCTGCGGGCCGCCGGCTACACCCGGATCTCGCTGGGCATGCAGTCGGTCGCCCCGGGGGTGCTCGCCGTGCTCGACCGCCGGCACAGCGCCGGCCGGGCCACGGCCGCCGCCCTGGAGGCCCGCGAGGCCGGGTTCGACCACGTCAACCTGGATCTGATCTACGGAACGCCGGGGGAGCGCCCGGAGGACTTCGCCGCCTCCCTGGAGCAGGTCGTGACGGCGGGGGTCGACCATGTCAGCGCGTACGCCCTGATCGTCGAGGACGGCACCCGGCTGGCCGCGCGGATGCGTCGGGGGGAGCTGCCGTACCCGGACGACGACGTCGCCGCGGACCGCTACCTGGCCGCCGAGGCCGCCCTCGACGCGGCCGGCTTCTCCTGGTACGAGGTGTCCAACTGGGCCCGTACGCCGTCGGCCCGGTGCCGGCACAACCTGCTCTACTGGACCGGCGGGGACTGGTGGGGCCTAGGACCGGGGGCGCACAGCCATGTCGGTGGGGTGCGCTGGTGGAACGTCAAACACCCCACCGCGTACGCCCAACGCCTGGCCGCCGGTCGGTCACCCGGCCTGGCCCGGGAGGTGCTGACCCCCGACGAGGCCCGGATGGAGGAGGTCATGCTCCGGCTGCGGCTGGCCGAGGGACTGCCCCTGGAGGTCCTGGACGGCCCCGGTCGGGCGGCTGCGGCGCGGGCGGTGACCGACGGCCTGCTGGCCGCGCCCGACTACGCCGCCGGCCGCGCGGTGCTGACCCTGCGCGGCCGGCTGCTCGCCGACGCCGTGGTGCGTGACCTGCTGCCCTAGCTGCCGATCAGCCCTTCACGAAGGAGTAGCTCATCGGGTAGCGGTAGAGGACGCCTTCGTTGGCCTTGACCCCGCCGATGATGCCGAAGATCAACGGCACGACCCAGACCAGCATCGGGACGAAGAACAGAATGCCGCAGGTGATCGCGGTGAGCACCCAGCTCAGCAGCCCGACGACCGCCCAGGTGAGCTGGAAGTTGAGGGCCGCGACGGCGTGTGCCCGCACCGTCGGGGACTGCTGTCCACGGGTCATGTTCGCGATCAGCGGCGCCACCCAGCCGAGCAGGCCACCACCGACGACCACGCCGAGCGGCCCGCCGAAGTGGGCGATGAGCGTCCAGGTCTTGTCCTCGTTGGTGCCGTACCCGCCCCCCGGCGCGCCGTAGCCCCCGGTCGGGTAACCGACACCGGGCGGAGGGTAGCCGCCGGGCGGCGGATAACCACCCGGGGGCGGATAGTCGGCCGAGGGAGGCTGGTCACCCGGGGGTGGGTAGCCACCGGGCGGGGGATAACCGCCGGGCGGCGGGTAGCCGCCCTGGCCAGACGATCCGGAAACCGGGGCGGTGGGATCGTCGCCGTAATCTGGGGGACGAGGTGGTTCGGTCATGGAGCTCACCGTAGGTGCAGGCGGCAATGGCGCACCATAGCGACACCGGTGCGTGTCACCTCTCCGATCGGCCCTCGGACAGCTCCACTTCTTGATCATCGCGCGGTCGGGGGGCCTCGACGTAGACTGGCACTCGCTACAGTCGAGTGCCAGGGCGCCCTTCGGCGGCGGTGACGCTCGACACTGACCTGCGACAGGAGGTGGGAGATGGGTCTCGACGACCGCAAGCTCGCCGTACTGCGGGCGATTGTCGAGGACTACGTCGCCACCCAGGAGCCGGTCGGCAGCAAGGCGTTGGTCGAGCGGCACCAGCTCGGCGTCTCGCCGGCCACCGTCAGAAACGACATGGCCGTGCTGGAGGAGGAGGGCTACATCCGGCAGCCGCACACCAGTGCCGGCCGGGTGCCCACCGACCGCGGCTACCGGCTCTTCGTCGACCGGTTGAGCCGGGTCAAGCCGCTCAGCCCGGCCGAACGCCGGGCGATCGAGCGGTTCCTGGCCGGGGCGGTGGACCTCGACGACGTGGTGCACCGCACCGTGCGGCTGCTGGCTCAACTGACCCGGCAGGTCGCCGTGGTGCAGTACCCCAGCCTGGCCCGCTCCCGGGTACGCCACCTGGAACTGGTGCCCATCTCGACCACCCGACTGATGCTGGTCGTGATCACCGACACCGGGCGGGTCGAGCAGCGGCTGGTCGAACTGCCCGCCCCGATCGCCGCCGACGACGTGCTGGACCTGCGCCGGACGGCCAACGAGAAGCTGGTCGGCATCCAGCTGTCGGAGACCCCGCCCCTGGTGCAGACCCTCATCGACGAATGTGGACCGCACCTGCGGCTGGCCATGACCACCCTGTCCACCGTGCTGCTGGAGACACTGGTCGAGCGGCACGAGGAGCGGATCGCGCTGGCCGGCACCGCCAACCTGGCCCGCGGTGGCCTGCTGGACTTCCAAGGTTCACTGCGGCCGATCCTGGAGGCCCTCGAGGAGGAGGTCGTCCTGCTCAAACTCATCGGCGAGGTTGAGCCGAGCACACTACGGGTGCGCATCGGGGACGAGAACAAGATCGACAACCTGCGGGCGGCCTCCGTGGTCAGCACCGGCTACGGACCGGGGGAGACCATTGTCGGGGGAATGGGCGTACTGGGGCCGACCCGGATGGACTACCCCGGGACCATCGCCACGGTGAGGGCCGTGGCACGCTACGTGGGCGAGCTGCTGGCCCAGAACTGATCAGTCAGGGCCGACGGTGGGCTGCCGCCGACCGGCGTAATGCGAGACGAACACGAGGACACGGAACGCAGTGGCCAGGGACTACTACGGCATTCTCGGCGTCAGCCGAGGAGCCTCCGATGACGAGATCAAGCGCGCCTACCGCAAGCTGGCGCGGCAATTCCACCCGGATGTCAATCCGGACCCGGAGGCACAGGAGAAGTTCAAGGACATCAACGCCGCGTACGAGGTCCTCTCGGACGATCGGAAGCGGCAGATCGTCGACCTCGGTGGCGACCCGTTGGCCCCGGGCGGCGGCGGTGCCGGTGGACCGGGCGGGCCCGGTGGCGCCGGTCCCTTCGTCGGCTTCCAGGACATCATGGACGCCTTCTTCGGCGGGGCGACCGGCGCGGGCCGGGGACCTCGACCGCGTACCCGGCCCGGTGCCGACGCCATCCTGCGGCTGGAACTGGACCTCCAGGAGACCGCCTTCGGGGTGGAGGCACCGATCACGGTGGACACCGCCGTGCTGTGCAGCACCTGCTCCGGTGCGGGTACCGCGGCCGGCACCCATCTGGCCACCTGCGAGGCGTGCGGTGGCCGGGGTGAGGTGCAGTCGGTGCAGCGCACCTTCCTCGGTCAGGTGGTCTCCGCCCGGCCCTGCACGGTCTGTCAGGGCTACGGCACGACCATTCCGCACCCCTGCCCGACCTGTGCCGGTGACGGCCGGGTCCGGACCCGCCGGTCGCTGACGGTGAAGATTCCGGCCGGGGTGGAGGACGGGATGCGGATCCGCCTGGCCCAGCAGGGTGAGGTCGGTCCGGGCGGTGGTACCGCCGGTGACCTCTACGTCGAGATCCACGAGCGGCCCCACGACGTCTTCTCCCGCAAGGGCGACGATCTGCACTGCCGGGTCACCGTGCCGATGACGGCCGCGGCGCTGGGCACCCGGCTGACCATCAAGACCCTCGACAGTGAGGAGCCGGTCGACGTCAAGGCGGGCACCCAACCGGGCAGCACCCTGCGGCTGCGCGCCCGGGGCGTACCCCATCTGCGTGGCACCGGTCGTGGTGACCTGTACGTCCACCTCGACGTGCGTACCCCGACCAAGCTCGACGCCGACCAGGAGCGGATGCTGCGCGACTTCGCCAAGACCCGCGGCGAGGAGGTCGCCGAGCTGACCAAGCAGGGCGGCTTCTTCTCCCGGATGCGCGACGCCTTCAACGGCCACGCCTGACCGGCCCCGTCTCGTGTCCGCTCCACTGTTCCTGGTCGAGTCGCTGCCGGTCGCCGACTCGATGGTGCTCGACGGCCCCGAGGGGCACCACGCCGCCACCGTGCAACGGCTGCGGGTCGGTGAGGAACTGCTGCTCGGCGACGGTCGGGGCGGCACGGCCAGCGCCGTGGTCACCGCCGTCGGCCGGGGCACCCTCGACCTCGAGATCACCGGTCGGGGGTACGTCGATGCGGCGAACCCCCGACTGGTGGTGGTGCAGGGCATCGCCAAGGGCGACCGGGGTGAACTGGCCGTACAGGCGATGACCGAGGCGGGAGTGGACGAGATCGTCCCCTGGGCGGCCGGCCGTTCGGTGGCGCAGTGGCGCGGTGACCGGGGGGTACGGGCCCGGGACAAGTGGGTGGCCACGGCCCGGGAGGCGGCGAAACAGGCCCGCCGGGCGTGGCTGCCGGTGGTGGCGGGCGCCCCGGACGAGTCCACCGGCTCGGTCAGCCGCCGGATCGCCGGCGCCGCCGCCGGATACGTCCTGCACGAGGAGGCGACCGACCGGCTGACCACTGTCGAGTTGCCCGATCAGGGCGAGATCGTGCTGGTGGTCGGCCCCGAGGGCGGCATCACCCCGGCCGAGCTGGCGACCTTCCAGGAGGCCGGCGCACACCCGGTCCGTCTGGGCCCCTCGGTACTACGTACCTCCACCGCCGGGGTGGCCGCCCTGGCCGTCCTGGCCACCCGCCTCCTGCGCTGGTAGACCTGTCCGTTGCCTGGCGCGCGGGAGGGGCTAGAGCCGGGAGTGTGGGGTCAGGTGCGCAGGTAGGAGGCGCCGTTGAGGTCGATGATGGTGCCGGAGGCCCACTCCGCCTCGGGGCTGGCCAGCCAGTGCACGGCCGCGGCGATCTCCTCGGGACGGGCCACCCGGTCGAAGGGGCTCTGGGCCCGGATCGCCGCACCCCGCGGAGCCTTCAGGTGCTCGTTGGTCATGTCCGTCTCGACGAAGCCGGGCGCCACCGAGGCCACCGCGATGCCGTACGGCGCCAGGGCCACCGCCAGCGACTGGGCCATCGCGTTGAGACCGGCCTTGCTGGCGCCGTACGCCGGATTGGTCGGCTCGCCGCGGAAGGCGCCGCGCGAGGAGACGTTGATGATCCGCCCACCTCGCGCGCGCATGTGCTGGGCGGCGCACCAGGCGGCGTTGGCCGCCCCGAACAGGTTGGTGTCGCAGACCTCACGCCAGCGTTGCCGCCACTGCTCGTAGCTGCTGCCGAAGACGGGATGCGGCGGGTCGGCCGGCCCGAACACGCCGGCGTTGTTGACCAGTACGTCCAGCCCGTCCAGGTGGTCGGCGGCCTCGTCGACCATCGCCCGTACCGCGTCGGGGTCGGCCAGGTCGGCGCGGACCACCACATGGCCTGAGCCCGGCAGCTCGGCCCGCAACTGCTCGGCCAACTGCGCCGAGTCGCGGTGGTGGATGGCCACCCGGTCGCCGGAGGCGGCGAAGGCCTGCACCACCGCCCGCCCGATGCCCCGTGAACCACCCGTGACCAGCACTGCCCGTCCCGCCATGGGCGACATCCTGCCGTACCTGCTCGGTGGTGTTAACAAGGGGCCCTTGCTCTACCCGAGGCGTTAAGCAGGGTCCTTTCCTTACACTGCCGGGGTGAGTACTGCTGACTGTCTGTTCTGTCGGATCGTCGCCGGGGAGATCCCGGCCACGGTGGTCCGGGAGACCCCCACCACCCTCGCCTTCCGCGACATCGACCCGAAGGCCCCGGTGCACGTGCTGGTCATCCCGAAGGAGCACTACGCCGACGTGGCCACCCTCGGCCAAGGTGACCCCGCCCTGGCCGGTGAGGTGCTGGCCACCGCCGCCGCCGTGGCCGAGGACGAGGGGCTGCTCGGTGACGGCTTCCGGTTGATGTTCAACACCGGCGGCTACGGCGGCCAGGAGGTGTTCCACGTACACGCCCACCTGCTGGGCGGTGCGCCGCTCGGTCCGATGCTGGCCCGGGACGTGGCGTGAGTTCAGCCGCCGACCGCACCACCGCCGCCGGGCACCTGGAACGGATGGTCCGGCGGGTCCAGGCGCAGGCCCGGGTACCGGCGGTCGCGGCCGCCGTGCACCGGGCCGACCGGGCGCCCTGGACGTGCACGGTCGGCGGCACGGGCAACGACACCGTCCTGGACGACCGGACCCGGTTCCGGATCGGGTCGGTGACCAAGACCTTCACCGCCGTACTGGTCATGCAGTGCCGTGACGACGGTCTGCTCGACCTCGACGATCCGGTGGGCCGGCACCTCGACCTGCCGGCACACGGCGAGTCGACCGTACGCCGACTGTTGTCGCACACCGCGGGCCTGCAACGCGAGCCGTACGGCGACGTCTGGGACACCCTGCGGGTGCCGGACGCCGACCGGCTGCTCGCCGAGTTGACCCGGGCCGAGCGGGTGCTGCCGCCCGGCCGCCGGTTCCACTACTCCAACCTCGGCATGGCGCTGCTCGGTCGACTGGTCGGGCAGGTACGCGGGGGAACCTGGGCCGAGGTGCTGACCGAGCGGGTGCTGACCCCCCTCGGGCTGACCGACACCACGGTTGCGCCCGGTCCCCGGGCGGCCACCGGCTACCTGGTCGACGCCTACTCCGATGAGGCGCATCCGGAGCCCCCGACCGACTTCGGTGCCGTCGGACCCGCCGCGCAGCTGTGGAGCACCGCCACCGACATGGCCCGCTGGGCGGCCTTCCTGGCCGATCCGGCCGCGCTGGACCCGACCGGGCGGGTGCTGGCCCCGGCCACCGTCGAGGAGATGCGCTGGCCGGTCACGGTCACCGACGAGGCCGTCTGGAACGCCGGCTTCGGCCTGGGACTGATCCTGGTGCCCCAGGGCGACCGGGTGGTGCACGTCGGGCACGACGGCGCCATGCCCGGGTTCCTCGCCGGGGTGTACGGCCGACGCGGCGGCGAGGGCACCCCGGCGGCCTTCGGCGCCGCCGTGCTGGGCTCCTCGGGCACCGCGGCGGAACTGCTGGACCTGCCGCACCGGCTGCTCGCCGCCGCCGCCGAGCACGATCCGGCCGACATCACCCCGTGGCACCCCGGCGACCCGGCCCCCGCACATCTGCGAGGGCTGCTCGGCCGTTGGTGGGGTGAGGGCTTCGAGTACGTGTTCAGTTGGCGGGAGGCGACCCTTCAGGCCCGGGGTGCGGACGACCCGCCGGGCAAGCCGCCTGCGGTCTTCGCGCCGCTACCGGACCGGCCGGACGTGTTCCGTACGGTCGCCGGGCGGGAGGTCGGCGAACTGCTCCGGCTGACCCGCGACGACGACGGTGTGGTGGTCCGGCTGCACTGGGCCACCTACCGGTTCACCCGGCACCAGGAGACCTTCGACCGGTACGACTTTCGTGCCGGAATCGATCGTTGATGTCCGCTTCCTCCGCTTCTGTGCGCCTGTGGTGCCACCGGAAATGGGCAGCGTGTCCGAGCTGGCGACCCGATACGATGGAGGTAACGTCAGCACGCCGTGGCGCCAGGCCCGGCACCGAGATCGAGAGCAGGTGGCGTAGGGCCCCGCGGCCCGACCTATGACCGGCACCCCACCTCCCGGCCCACCCCGGGTGCAGACCAGGATCACCGTCCCCGACTCGAAGATCATGGTGAACCTGCTCGGCGCGGGTGACGAGATCCTTCGACTGGTCGAGCGCTCGGTGAACAGCGACGTGCACGTGCGGGGAAACGAGATCACCCTCACCGGCGCGCCCGCCGACAACGCCCTCGCCGAGCGGATCTTCAGCGAACTGCTCGAGCTCATCGAGAAAGGCGAGACCCTGACCACTGATGCTGTCCGGCGTACCGTCGGCATGCTGGAGCAGGGTGGCACGGAACGGCCCGCCGAGGTGCTCACCCTCAACATCCTGTCCCGGCGTGGGCGCACCATCCGGCCCAAGACCCTCGGGCAGAAGCGCTACGTCGACGCGATCGACGCGCACACCATCGTCTTCGGCATCGGCCCGGCCGGCACCGGCAAGACCTACCTGGCCATGGCCAAGGCGGTCCAGGCGTTGCAGACCAAGCAGATCAACCGGATCATCCTGACCCGGCCCGCCGTCGAGGCGGGGGAGCGGCTGGGCTTCCTGCCCGGAACCCTCAACGAGAAGATCGACCCGTACCTGCGCCCCCTCTACGACGCCCTGCACGACATGCTCGACCCGGAGACCATCCCGAAGCTGATGGCGGCGGGCACCATCGAGGTCGCCCCACTGGCGTACATGAGGGGCCGGGCCCAGCCGTACGATGCGCGGGTTCTCACGCCGGAGGGGTTCAAGCGGTTCGGTTCGCTTCAGGTCGGTGACCTGGTCATCGGCTCGAACGGCAGGCCGACCCCGGTGATCGGCATCTACCCGCAGGGGCCCAAGCAGGTCTACCGGGTCACCACCGGAGACGGGGCCTCCACCCTGTGCTGCGGCGAACACCTCTGGACCGTCGCTACCGCAGAGGACAAGCAACGCGGACGTCGGCGCACGCTCGAGACGCAGGAAATGATCGGCCAGGAGTGGCGGGGCCACACCCGCCGGTACGAGCTGCCGGTCGTGGCGCCCGTGCAGATGGAGCCGCAGGACGTCCCGCTCGACCCGTACGCGCTCGGTCTGCTGCTCGGCGACGGTGCCATCTCGTCGCGAACGACGCCCGGATTCAGCACCGCGGATCCGGAACTCGCCCACGCTCTCGAAGCGGCGCTCGCCGGCATCGAACTCGTCCGCAAGAGCGAGTACGACTACGTGCTGCGGCACGTCGACGGGCACCGGGGCGGGGTGATCGTCGCGAACCCGGTGACGGTCGCGCTCCGTGAGCTGGGCCTGGCCGGGACCAGGTCGGGCACCAAGTTCGTGCCCGAGGTCTACCAGCGCAACAGCCTCGATGTCCGGTTGGCCGTCCTGCAGGGGTTGCTGGACAGCGACGGCGGGCCGGTCGTGCAGGCCGGACGCACCTGCCGGGTGCAGTACACGACGACCTCGGCTCGACTGCGCGACGACGTCATCTACCTGGTCCAGTCGCTGGGTGGGGTCGCGACCTGGCGCGGTCGCGCGGCCGAGGGCCGTACGCCCGGTCGGGTGAAGGGCCGCCCGGTCCACTACCGGTCTGACGCGTACGTCGTGGAGATCCGCCTACCCGAGGAGATTCCGCCGTTCCGGCTGGCCCGCAAGCGCCAGCGGTACTCCGAGCACGGTGGCGGGCGGCCGATGCGGTTCATCGACTCGATCGTCCCGGCCGGGGTGCAGGAGACGATGTGCATCCAGGTGGCGGCGGAGGACTCGCTCTATGTCACCGACCACTTCCTGGTCACGCACAACACCCTGAACGACGCGTTCATCATTCTCGACGAGGCGCAGAACACCACCCCCGAGCAGATGAAGATGTTCCTCACCCGGCTCGGCTTCGGTTCCAAGATCGTGGTCACCGGTGACGTCACCCAGGTCGACCTGCCCGGTGGGACGACCAGCGGTCTGCGGGTGGTCCGGGAGATCCTGACCGGGGTGGACGACGTGCACTTCGCGCAGCTGTCCAGCGCCGATGTGGTACGCCACCGGCTGGTGGGTGAAATCGTCGACGCGTACGCCCGCTGGGACGCCGAGCGGGAGAATCAGCAGGCCCAGGGCGTGCACGCGGTGCAGGGGCACAATGCCCAGGGCAACCGCGCCAGCCGGCGCCGCTAGAACGAGGGAAGACAGTTGTCCATCGAGATCGCCAACGAGTCCGGTGTCCCCGTCGACACCGACTCAGTGCTGGCCGTCGCCCGCCACGCCCTCGACGAGATGGGGGTCAACCCCCTCGCCGAGCTGTCCGTGCTGCTGGTCGACGTCGACTACATGACCGAGCTGAATCACCGCTGGATGGGCGGCGACGGCCCGACCGACGTGCTCGCCTTCCCCATGGACGAGGGCAGCATCGACCACGGGCCGGGGGAGAGCGCCGCCGCCGGTGGTGAGCCGGCCCTGCTCGGTGACATCGTGCTCTGCCCGGAGGTGGCGACCAAGCAGGCGGCTACCGCGGGCCACAGCGCCGCCGACGAGCTGCATCTGCTCACCGTGCACGGCGTCCTGCACCTGCTCGGCTACGACCACGCGGAGCCGGAGGAGGAGCGGGAGATGTTCGGGCTCCAGGCCCGGTTGCTGTCGAGCTGGCGGTCGACCCGCACCCGGTGATGGACACTTCGCTGGCCGCGTCCGCCACCGGCCTACCCGACCTGCAACTACTCGCCATCGCCGCCGGGCTGGTGGTGCTCGGTGGTCTCATCGCGATGACCGAGGCCGCTCTGGCGGCGGTCTCGCCGGCCCGAGCCGCCGAGCTGGTCCGGGAGGGTGCGCGGGGCGCGCACACCCTCCAACTGGTCGCCGGTGATGTGGTCCGCCATCTCAACCTGCTGCTGTTGCTGCGGCTGCTCGCCGAGTTGACCGCGACCACCCTGGTGGCTCTGGTCGCGGTGGACACCTTCGGTGCGGGCTGGCGGGCGGCGCTGGTCACCGCCGGGGCGATGACCGTGGTCAGCTTCGTCGCGGTCGGGGTGGGTCCGCGTACCATCGGGCGGCAGCACGCGTACCCGGTGGGCCGGTTCGCCGCGCCGCTGGTCCGCTGGCTGGGCCGGGCACTCAACCCGCTGGCCTCGCTGCTGATCCTGATCGGTAACGCGGTCACTCCGGGCCGTGGCTTCCCGGAAGGACCCTTCGCCACCCAGGTGGAGCTGCGTGAGCTGGTCGACCTGGCCGAGCAGCGGGGAGTCGTCGAACACGGCGAACGACAGATGATCCACTCGGTCTTCGCGCTCGGTGACACCATCGCCCGTGAGGTCATGGTGCCGCGTACGGAGATGGTGTGGATCGAGTCGACCAAGACTCTCGGGCAGGCGCTGGCATTGTTCCTGCGTTCGGGCTTCTCCCGCATCCCGGTGATCGGGGAGAGCGTCGATGACGTGCTCGGTGTGCTCTACCTCAAGGACCTCATCCGGCATACCCAGGGTGGTGCGGCGGAGGACCGCCGACTGCCGGTGGCGGAGCTGATGCGACCGGCCACCTTCGTGCCGGACTCCAAGCCGGTCGACGATCTGCTGTCGGAGATGCAGGCCGCCCGCAACCACCTGGTGATCGTGGTGGACGAGTACGGCGGCACCGGTGGACTGGTCACCATCGAGGACATCCTGGAGGAGATCGTCGGGGAGATCACCGACGAGTACGACGTCGAGCGTCCGCCGATCGAGCAGTTGCCCGACGGCGCGGTACGGGTCACCGCCCGGCTGCCGGTGGAGGATCTCGGCGAGCTGTTCGACACCGAACTGCCGCACGACGAGGTGGAGACCGTCGGGGGTCTGCTGGCCCAGTGCCTCGGCCGGGTACCGATCCCCGGGGCGCAGGTCGAGGTGGCCGGGCTGCGGCTGCTGGCCGAGGGCACCACCGGCCGACGTAACCGGATCGACACCGTGCTGGTGCGTCGGGTCGATCCCACGGACACCCAAGACAACCCGGATGGACCGACCTCCTCCCGGGACGACACGGACCGATCAGAGGAGAGGCAACCCGCAGATGCCTGAGTCACCCGCCGTACCGGCTGCCGTACCCGCCGGCTCCGAACTCAGCGCCGAGGACGGCAAGCTGGTCATCCTGGCCCGGGGAGCGCGAGGCCGGGTGGGGGCGGTCGAAGGTGCCGCGGTACGCGACCAGGACGGTCGGACGTACGCGGCGGCCAGCGTGTCGTTGCCCTCGTTGACGATCACCGCCCTCCAGTTGGCGGTCGCCTCGGCGGCTGCGGCCGGTGCCACCCGGTTGGAGGCGGCCGTGGTGGTCACCGAGGCATCCACTCTCGACGGTGCCGGGTACGCGGCCGTGCGTGACCTGGCCGCCGACGCGCCGGTGCACGTGGCCGCCCCGGACGGCACGGTGCTCGGCACGGTGACCGAGTGAGCGCCGATTCCACCAGACCGGCCTACCGGGCGGGCTTCGCCTGTTTCGTCGGTCGCCCCAACGCGGGCAAGTCGACCCTGACCAACGCGATGGTCGGGCAGAAGATCGCCATCACCTCGAACAAGCCGCAGACCACCCGGCACATCATCCGGGCGGTGCTGCACCGGCCGGACTCCCAGCTGGTGCTTGTGGACACCCCGGGCCTGCACCGGCCGCGTACCCTGCTCGGCGAGCGGCTCAACGACCTGGTGCGGCAGACCTGGAGCGAGGTCGACGTGATCGGCCTGTGCATTCCGGCGGACGAGCCGATCGGCCGGGGCGACCGGTTCATCACCGGGGAACTGGCCGAGTTGAAGGCGACCGTGCTGGCCGTGGTCACCAAGACCGACCTGGTCGACAAGAAGCGCCTGGCCGAGCAGTTGCTGGCCGTCAGCGAGCTGGGCGAGTTCGCCGAGGTGGTGCCGGTCAGCGCCGTCGCGGGGCACCAGGTGGACACCCTGGTCGAGGTGATGACGCGGTATCTGCCCGAGTCTCCGCAGCTGTATCCCGATGACATGCTCACCGAGGAACCGGAGCAGGTGCTGGTCGGGGAGCTGATCCGGGAGGCCGCCCTGGAGGGGGTCCGGGACGAGTTGCCGCACTCCATCGCCGTGGTGGTCGAGGAGATGATCCCTGAGGGGCGGCTGACGAAGATCTACGCCGATCTGTATGTCGAGCGGTCCAGCCAGAAGGCGATCGTGATCGGGCACCGTGGCAGCCGGCTGAAGGCGGTGGGCACGGCGGCCCGGCGACAGATCGAGGAGTTGCTGGGTACCCGGGTCTACCTCGATCTGCATGTGCGGGTGGCCAAGGACTGGCAACGCGACCCCAAGCAGCTGCGCAAGCTCGGCTTCTAGGCGGGGCCGGCCGGTAGGCCGCAGCCCGGTCTCTCCGCTGTGGACCGGGCGGGCCTCCGGCTGTCAATCCGGACTTCTGTCGCTGCATCGCTCTGATCGGTACCGGTCAGGCATATGGGAAGTTTCACTATCCCGCCGGGTCTCTGGGGTTTTCCCACCCCGACCCGGAGGGTAGAGGAACGTGCCTATGCCCCCGGATATAGATGCAGGCTGATGCGAAACCGATACCTTGACCTGCTGCGCTTTCTGGCCATCGTGCGAGTCGTCGTCTACCACGTCACCGGTTGGGCGTCATTGACGCTGCTGTTTCCGGCGATGTCGGTGATGTTCGCCCTGGCCGGGTCGCTGATGGCGGCCTCGCTGCACCGGTTCGGCCCCACTGCGGTCGGCCGGCGGCTGCGCCGGCTGCTGCCCTCGCTGTGGGTGGTAGCCGCGATCTTCGTACCGGCGATGCTGCTCACCGGGTTGCCGCTGACGCCGAAGGTGTTGCTCTGGCTCTTCCCGATCGCCGACCCACCGGCGAACTACTGGGGCGCCTTGGCGCTGAGTCCGATGTGGTACCTGCGGGACTATCTGTGGTTCGTGCTCGCCTCGCCGATCGCGTTGTGGCTGTTCCGGCGCTATCCGCTGCCCACCCTGCTGGCCCCGTACTGCCTGCTGGTGGCGATCGAGTTCGGGGTCTACCCGAACGCCCCCGGGGTGCTGCGGGAGTTCGGGCTCTACTTCGGGGCCTGGCTGTTGGGCTTCGCCCACCAGGCGGGGATGCTGCGCCGTCTGGCGAACCGGTTGCTGGTGCCGATCGTGCTCACCCTGGCGGCGGTCGGCGGTGCCTGGATCCTGAGCCATCCCGGGCCGCGTGGGTACGACCTGAACGACAACCCCCTCGGCAACGCCCTCTGGTCGGCCGCCTTCATCCTGGTGGTGCTGGGCCGGGCACCGTCGAGCGCGGAATGGGTCGACCGCAACGCCGTGTTCGGGCGCGCGGTGACCGTGCTGAACCGCCGGGCGTTGACGGTCTACCTGTGGCACATGGCATTCGTGGTGGCACTCACCCCGCTGGTGGACGTGGTCGGCTGGTCCCACCAGGACCTGCTGGGCCT
Source organism: Micromonospora sp. DT229 (assembly GCF_049844505.1). NCBI lineage: Bacteria > Bacillati > Actinomycetota > Actinomycetes > Micromonosporales > Micromonosporaceae > Micromonospora > Micromonospora sp. DT229. The sequence continues at coordinate 76,451 of NZ_JBNCLD010000016.1, read as the reverse complement.
GGCGATCCGGGTGGTGCTGGTCTTCCTGCTGGTGGGTGTGGTGACCGCACTCTTCGGCTGGGTCGAGGACGTAGCGGCGCAACGCCCACCCGAGCTGCTTCCCGGCGGGCCTCGCCCGGAGGTGCCGGCCGCCCACCGGCACACGGAGTCCCGCCGCGCCGCCGCGCCGGATCGACCCGTCGAGCCGGGTGCGATGGCCCTACCGGGGCAGCGGGACCAGGCGACCGAACCCCGCGAGGACCAGGCGACCGAGTCCCGCGAGGACGTCGTGTCGGGTCAGCGTGGCCGGGGCGGGGACCTCACCGGGACATGACGGTGATGTTCCCGCTGCCCGTGCGCACATCGAGCAGCAGCGGGGCGGCGGGATCGTTGGGCACGTCGACCTCCACCTCACCCGAACCCGCCTCGGTCCGTACCTGGTAGGCGCCGGCCGGTACCCGTAGCTCGACATTGCCGCTGGAGGTGTGGGCACGGGCCGAGGCGGGCTGCTCCAACTCGATCGTCACATTGCCCGAGGAGGCCTGCGCCTGCGCCTCGCCGCGCAGCCCGGTGGCGTTGATGTTCCCCGAGCCGGCCCGCAACACCACCGGAGCCGACACGTCGTACACCTCGATCTCGCCGGAGCCGGTCTCCACCCGCACCGCGTCGGCGGCGCCGGCCACCCGGACGTTGCCGGAGCCCACCTTCACCTCCACCTGGCCCACCGAACTCAGGTCGATGTTGCCGGAACCGGTCTCACCCTCGACCTGGACCCCCTTACCGGCGATGACCTCGTAGGAGACGCTGCACCGGCGCCCGCACGAGGTGTCCAGCACCAGTTCACCGCCCTTGATCTCGTACGTGGTCGCCGGCTGGTTGCCCTGGTAGCGCACCACCCGCTTGATCCGGACCTGGTCCGGATCGCCGTCGGCGCGGATCACCACGTCACCGGCGCCCGGCAGCAGTCGGATGGTGGTGATCCGGGCCTGCTCGGTGGTGTCGAAGTCGAGCCGGCGGAAGGAGACGCTGCCGCACCCGGCCGACCCGATCAGGGTGAGCGCCGCGGCGAGGGCCGTACCGGATCGGCGGACGGTAGCCCACCGGGGGGTACGAGCGGGCGAAGCGGTGCTGGTGCGCTGGTGCGAAGGCATGACGAGCACGCTAACGCCGGTGCCCGGGCGGACACATCCGGGTCAGCCTGCCCCGATACCCGGAGGGAACCCTGAAATCCGACCCGGGGTGACGGTGGCGCTCCGGCCGGGAGGGACAATGACGCGATGGCCGGATACCGCCGACAGCTCTACCGCGACGACGCGGTGGTGTTGCGCGTACAGAAGCTCGGCGAGTCCGACCGGATCATCACCCTGCTCACCCGTCGGCACGGCCGACTGCGGGCGGTGGCCCGGGGAGTACGCCGGACCAGCTCCAAGTTCGGCGCCCGGCTGGAACCCTTCGGCCATGTCGACCTGCAACTGGCCGGTGACCCCAAGGGGGAGGTGGGCAGCTCGCTGCACACCGTCAGCCAGGTCGAGGGGATCGACCTGTACGGTAAGCGGTTCCTCGGTGACTATCCCCGCTACACGGCGGCCAGCGCGATCGCCGAGACCGCCGAGCGGCTCACCCCGGTGGAACGGGAACCCTCGTTGCGGCTGTTCCAGCTCACCCTGGGCGCCCTGCGCGCCCTGGCCCAGGGCGAGCACGCCATCACCCTGGTCCTCGACGCGTACCTGCTGCGGGGCATGTCCCTGGCCGGATGGGCGCCCGCGTTGACCGACTGCGCGGTCTGCGGCACCCCGGGCCGCCACCGGGCCTTCTCGGTGCCCGCCGGAGGCGCGGTCTGCCCGGACTGCCGTCCGCCGGGAGCCGCCCATCCCGCCCCGGCCACGATCGATCTGATGTCCGCGCTGGTCCGCGGCGACTGGCGGATCGCCGACGCCACCGACGCCGGGACCCGCCGGGAGTGCAGCGGACTGGTCGCGGCGCACCTGCAATGGCACCTGGAGCGCACGCTACGCTCCCTGCCGCTGGTCGACCGGGGTGGCCCGGCGACCGTTACGATCCCGCCGGGCGGTGCCGGCGGCGGGCTGCGGCCCCCCGGTGCCGGTGTGACCGGCACGATGCCGCCGCCGGCTGGTACCGACGACGACGACTGACGCCGACCGGCGTCGCAGGAGGAGCCGGTGTCCCTAGCGGATCTCGGCCAGGACAGCGTGAACAGGGGAGAGAGCCGAGTGATCCGATCCACCAGGGCCGGCCGGCGTGAGCCGGTGCCGCCGACCCCCCACCCCTCGGGTGCCCGGCCACCGGCGCTGCCGCCGGCGGCGGTGCCCCAGCATGTCGCCGTGGTGATGGACGGCAACGGCCGGTGGGCCAAGGAGCGTGGGCTGCCCCGCACCAAGGGACACGAGGCGGGGGAGTTCTCCCTCTTCGACACGGTCGAGGGGGCCATCGAGATGGGCATCCCCTACCTGTCCGCGTACGCCTTCTCCACCGAGAACTGGCGGCGCTCGCCGGACGAGGTCCGCTTCCTGATGGGCTTCAACCGGGACGTCATCCGTCGACGCCGGGACCAACTGGTCGACCTCGGGGTACGGGTGGTCTGGTCGGGTCGGGCCGGGCGGCTGTGGAAGAGCGTGATCACCGAGTTGCAGACCGCGGAGGAGATGTCCCGGGGCAACTCGACCCTGACCCTCCAGTTCTGCGTCAACTACGGCGGGCAGGCCGAGATCGCCGACGCCGCCGCCGCGATCGCCCGGGATGTGGCCGCCGGCCGACTCGACCCGGCCAAGGTCACCGAGAAGACCATCGGGCGTTACCTCTACCACCCCGAGGTGCCCGAGGTGGACCTGTTCCTGCGCCCCTCCGGCGAGCAGCGCACCTCGAACTTCCTGCTCTGGCAGAGCGCGTACGCCGAACTGGTCTTCCTGGACACCCTCTGGCCGGACTTCGACCGCCGCCACCTGTGGTACGCCTGCGAGCTGTACGCCCAGCGGGACCGCCGCTTCGGTGGCGCGCTGCCCAACCCGGTGGCGCCGACCACCTGAGGCATAGTGTCCGCCGGGTCTGGGTACCACCCCTGGCAGCAGCCACTGACGGAGGTGAACCCACATGATGCGCAAGCGTGTAGCCCAGTGGGCGGTGATGGCCGTGGCGGTTCCGTTGGCGGCCGCGGGTGCTCGCCGACTCAGCCACTCTCTGGAGTCGCGGCGCGGCCCTTCAGGTGCCAGCCGCATGCTCACCCGGGGAGCCGACCTGTTGCGCCCCCAGAAGGCCCGGCGTCGCCGCTTCTTCTGATCCGGTAACCCGACGCGCCCTGCCCCGATGATCGGGACAGGGCGCGTCGGTGTTCGCTCCGTCGGCCTCAGGCTTCTGCCCTGGTCGGGCAGTGGGCCTCAGGCCTCAACCTCGCCGTGGTCGAGGTGGCCTCAGGCTTCGACCTCGGCGCGGTCCGGGGTGGCCCACAGGGTGTGGAAGGACCCCTCGCGGTCCACCCGGCGGTAGGTGTGCGCGCCGAAGTTGTCGCGCAGGCCCTGGATCAGGGCGGCCGGCAGACGCTCGGCGCGCAGCGCGTCGAAGTAGGCCAGGGAGGAGGCGAAGGCGGGGGTCGGGACCCCGGCCTGGGCCGCCTCGGCCACCACCCGCCGCCAACTCGGCACCCCGTCACGCACGGTGTCGGCGAACCACGGTGCCACCAGCAGGGTGGGCAGGTCCGGCTGCTCGTCGTACGCCTGCTTGATCCGGTCCAGGAAGCGGGCCCGGATGATGCAGCCACCCCGCCAGATGCGGGCGGTGCCGCCCAGGTCGATGTTCCAGTCGTACTCGGCGCTGCCGGCGCGGATCTGGTCGAAGCCCTGGGCGTACGCCACGATCTTCGAGGCCAGCAGGGCCCGGCGTACGTCCTCGATGAACGCCTCGCGGTCACTGACCTGAAGCTTCTCCCCGCTGCCGGGGAAGGCCCGGAGGGCGGCCTCGCGCTGCCCGACGTGCCCGGACAGCGACCGGGCGAAGGTCGCCTCGGCGATGCCGGTGATCGGGATGCCCAGGTCCAGGGCGATCTGGACGGTCCACCGGCCGGTGCCCTTCTGCTCGGCCCGGTCCTGCACGACGTCCACGAAGGCCTCACCGGTGGCGGCGTCGGTGTGCGCCAACACCTCGGCGGTGATCTCGATCAGGAAGGACTCCAGCTCGCCGGAGTTCCACTCCCGGAAGATCTCCGCGAGCTCCGAGGGCGTCGCACCCAGCCCGGCCCGCAACAGGTCGTACGCCTCGGCGATGAGCTGCATGTCGGCGTACTCGATGCCGTTGTGGACCATCTTGACGAAGTGCCCGGCGCCGTCCGGCCCGACGTGCTGGCAGCACGGCTCACCCTCGACCTGCGCGGCGATCTTCTCGAAGATCGGCCCCAGCTTCCGGTACGACTCTGCGGAGCCACCCGGCATGATGCTGGGCCCCCACAGGGCACCTTCCTCACCACCGGAGACCCCGGTGCCGACGAAGTGCAGGCCCTTGGCCCGCAGCGACTCCTCCCGCCGACGGGTGTCGGCGAAGTGCGCGTTGCCGCAGTCGATGATGATGTCGCCTTCTTCGAGCAGCGGCACCAGCTCGTCGATCACCGCGTCGGTGGGGCCGCCCGCCTTGACCATGATGATCACGGCGCGGGGGCGTTCCAGGGCGGCGACGAAGTCCGCCAGGGACTCCGTCGGGACGAAGGTGCCCTCGTCGCCGTGCTCGGTCACCAGCGACCGGGTCCGCTCCGGTGAGCGGTTGTGCAACGCCACGGTGAACCCGTTGCGGGCCAGGTTGCGGGCCAGATTTCGGCCCATCACCGCCAGCCCGGTCACACCGATCTGCGCCGTAGCCCGATCCGCCATCCTCGCCACCTTCCGCGTCTGTCAGTAGTGCTGCGACGGTAGCGCGCTTCGATGCCCGCCCGCGTCATCCCCCACCCCTGGTCACCATGTGGTCGCACCCCGCACCGTGCCTGCCCACCTCACCCGTCCGTGCTCGTCCGCGCCCGCGCCCGCCCGCGTCTGCCTCGTCGATCATGCAGTTTCGGTCGCCCTTGTGCGAAGAACATCCCTTATGCGGGGACAAGAACTGCATGATCGACGGGGCAGAGGGCGGGGGTGGGGTGGGGAGGGGGTCAGGGCGGGGTGGGGTTAGGGGGTCAGGGGGGTGAAGGTGCCTAGGGTGATGCTGACGGTGAGGGCGGCGGCGGCCAGGGCGGGGGCGCAGATGAGCAGCAGCCAGTCGGCGGTGCCGAAGGATTGGCGGCGGGCGAAGGTGCGCGGGGCGGTGGAGTCGAAACCCCGGGCGTCCATGGCGACCGCCAGCCGGGTGCCCCGGCGGATCGCCCCTACCAGCAGGGTGAACGCGGTCGACATGAACAGCCGCAGTTTGGCCACCGGGTTGCGCCCGGCCTCCACGCCCCGGGCCCGGCGGGCCATGACGATCATCTGCCACTCCTGGCCGAGCAGCGGCAACAGCCGGAAGGCGGCCAGCGCGCCGATGGCGAACCGGGCCGGGGCCTTCGCGTTCTGCACCAGTGCGTCAGCCAGCTCGGTCGGATCGGTGGTGGCGAAGACGATCACTCCGGGCAGGGCTACCGCGAACAGGCGCAGCACCAGGCCGAGGGCGGTGAACAGCACCGAGGAGGTGACCATGATCGGCCCGGCGTCGAGCAGTACCCGGCCCGACCGGTCAGCGGCGAACAGCACCAGCGCCACCAGTACGCCACCGGCGGCGATCAACAACGGCCAGGCCCGGCGGAACAGCACCCGGTAACGCAGGCCGAACAACGGCAGTACCGCCAACTCCACCGCGAGGGCGATCGCCGGCGCCACCGGATCCAGCGTCGCCAACAGCGGGAACGCGAACAGCAGCGCCGCGGCCAGCTTGGCCACCGGATTGCGGCGGGCCAGCGGGGCGTCCGGCCGGGCGACCGGTTCGAGGTCGATCATCGCGCCCGCCCGGTCTCGCCGGTCGGCCGTAGCGTCAGGGTGCGGTCGGCCAGCGCGGCGACGAAGTCGGCGTCGTGGGTGACCGTCACCAGGCCGTGGCCGCCGTCGCGCAGCTGTGCGAAGAGGTCCACCAACTCCCGCCAGGTCCGGCGGTCCTGCCCGAAGGTGGGCTCGTCGCAGATCAACAGCCGGGGCGCGGTGGCCAGTGCGGTCGCCACACTGAGCCGCCGCGCCTCGCCGCCGGAGAGGGTGTACGGGTTGGCCCCGGCCAGCTTGTCCAACCGCAGCCGGTGCAGCAGCTCGTCCACCCGGTCGCGGATCGTCGCCTCGGCGGCACCGGTACGCCGGGGGCCCAGGGCCAGTTCGTCGAAGACCGTACTGGTGACGAACTGGTGCTCCGGATCCTGGAACACCGAGCCGATCCGGCGGGCAAGTGCCGGTGCGCGCCACCGGTGCGGTGGCTTGTGGGCGTCGGCCCCGGCCAGCTCCGCGCTGGCCGACAGCCGACCGGCACCCGGCTTGCCCAGCCCGCCGAGCAGCAACGCGAGGGTGGACTTGCCGGCACCGTTGGGACCGAGCACGGCCAGCGCCTCACCGGCGCGTACGGTCAGGTCGGTGGGGGCCAGCCGGGGCGGCTGGCCGAGCCCGTCGGCGGTGAGCAACACCTCGCCGGCCGGGGTGGTGGCCTTGCGCGGCGGGAGTGGCCGGCCCGGCACCCAGACCCCCTCGGCGGCGAGGGCGTCACCGTGGGCGGCGAAGACCTGCTCCGGTGGGCCGTCGGCCCGCACCCCGCCTCCGGGTTCGAGTACCACCACCCGGTCCACCAGCGGCAGGGCGTCGGAGATGCGGTGCTCGACCAGGATCAGGGTGGTGTCGCCGTCGACCGCGCGGGCGATCGCGGTGCGGACCAGGTCCGCCCCGGCCGGGTCGAGGTTGGCGGTGGGCTCGTCGAGCAGCAGCAGGTCGGGGCGCAGCGCGAGGGCCCCGGCCAGGGCCAGCCGCTGCTGTTCGCCGCCGGAGAGTGCTGCGGTGGGACGGTCCCGGTGGTACGGGAACCCGACCCGGTGCAGCGCCTCGTCCACCCGGGGCCAGATCTGTGCCGCCGGCACCCCCCGGTTCTCCAGCCCGAACGCCACATCGTCGCCGCTGCGGGCCATGACGAGTTGGGACTGCGGATCCTGGAAGACGATGCCGACCCGTTCCCGGGTCTCGGTCGGCGGGCGGCCGTCGATCTCGATGGTGCCCTCCTGCTCACCGGAGTCCTCCGGCAACAGCCCCGCCAGCGCCGCCAGCAGAGTGCTCTTGCCCGCCCCGGAGGGCCCGAGCAGCAACACCCGCTCACCCCGCTGCACCCGCAGGTCCACCCCCCGCAGGGCCCAAGCCCGCCGCCCCGCATGCCGCCACCCGAACCCCCGAACCCAAACCCCACCCACCCCCACCACTCCTCTCCTCCCCCCACTCCCTTCCACCCGCACCCCCTCGATCGTCGCGGTGATCAAGAAGTTTGCGTCTGGAATTGCTGCTCGCCAGACGCAAACCTCTTGATCAACAGGGCGATGGGGGAGGGGGCGTTAGACGAGGGGGCGGTTGCGGCCGGCGGGGAAGCGGTCCAGGACGCCGGTGCCGGCCAGCGCCTTGGTGAGGGCGTAGCCGCCGGCGCCGGCGACCACGGTGGCGCTGACCACGGTGAGCAGCGCGTACGGGATCCGGTAGCTGCCCAGCTCGTACGCGGTGTTCCAGACGAAGAAGTCGAACAGGGCGGCACCCAGACCGGTCATCGCGCCGGCCAGCAGTGCGGTCGGCAGCCGGAAGGAGCGGTACCGGAAGGCGGCGAAGGCCAGTTCCGCACCGAGACCCTGGATCAGACCCTGGACGATTGTGACACCGCCCCACTCCGAGCCCAGCAACGCGGAGACCGTCGCCGCGACCGCCTCGCAGAACAGCGCGGCACCCGGCTTACGGATCACCAGCCCGCCGAGCACCGCCGGGACCAGCCAGACCCCGTACATGATGGCCTGGCTGGCCGGGAAGAAGGCGAAGGCCGGGTCCGCGACCCGCCAGACCGCGCCCCAGGCCCAGAAGATCACACCGAAGGCGACCGCGATCACCGCGGCCACGACGATGTCGATGGTGCGCCACCGGTTGGTGGTCGGTTGGCTCATGATTGCTCCCAGTCCAGTGTCGAACCAGGTAAGACGCACGCCGCGCCCGACGGCACCGAGCCGTGGCGGGCAGGAGGTGGACCGAACTCCCTGCGCTGGCATTACCCAGATCAGGTACGGAGGGTCTGCGGGCGAACCCGCACTCTCAGCGCTGTGCGCTCCCCTGTCGGAGGTGAAGTTGTCTCGCCGACGCTAACACCTTTGAAGATCAACAGGCAACGTGATCTAGCAGGTCGGGCCGGGTGCGGCCGGGTCGAGGGCGCCAAGGGGGTACGCCCGCCCGGCGGATCCACCCGTTTCGCCGACATCCATCGACCTCACCGCCCTCGGCCGGTAATCTCAGCCCGCCGAACCACCGGGGTGAAGAGACGGCAGGGTGAGCACAGAAACGAATCAAGCCGTACCGGTCGATGAACCGCAGAACGGTCCGACCGGTGCCGCCACCGACCCCGCACCCCAGCCGACCGCTGTCGCCACCGACCCTGCGCCCCAGTCGACCGGCCCCGCAGCGGAGCCGGGCGGTGGTGGGGCGCTGCGGCGATGGGTCGGCGATCGGGTCGGTTCCGTGGAGGTGCTGGCCGGGCTGCTGATCCTGCTGGTGATCTTCCGGGATCCGTTGGCCGGGGCGTTGGACGATCCGCGCCTACAGACCTGGACCACGGTGTTCGTCTCGATCATGGTGCAGGCGGTGCCCTTCCTGGTCTTCGGAGTGCTGCTCTCGGCCGTGATCGCGGTCTTCGTACCCCGGTCGTTCTGGGCCAGGGCACTGCCCCGACACCCGGCCCTGGCGGTACCGGCGGCCAGTGCGGCCGGGGTGGTGCTGCCCGGCTGCGAGTGCGGCTCCGTACCGATCGCCGGTTCCCTGATCCGCCGGGGGGTCACCCCGGCCGCCGCCCTGGCCTTCCTGCTGGCCGCACCGGCGGTCAACCCGATCGTGCTGACCGCCACCGCGGTCGCCTTCCCGAACAATCCCGAGATGGTCCTGGCCCGGGGCCTGGCCAGCCTCGTGGTGGCCATGGTGATGGGCTGGCTGTGGCTGCGCCTCGGTCGCACCGAGTGGATCAGGATGCCCCGCCGACCGGAGCTGGAGGACCCCCGCCGGGGCCGGGCCTTCTGGGCCGCCGTCCGGCACGACGTCACCCACGCCGGTGGCTTCCTGGTGCTCGGCGCGATGGCTGCCGCCAGCATCAACGTCCTGGTGCCGGAACGATGGTTGCAGACCCTCGCCGACAACCCCTGGCTGTCCGTCCTGGTGCTGGCGGTACTCGCCGTACTGCTGTCGCTCTGCTCCGAGGCGGACGCCTTCGTGGCGGCCTCGCTGTCGCAGTTCTCCCTCACCTCCCGACTGGTCTTCCTGGTGGTGGGGCCGATGGTGGACCTCAAGCTGATCTCGATGCAGGCCGGTGTCTTCGGACGTCGGTTCGCCTTCCGGTTCGCCCCGGCCACCTTCGCGGTGGCCCTGCTGGTCGCCACCGGTGCCGGGGCGGTGCTGCTGTGAACCGGCAGGCGCAGGGGGTACTCCTGCTGCTGTTCGGCGGGGCGGTGCTGCGGGCCAGCCTCACCGACCTCTACCTGCGCTATGTCAAGGAAGGGCTGCGCCCCTTCCTGATCACCGCCGGCCTGCTGCTGGTGGTCGCCGCGATCATGACCCTGTGGTACGAGTTACGTCCGACCGCCGGTGAGCATGACGGGCACGGCCACCACGAACCCCGGGTGGGCTGGCTGCTCATCCTGCCGGTGCTCGGCCTGCTGCTGGTGGCCCCACCGGCCCTCGGCTCGTACGCGGCCAGTCAGTCCGGCACCGCCCTGAACGCCCCGCGACAGTCGGACTATCCGCCGCTGCCCGACGCCGACCCGGCGCCGGTCAGCGTCCTGGACTACGCGGCGCGGGCCCTGTTCGACCGGGGTGCCTCGATCGGCGACCGGCGGGTGCAGTTGACCGGCTTCCTCACCACCGGCGAGGACGGCCGACCCATCCTGGCCCGCATGGTGCTGTCCTGTTGCGCGGCCGACGGGCGGCCGGTCAAGCTCGGGCTCACCGGCGAGGTGCCGGTCGGGTTGCCCGACGACACCTGGGTGGAGGTGATCGGCCGGTACAGCGACCGGATCGGCCGTGACCCGGTCAACGACGCCGAGATCCCGTACCTCCAGGTCGAGTCCTGGCGGCGGATACCCGCCCCCAAGCAGCAGTACGACTGAGCGTCGACCTCGGTAGGCTGCCGTTCATGCACATCGACGCCCGAGGTCTGCGGTTCGACGTCGTCGCCGGTGGCCCGCAGGACGGTGAACCGGTGCTGCTGCTGCACGGTTTCCCGCAGCACGCGGGCGAGTGGAACGACGTGACGACGACCCTGCACGTGGCCGGTCTGCGCACCTACGCGGTCGACCAGCGCGGTTACTCCCCGGGTGCCCGGCCGACCTCGGTTCAGGCGTACCGGCTGGCGGAGTTGGTAGCCGACGCGGCCGCCGTACTGGACGCCCTCGATGTCGACTCCGCCCATGTGGTGGGGCACGACTGGGGTGCCGTGGTCGCCTGGGCGCTGGCCGCCGGCAATCCGGAGCGGGTCCGCACCCTGACCGCCGTCTCCGTGCCCCATCCGGCCGCCATGGCGTACGCCCTGGCCGAGGACTCGCAGCAGAAGGCGCGCTCGGCGTACATGATGCTGTTCCGTCGGCCCGGGGTGGCCGAGAAGACCCTGCTGGCCCTGCGGGCCCGAGGGCTGCGCGGGATGCTGCGCGGGGTAGGGGACCCGGCGCGGGTGTCCACGTACGCCGAACCGATGCGCGAACCCGGCGCCCTGACTGCGGCGCTGAACTGGTACCGGGCGATGTCCCAGACGGACCTGGCGGCGATCGGCCCGGTGACCGTGCCGACCACCTTCGTGTGGAGCGACCGGGACGTGGCGATCGGGCGTACCGCTGCCGAGGCCTGCGCGGGCCACGTGCGTGGGGACTACCGGTTCGTGGAGCTGGCCGGGGTCAGCCACTGGATTCCGGACCAGGTGCCGACCCGGTTGGCCGAGGCCATCGTGGCCCGGGTGCGTTCCGTCGCCTGAGTCCGGCGGACGGCTGCTGTCGCTGGTGGATTCGGGGTGGGCGACGGCGGCCGGCGCAGGTGGGCCGAGTCCGGCGGACGGCGGCTGTCGCAGGCGGTTTCGGAACGAGGGCGGTGGGGCAATCAGCGTTGCCGCCGTCGCCGAATCGCGCCGACGGCGTGCCGTACCCCCGGAGGTCAGCGGTGTCCAAGGAAACCGAGAAGCAGCGATGGCAGCGCAACTTCGCCGACCTGTTGCAGGAATTGCGGGTGGCACAGACCGGCGTACAGATCCTCTTCGCCTTCCTGTTGACCCTGCCGTTCAGCAACGGCTTCGACGACACCACCCCGTTCCAGCGGGACGTCTACATCGTCGCCCTGCTCGCGGCGGCCGGCGCCACCGCGATGATCATCTCGCCGGTGGCGTTCCACCGGGCACTGTTCCGTCAGGGACGTAAGCCGGATCTGGTCCGGTTCGCGCACCGGATGGCCTCCGGTGGCCTCGCCCTGATGCTGATCGCGATGGTCAGCTCGGTCCTGCTGATCACCGACTTCGTACTCGCCCGGCCGATCGCCTTCCTGCTCAGCGCCGTCACCGGCCTCTGGTTCCTCACCTTCTGGCTGATCCTGCCGATCTCCCGCCGCAACTGGGGCGACGACGACATCGACGATGACGAAGACCCCAGCGGCCTGTCCAACGACTAACCCCTTGCCTCGCTTGCCACGTTGATCAAGAAGTTTGCGTCAGAATCGGCGCCGATCACGACGCAAACTTCTTGATCAACGTGGTTGGGTGGGGGAGGTCGGTGGGGTGGTGGGGGTGCGCAGGCCGAGGTGGCGTAGTTCCAGGGCGGCGAGGGCGGTGATGGTCTGCTCGTCGCCGTGCCGCCATGCCTGCGCCACGTCGGGGTCGATGCGGGTGAGTCGGCGGATCGGCTGGGTGGCCAGGGCGCGCAGCGCGAGCAGGTCCCGGCCGGCGGGTACGGCAGCCAGTGCCGCCGCCGATCCGGCCCGGCGCATCCAACGCACCCGCAGCGGCAGCCAGCCGAACACCACCAGCCCGAGCGGTACGATCGCCATCCCGACGGACAGGGCCAGGGCCAGTTGATCCACGAGTTCCTGCTGGTCACGCCCGGCCTCGGCGAGCGAGCGGGCCGCCTCGGCCGCCCGCTCGAAGGGCGCGGTCAACTCGTCGCCCACCAGTGGCACCCGGCCGACCTTTCCGCCGGCCTCGGCCAGGTTGTCGGCCAGCCCACCACCGGCCCCTTCCAGCTTCTGCCCCGGTACGGCCAGCCTCTGCACCAGGTCGTGCAACCACAGAGCCCCACGGATCGTCACGTACACCCAGGCGACGACGAGCAGATCGGTGAGCAACTGTCGCAGCGCCACCGGAAAGCGATCGGCATAAATCTTCACGCCGCCCACCCTGCCACGCCCGCCCCCACCACGCCCCACCCACCGCCCTTCACGCCCCGCCCCGCCCCGCCGCCCCGCCCGCCGGTCTTGCCGCGCCCCGCCCAGCCCTGCCCCAGCCCTGCCGATCTTGCACTTTCGGTCGCAGATATGCCCGCTTTAGCAGCCTTTGCGGCGACACAAAGTGCAAGATCGGCGAGGCTGGGGCGGGGCGCGGGGCGCGGAGGGTGCGGGGCGCGGAGGGTGCGGGGGAGGGTGGGGTTAGGGGGTGCAGGTGGGGCAGGTGCCGAAGATTTCGAGGGTGTGGCTGACGTCGGTGAAGCCGTGTTGGGCGGCGACCTTGTCGGCCCAGGTCTCCACGGTGGGACCGGCGACCTCGACCGTACGGCCACAGGCCCGGCAGACCAGGTGGTGGTGGTGTCCCTCGCTGCACCTGCGGTAGAGGTGCTCACCGCCCGGCGGGCGCATCACGTCGATCTCGCCTGCGTCGGCCAGGCTCTGCAAGGTCCGGTAGACCGTGGTCAGGCCGACCCGTTCGCCGCGTTCGCGCAGCATCGCGTGCAGGTCCTGGGCGCTGTGGAAGCCTTCCACCTCGGCCAGCAACGCACTGACCGCCGAGCGTTGCCGGGTGTTGCGGACCGCCGTACGACCGTCGCTCATGCCGGCACTCCGCTGCGCTGCGTGCCGCCACGAGGCTCGCTCGCGCTGAGCCGGCCGATTCGTTTGCTCATGACGGCACCCGGGCGTGCGTGCTCATGACGGCGCTCCAGCAAGCTCATGACGGCGCTCCGGTGCGCTGGGTGCCGCCGCGGGGCTCCTCCCCGGCGTGGCTGACCGCGTCGGCGACGATATGGGCTACATGCTCGTCGACCAGGCTGTACGCGATCTCCCGGCCGCGCCGGGAGCCGCGCACCACACCGGCGCCGCGCAGCACCCGCAGGTGTTGGGAGACCAGCGGCTGGGTGACGCCCAGGGTGTCGACCAACTCGTGCACGCAGCGCTCGCCGCCGGCCAGTTGGCTGACGATGGCGAGTCGGATCGGCGCGGAGAGGGCGCGCAGCAGCTCACTGGCGCCCTCGTACGCGTCGTACCCGGATCCGCTGCTCACCACGCAACGATAACCAGTGTCAGGCAGCCCGGGGTGGTCAGGATCGGTCGAGCACCACCTCGTGGGGCTCCGGTGCGGGCTCCGGCGCGGGCCGGGTCCGACGGATCCGGCGCCAGGCGGCGGCGAGCAGGGTGACCACCACGAAGGAGACGATCGCGAGCACCACCACGGAGGCGCCCGGGGCGGTGTCGGCCACCGCTGCCAGCCAGATGCCCGCCCCGGCGGCGAACAGACCGAGGGTCATCGCCGCCGCCATGGTGGCCCGGAAACCCCGGGTGACCTGCTGGGCGGTGGCCACCGGCACCACCATCAGCGCGCTGATCAGCAGGACCCCGACCGCCCGCATCGCGATCGTCACGGTGATCGCGGTGGTGACCGCCAGCAGCAGGTTCAGGGCGCGTACCGGCAGGCCGGAGACCCGGGCGTACTCCTCGTCCTGGCAGACCGCGAACAGCGCCGGACGCAGGGCGATCATCGTGATCAGCACCGCCAGGCCGAGCGCCGCGATGGTGACCAGGTCGCCGCGGGAGGTGGTGGTGAGCGCCCCGAACAGGTACGCGTTGAGGTTCGCGCTGGTGCTGTCGGACAGCCCCACCAGGACCACGCCACCGGCGATGCCGCCGTAGAAGAGCAGGGCCAGGGCCAGGTCCCCGGAGGTACGGCCGCGCTCACGGATCAGCTCGATGGCCACCGCACCGATGACGGCCGCGATCACCGCCATGATCACGGGGGAGGTGCCGAAGAGCAGGCCGGCGCCGACACCGGTCAGGGCCACATGCCCGATGCCGTCCCCGATCAGGGCCAGCCGCCGCTGCACCAGGTAGATGCCGAGCGCCGGCGCGGCCACGCCGATCACCAGTGCCCCGATCAGGGCGTTCTGCATGTACTCGTACTGGAAGAGGTTCAATTCGTGCCCCACAGCCCGGCGGGTTCTTCGGGACAGTGCGGATGCACGTGGTCGTGGTCCGGCGCCGCGTGGTGCCCGGCCGGTTCCGGCACCGCGCCGTCGTGCGCGATCAGACCCTGGTGTACGACGACCGCGCGGCTGATCAGCGGCTGTAGCGGACCCAGTTCGTGGGCCACCAGCAGTACGGTGCCGCCGCCGTCGACGAAGGCGCTCAGCGCCTCGGCGAACGCCTCCTGGCTGGCGGCGTCCACCCCGGCCGTGGGCTCGTCGAGCACCAGCAGCTCCGGTCGACCGGCCAGGGCACGGGCGATCAGGGTGCGCTGCTGCTGTCCGCCGGAGAGGGTGGACACCGGGTCCTTCGCCCGGTCGGCGAGACCCACGGCCCGCAACGCCTCGGCCACGGCCGCCCGGTCGGCACGTCCCGGCGGGCGCAGCACCCCCCGACGGGCCAGCCGGCCGGAGGCGACCACCTCGGCCACCGTGGCCGGTACGCCACTGCCCGCGCCGAGCCGCTGCGGGACGTACCCGATGCGGTGCCACTGGCGGAACCGGCGTGCCGGCTCGCCGAAGAGGGTGACCGAGCCGGAGCTGAGTGGGACCAGCCCGAGCACGGCGCGGATCAGGGTGGACTTGCCGGAGCCGTTGGCGCCGAGGATCGCGACCACCTCACCGGCGGTCACGGTCAGCGAGACGTCCCGCAGCACGGGGCGGCCCTCGTAGCCGACCATGCCGTGCGCAACGGTGATGACTTCAGGTGTCACGAGCAGCTCAACGCCGTCCGTAGGGATTCCAGGTTGGTACGCATCACCGAAAGGTAGTCCCCGCCGTTTTCGGCGGAGAGCCCCTCCAGCGGATCGAGCACCGCGGTCTGCGCGCCCACCTCCCGGGCGATGGTCTCGGCGACCTTGGGGCTGACCAGGGTCTCGAAGAAGATCGTGGTGGCCCCGTGCTCGCGTGCCTCCTCGGTGACCGCGGCCAGCCGCTGCGGGGAGGGCTCGTCCTCGGGGGTCAGCCCGGTGATGCCGATCTGCTCCAACTGGTAGCGCTGCGCGAGGTACCCGAACGCGGTGTGGCTGACCACGATCTCCCGGCGCTGGCAGGTCTTCAGCCCCTCGGTGAACTCGGTGTCCAGCTTCTCCAACTCGGTGCGCAGGGCGGCCGCCCGCTGGGTGTACTCGTCGGCGTGGTCCGGGTCGACCGCGCCGAGCCGTTCGGCCAGCTTGTCGCCGATGGTGGCCAGCCGGGTCGGGTCGAGCCAGACGTGCGGGTCCTTCGCTCCGTCGGACACCTCGTCGGCATGCTCGTCATCGTGGTCATGGCCGTCGCCGTGGTCGTGGTCATGGCCACCGGCGGTGGCGTCCAGCAGGGGCTCCACCTCGGCCACGTCGAAGGCGTGGTCACCGCCGTGCTGCTCGATCGCCTCGTCCACCGCCGGCTGGAAGCCGTGCAGGAAGACGATCAGCTCCGCGTCGATGATCTGACTGACCTGCCGCGGGTTCAGCTCCAGGTCGTGCGGCTCGGCACCCGGGCGGGCCAGGTTGGTCACCGCCACGGCGTCCCCGCCGATCCGCTCGGCCAGGAACTGCAAGGGGTAGAAGCCGGCCACCACGTCGACCCGCTCCGGGTCGTTGCCGGCCGCCTCGTCGCCGGTGCAGCCGGTGACGAGGGTCAGGGCGAGCGCGGCCGTGGCCGCGGCCAGAGCTCGGGAGGCGGTGCGGAAGGTCATGCAACGACTGTCCGTGACAATGACAATGATTGTCAAAAACGCATAGTTGCATGTCAGGGCAGGTTGATCAGAGTAGTTTCACCAGGCCGACGGTGACCAACAGGGTCAACATCAGCAGCCGGATCACCCGGGTGGGTGGCGTCTGCACCGGCCAGGTCGTCACCAGCAGTGCGGCCACCGCAGCGGCCAGCAGCAGGGTGAACAGCCCGCCCAGCGGGCCCGGGGTGAAGAACGCGACCAGCACCAGGAGCAGGGTGACCAGGAACACCGTCGTCGGGTTGGCCCGGGCCAGGCGGGCGGCGATCTGGCGCTGCGTACGCTGCATCCCACAGACTCTACGAGGAGGAGTGCCCGGTGCTGGTGACCAACCGGTTCGTGGTCGACGACGACGGCGCCCAGGAATTCACCGAACGGGCCCACGCCGCCCTAGCGGCGCTCGCCGCCCGCCCCGGCTACCTGCGCGGGCAACTGGTCCGGGCCCTGGACGACCCGCGACACTGGTGCCTGGTCACCGAGTGGGAGTCGGTCGGCACCTACCGGCGGGCGCTCGGTGGCTTCGAGGTCAAGGTCACGGCGATCCCGCTGCTCGCCGAGAGCATCGACGAGCCGTCCGCCTACGAGACCCTGGCCAGCGCCGCCCCCGAGGGCGAGGTGGTGGTGGTCGCCAGCGATCGAGCCGCGGGTCCTTACCGCTGAGCTGTCGGGCACTACGCTGGCTCCCATGACCGTTCCCGGACCGGCGGCCCCACCACCCCACCCCCCGCTGCCCGGCCAGCAGAGTCCGTCCGGCCAGCAGAATCCGTGGCCCCCCGGCCACGGTGGCTTCCCACCGCCCGGTGCGGTCGAGTCCGGGGTACCGGCCCCGCCGACCGGCCCCGGAGTGGCCCCGCCGTTCGCGGCTCCGCCGACCGAGGGCGGTCGCTCCCGACTCTGGCTGGGCTTGGGTGCCGGGGCGTTGGCGCTGGTGCTCTGCTGCGGTGGTGGCGGCGCCGCCACGGTCGGTCTGCTGATCAGTGGGGTGCAGGCGGTCGAGGAGCAGGGCCGTACGGTCTCCGGCGACTACTACCGGGCCCTGGCCGACGGCGAGTACGGCCAGGCGTACGACCAGCTCTGTGACGAGATCAAGCGGCGCGAGTCCCGGCAGGAGTTCGAACGCCGGGCCGCCGCCGAGCCCCAGATCGTCTCCTACCAGGTGGGCAAGGTGGACACCACCACCCTGACCGTGCCGGTGGATGTCACCTTCGCCGGGGGCGGCCAGGAGCGGCAGCAGGTCATCCTGGCCCAGGACCAGCAGACCGGGGGCATGGAGGTCTGCGGAGTCAACTGACCCGGCGCAGGTAATGTGCTGGGTTCGGGACAGCGGTGGTCGTACCGTTGTCCTGAACTGCCCCTTCATCCCATCGCGTCCCCGCCGACCGCCAGTCGGCGTAGGAGGAAACATGCCAGCCGACCGTATCGACGCCATCGTCAGCCTCGCCAAGCGCCGAGGCTTCGTCTTCCCCTCCAGCGAGATCTACGGAGGCACCCGATCGGCGTGGGACTACGGTCCGCTCGGCGTGGAACTCAAGGAGAACGTCCGCCGCCAGTGGTGGAAGACCATGGTCCAGCAGCGTGACGACGTCGTCGGGCTGGACTCCGCGGTGATCCTGGCCCGGGACGTGTGGGCGGCCTCCGGCCACCTCGACGCCTTCGTCGACCCGCTGACCGAGTGCCAGTCCTGCCACAAGCGGTTCCGGGCCGACCACCTGGAGGAGGCGTACCAGGAGAAGCACGGCAAGCCGCTGGCCTCACTCACCGAGCTGAACTGCCCGAACTGCGGCAACAAGGGCACCTTCACCGAGCCCAAGATGTTCAACGGGCTGATGAAGACCTACCTGGGCCCGGTGGAGAGCGACGAGGGGCTGCACTACCTGCGCCCGGAGACCGCCCAGGGCATCTTCGTCAACTACAACAACGTGGCGAACGCGGCCCGGAAGAAGCCGCCGTTCGGCATCGCCCAGACCGGCAAGTCGTTCCGCAACGAGATCACCCCGGGCAACTTCATCTTCCGGACCCGCGAGTTCGAGCAGATGGAGATGGAGTTCTTCGTCGAGCCCGGCACCGACGAGCAGTGGCACGAGTACTGGCTTCAGGAGCGCTGGAACTGGTACATCGACCTGGGGCTCTCCGAGGAGAACCTGCGCTTCTACGAGCACCCCAAGGAGAAGCTCTCCCACTACTCCAAGCGCACGGTCGACATCGAGTACCGGTTCCAGTTCGGCGGCAGCGAGTTCGCCGAGCTGGAGGGGGTCGCCAACCGCACCGACTTCGACCTCACCACGCACAGCAAGCACTCCGGGGTCGACCTGTCGTACTTCGACCAGACCAAGAGCGAGCGCTGGGTGCCGTACGTGATCGAGCCGGCCGCCGGCCTGACCCGCGCGGTGCTGGCCTTCCTGCTTGAGGCGTACGACGTCGACCAGGCGCCGAACGCCAAGGGCAAGATGGAGGAGCGCACCGTGATGCGCTTCGACCCGCGGCTGGCTCCGGTCAAGGTGGCCGTGCTGCCGTTGTCGCGCAACGAGGCGCTGTCGCCCAAGGCCAAGGACCTCGCCGCGCAGCTGCGCAAGCGTTGGGTGGTCGAGTTCGACGACTCGCAGGCGATCGGCCGCCGCTACCGCCGCCAGGACGAGATCGGCACCCCCTTCTGCGTCACTGTCGACTTCGACACCCTGGACGACAACGCGGTGACCATCCGCAACCGGGACACCATGGCCCAGGAGCGCATCGCCCTGGACCAGGTCGAGCGTTACCTGATCGACCACCTCCCGGGCTGCTGAGGCGTAAGCAGCTGTAAGGAAGGGCCCCTTCTTAACGCCTGGCGTAGAGGAGGGGCCCCTTCTTAACAAGACGCGGGCCGAGTGGGCTGGTCGAGGCGTACCCGGACGGTGGCACCGAAACCACGTCGGGAGTCGTACGCGTCCTCCACCGTGCGGCGCACCCGGCGCGGCTCGCGGCGGATCTGCGCCGGCGTGAAGTGCAGCACCAGGACCCCGAGCCGACTCAACTCGTTGTGCCGGTCGAGTGTGCGCGTCCAGTCAGCAGGTCGGAAGTGGTACTCCTGCGAGTCGACCTCCAGCGCTACCGCCGCGTCGGCCAGATAGCCGTCCGGTGTCGGCAGCAAGGCGCCGTTCAGGTCGAGCAGCCGGGGATTCCAGTGGATCTCGCTCAGCACGCTGCTGTCGGCCAGACACTGGCGCAACTCCGCCTCGGGCGCGGACCGGATACCCGCCGTCACCTCCGCGAACGCCTTTCTGATCAGCGCCGTCCGGCTGCGCCGTGCCCGGGCGATCTCCTCGTCCAGGGTCGTGAGGTCGGCGTACCCTCGCTGCACGGCCTCGGCCACGATGGCCCGTACCGGACGGAGTTGCCGCAGGTCGCGCGCCGCGTCGACCACCGCGCGGGCCGGTGAGCACACCGCGTACAGCGGGGTGGTCCGGGCCCGAACGTCCAGGGCGAGAGTCCGCGAGATCACCGCATATCCTGCCGAGGCGCGTCGGGCGTGATGCGGCACGATCAGGTGTACGTCGTCGCTGCGCGGGCTCTGTCGGAAGCCGTACCAGGTCAGTGCGGCCAGGCCGGTCAGCTGGGCTTGGGCACCGGCGTACAGCACCGCCGAGATGCGCCGCTGCTCGTCCGTCAGGGTGCCGGTGACCAGGGCGTACGTCGCGGGCAGCACCCGTTGCCAGAGGGCCCGCCGGGTCTGCCGGTACAGGTACATGTCGTCGAAGCCGAAGCTGAGCAACTGGGTACGACTGACGATCTGCTGTTGCCGCTCGGCCAGCTCGGAGAACTCGGGTGGAGGGGTACGCATGCCGGGAGCATCACCAGCCCGACCGGGCTTTGTCTCAGCCGAGCCGGGTAGCTGTGGACAGCCCCGCACCCTGTGGACGACGCCCCACCTGCGACCGGAGTGTGGTATGCGTCGCGTTAACAGGGGGCCCTTCCTATGCAGGAGGCGTTAAGAAGGGGCCCTTCCTTACACTTGGGCGGTGACCATGCCGACGAGTGCTGCCCTTGGGCCGTTGAGGATCGGGCGGCACCAGGTGTGGCCGCCGGTGGTGCTCGCGCCGATGGCCGGCATCACCAACGTCGGTTTCCGGCAACTCTGCCGGGAGCAGGGTGGCGGCATCTACGTCTGCGAGATGATCACCACGGTCGCCCTGGTCGAGCGGAACCCGAAGACCCTGCGCATGATCGCCTTCGGAGCGGACGAGAGCCCCCGCAGCCTCCAGCTCTACGGCACCGACCCGGAGATCACCGCCGCCGCCGTACGGATCGTGGTCGAGAAGGATCTCGCCGATCACATCGACCTCAACTTCGGCTGCCCGGTGCCGAAGGTCACCCGGCGCGGTGGGGGCGCGGCCCTGCCCTGGCGGCGCCGACTCTTCGCCCGCCTGGTCAAGGCCGCGGTGGATGCCGCCGCACCCGCCGGGGTGCCGGTCACGGTCAAGATGCGCAAGGGCATAGACGACGACCACCTGACGTACGTCGAGGCGGGGCTGGCCGCCCAGGAGGCCGGGGTCGCCGCAGTCGCCCTGCACGGGCGTACGGCCGCACAGCGCTACTCGGGCACCGCCGACTGGGACGCCATCGCCACCCTCAAGCAGGCCCTCGATGTGCCGGTGCTCGGCAACGGCGACATCTGGGAGGCCGACGACGCGCTGCGGATGGTGGCCCACACCGGGGTCGACGGGGTGGTGATCGGACGGGGCTGTCTGGGTCGGCCGTGGCTCTTCGCCGACCTGGAGGCGGCCTTCGCGGGGCGTACCGAGCGGCGGCTGCCCACCCTGGGCGAGGTGGCGCTGACCATGCGCCGGCACGCCGAGTTGCTGGTCGATCAGTTCACCGCCGGGGCCCGTAACCCGGCCCGGGGCGAGCGGGACGGCTGCACCGACTTCCGCAAGCATGTCGCCTGGTACCTCAAGGGTTTCCCGATCGGCAGCGAGCTGCGTCGCGCCCTGGCCATGATCGACAGCTTGGCCCAGTTGGACGACCTGCTCGGCAAACTGGACCCGACCGTGCCGTTCCCGACGGAGACCCTGGGCCAGCCGCGCGGGCGTACCAACTCGCCGGGCAAGGTCTTCCTGCCCGACGGCTGGCTGGCCAGCCGCGACGACGACACCGTCCCCGAGGGCGCCGAACTGGCCGATTCCGGCGGCTGAGGTCCGTCGCGGAGCAGGACCGGGTAAGGCCGACAGGTGACCCAGGTCGCCCTCGCGATCCCTGTTCCCGACGTATCACGAGAATCTGATGGCCGAGGCATCCCACCGGATACCCGTTTTGACGGAAATGCGCGACGCCGATCTCGAATCCCATTGTTTCGAGAAATGTCGATGAGCCGATTGGTCGTATCGGTGACTGTCGCGTGTTTCCGGGTCCATCGTCCATAGTGGTGAGAGTCGGACGAAAGCCATGGCCAGGCAAGATCCTTGACCTCCACTATGGTCTTGGCGTCACCAGTTCTGTACTTTGTGGAACGTACTGTTGATCAAGCTGCTGTACGGGGGTGCGGCTTTGTTGTCATTCCTTCATGCCCGCGTTTTGTCCATTTTGGCCATTTCGGCGTTAGCGGGCTCTCTACTGGTGGTATTGCCGGCGACTCCTGCGTCGGCCGGTACTCCGGATCCGTGTGTCGACGCGGACACCTTGACGGCATCCTCGGAACGTGCCGCCCAGGCCTTGGCGGCCTCCTGTGAAACCGAGGTCGAGGTCCTGGCGGCGGCGTCGGAAACGACGAAGGTGTTCGCACAACCCTCTGGGGACTTCGCCTTCGAATCCTGGGCCGAGCCGCAGTGGGTCGAGCAGGACGGTGCCTGGGAGGAAATCGACACCACCTTGGAGGCGGGGGCGGACGGCCTGATTCGTCCGGTCGCCGCCACGGCCGAGGTGGTCTTCTCAGCCGGTGGCACCGGTCCCTTCGCCACGATGACCGGAGCGGGCGCGACCTTCTCACTGGGCTGGCCGGGCGCCCTGCCACCGGGCGTGATCACCGGCGACACGATCACGTACCCGAACGTGTATCCGGACGTCGATCTGGTGGTCAGGGCCGAGCGGGGTGGCTTCTCGCATCTGCTCGTGGTGAAGAGCGCCGCCGCCGCCGCGAATCCGATGGTGCGGGAGACCCCCTATGTGGTGGGTGGCTCGGCCGAGGTGGCGGTCGTGGACGGGGCGGTAACCATCTCCGGCCCCGACGGTGTGCTGGCGGAGTCGCCACCGGCGGTGGCGTGGGACTCACCGGAGACCGTTTCGCGGTCGGCCGGGTTCCTCGCTTCCCACGAGTCAATCGAGGCTGCCCCCTCCACCGTTCGGGGACCGGCCGACTCCGCCCTGGTCACCCCGGTCGAGGTTCGGCTGGAGGGCAACTCGTTGACGGTCGCCGCCGACCCTGAGGTGCTGGAGGCCGGGAGCTTCCCGATCTTCATCGACCCGACGTACGACAAGAAATGGGCCCGATGGGCGCCGGTGAACGACTCGCGACCGGACACCCGATGGACCTCGGGGACCGCCTGGCCGCGTGAGACGGCCCGGGTGGGGTCGAACTGGGACAGTCACGGCGACATCTGGCGGGCACACTTCTACTTCGACACGACGGTGTTGATCGGTAAGCGCCTGGTCGGCACGACAAGTGTCGACGCGTACCTGGTGCACACCGGGTGGTGCGCGGGCGAGTCGATCGGCATCTGGCAGACGAACTCGATCGCGAGCAACACCCCCACCTGGAACGGGATGAAGAACAAGTGGCTGCACGACGGGCCGTTGCAGACCAGGCTGGGCAAGGCCAACGCGTCCTGCGGCCAGGATCCCGAGTGGCTGAGTTTCAATGGATCCAAGATCGGCCATCATGTCCAGCGGCACGCGGACGGGGGCGGTGGCTCGATCACCTTCGGGTTGCGAATGGGAACCGAGAGCGGAGGTCGGTGGGCCAAGTTCAACCCTAACCACGTCAAGTTGAAGGCCACCTACGCACACAAGCCGACCTCGGCGGTGGCCGTACGGACCTCACCCGGTGGCAACTGTGCCGCCTCGCCCGGCCCCTGGATCACCAACCGGACTCCGACCTTGTTCGGCAAGGCCAAGGACGGCGACGGAACCGTACGGGTGCAGTTCGACCTGAACGGGCCCACCAGTCCGGCTGTCCATCTCTCCGCCTGGACCAAGTCCGACAGCGAACGGGCCTGGCCCACCCCGACCCTCGCCGAGGGCAACTACAACTGGCGGGT
Organism: Micromonospora sp. DT229; assembly: GCF_049844505.1. NCBI lineage: Bacteria > Bacillati > Actinomycetota > Actinomycetes > Micromonosporales > Micromonosporaceae > Micromonospora > Micromonospora sp. DT229. The sequence continues at coordinate 52,900 of NZ_JBNCLD010000016.1, read as the reverse complement.
CCGGGGCACCGACATGGAGGACGGCACCGATTGGACAAGCTGGTGCTACTTCCGGTTGGACCACACCCCACCGACGGCACCCGTGGTGGCCCGGATGTCCGACAGCCCGGTCGTCGGCGAGCCGGTGACGCTCAAGCTGACCTCGTCGGACGCCCGTTCCGGGTTGCGGCGGTTCGCGTACGGCATCGGGGTCGACGCCCAGCAGCATTTCGTGAACTCCACCGGTACGACGACGATCACGTTCACGCCGGAGAGCGGTCGTACCCACGTGTACGTGTGGGCTCAGGACAACGCCGGCAACTACTCGGCGCGCACCGAGTTCAACTTCTACAGCGGCCGCAGCACCGAGGCCCAGTCCCAGGGCGCATGGCGGTTCAACGGTGACCCACTCGACGACTCCGGCCAGGGCGGACACCTCGAACTCGGCAACGGAATCGACTACGGTCCCGACCGTGCCGGCAGTCCCGATGCCGCGCTGACTTTCGACGGTACGGGCTGCGCGCAGACCTCTCCGGTGATCCGGACCGACTCGGACTACACCGTGGCTGCGTGGGCCAAGCTGACCTCGACCAGCGGCAACCGAGCCGTCGTCGCGCAGGCGGGCTCCGCCGCGTCCGCGTTCGCCCTGGGTTACGACGCCGCAACCAACAGGTGGCAGGTGTCGTTGGCCGGTGCGGACAGCGCGAACTCGGGGTCTGTGGTGGCCTCCGCGCCGGCCGCTGCGGTGGGCCAGTGGCAGCACCTGGCCGCCACGGTCGACCCGTTGGCCAAGGTCGTCCGCCTCTATGTCGGTGGGGTGCTTGCGGCGCAGGCCACCATCGGTGGTCAGTTGTGGCACGCCGAGGGTCGGCTGCTCATCGGATGTGCCGGCAGCCAGTCGTCGTCGTGGCACCACATGACCGGCTCGATCGATCAGGTCGGGATCTGGCAGGGACTGCTCTCCGACGCGCAGATCGGGCAGGCGGCCACCGAACTTCCCGCCGGTGAGATCGGCAACTGGCCGTTGCACGGCGACGGAACCGAGACCACCGAGCGTTCCACGGCTCTGGTCTCTCCGCAGCCGGCATCTTGGACGGAGGACCAGTACGGCCGGTTGCGCTCGGCGGCGCAGTTCACCGGCACCCAGTGCGCCCGGACCGAAGAGCAGGTCGTGCGTACCCATGAGTCGTTCTCAATCGCGGCGTGGGTGAAGCTGGACAGTGTCGGCACCGGCAGCCAGACGATCATCGGACAGGACGGCGATCGGGTCAGTGGCTGGTTCCTCGGCGCCCGGTACCTCAGCGGAGCGCCCTACTGGGCGCTGATGATGAAGCCGACGGATGACGAGTACTCGCTGTCCCACATCGTTCGCTCGTCTTCGTCGGTCGATGCAGGCACGTGGACTCATCTGGTGGGTGTCTACAACGCCACCGACAATCGCCTCAGCCTGTATGTCAACGGCACCCTGGCCGCCTCGGCGGTCGGCACCGGTAGCCCGTGGCGAGCCGAAGGGCCGCTGACCGTGGGGTGTGCCCGCCATGCGGGCGTGGATGCCGACCACGTCAACGGGGCGGTCTCCGCGGTGCGGGCCTGGCAGGGCGCGCTGACCGCCGACGAGGTGAAGACGGTGTACGGCGGCAACCCGGCGGTCAAGCTGGAGGGGATGTGGCCCCTGGAGGGCCCGGCCAGCGACATGCCGACCTACCTGCAGGACATGTCTGGCAACGGCCGTGACCTGTCGGTCCCCGGTCCGTACAACTGGGGACGGGACCGGGCCTTCGGCCAGGACGGTGCTCTGCTGCTGTCCGACCACTCCTGTGCCGAGGCGTCCGGCCCGGTGATCCGCACCGATGCCTCCTTCACCGTGGCGGCCTGGGTGTTCCTGGAGCAGACCACCGGCCATCACACCGTCGTGGGGCAGGCCGCCGGTCAGCGGGGCGGCTTCGACCTCAAGTACCTCCCCGACACCGATCGCTGGCAGTTCGAGTTGTCGTCGGCGGAAGGCGACGACTTCGTGTGGCACAAGGTCATGTCGACGGATCCTCCGCTGCTCGACGAGTGGACCCACCTGGCGGGTGTGTTCGACGTCGCGGCCGGCAAGGTACGCCTCTATGTCAACGGTGCGTTGCAGGGCGAGGCCGACGGTCCGACGACGCCGTGGATGGCCAACGGACCTACCCTGATCGGCTGTTCCGGAGCCACCAACGGAGACCGTTGGTCCCCGCTGCAAGGACTGGTGGATGACGTCCGGATCTGGACCTCCACCCTTGCCCCGGAGCGGATCGCCAACCTGGCCGACGGCTGACGGTCACGGGGCGCGGCTGCCGGCCGCGCCCCGCCCAGCCTTCTCTCTCTCGACTTTCCTCCACCCCTTCTCAGTGCAAGGAAGGCGACATGTCGCAGTTACGCTACGTGCATAAGAGCGTACGCAAAGCAATAATCGTGAGCGCCGCCGCGACGTTGGTGGCGTCGACCCTCGCGGTGACCCCGCCAGTGCAGGCGGCCGAGGTGCCCTCGGGCGACCGCAAGGTGAAGCAGATCCGACCGGAGTCTGCGCGGCGGGTACCGGTCGATCGGACTCCCTTGCCGGACGACGGTGGCAGGTGGGCCGGACCGGAACACGCGACCTGGCCGGCCGCCGGCCGTGCCACCCTCGTGATCGCTGACTCCCCGACGGAGCGGTTGCGCGATGGTGGCTGGCCGTCCGGACGGGGAGTCCAGAGGGTGGCCGGTGGTCTGCCGGTGACGGCTTCGGCCGTCGCCGGCCGGCGTGCCCCCGACCAGACGCGGGTGCAGGTGCTGGGTGAGGAGCATTCCCGGCGGCTCGGGGTCAGCGGCCCGGTGGTGGTCGTCGACGGTGGCACCGGGGCGGTCGAGACCGCCTTCAGCTATGCCGGCATGCGGCAGCTCTACGGCGCGGGGTGGGGTGAGCGACTGACCCTCAAGCGGCTGCCGGCGTGTGCGGCGACCACCCCGCAGCGGTCGCAGTGTCAGGCGGTCGAGCCCGTCGCGGCTACCAACGATCCGGTAGCGCGTACGGTGTCGACACAGGTCAGCCTCACCGGGGCGGAGCCGGTCGTGTTCGCTCTGGTCGGCGAGGATGCCTCCGAGGACGGCGACTACAAGGCCACCGACCTGCAGGCGTCGGGTTCCTGGACGGCAGGCAGCGGGTCCGGTGGGTTCTCCTACTCGAACCCGGTGCGGCTTCCTCCGGCGGAGGGGCCACTGCCCGAGGTGTCGTTGGACTACTCCTCGCAGGCCGTCGACGGGCGGATGGCCGGGGCCAACAACCAGGCCTCATGGGTCGGTGACGGCTGGGACTACGGGCCGGGGTTCATCGAACGGACCTACGCCACCTGCGCCGACGACCGGAACGCGGTCGACGGCCGGGATCCCAACAACAAGGACAAGAAGACCTACGACCACTGCTGGAGCGGTGACTCGCCGAACGTCACCGTCTCGCTCAACGGCACCAACACCTCCCTGATCAAGGACGACGACACGGGCGTGTGGCGGGCCCAGAACGACGCCAACTGGCGTATCCAGTTGCAGGGCAGCGCGGCGACGACGGGCAACGCCACGACGGAGCGGTGGACGATCACCACCCCGGACGGCACCCGGTACTTCTTCGCCGGCGAGGCTGCCTCGGCCGACTCCCGCTGGACGAAGCCGGTCTTCGGTAACCACCCGGGCGAGAAGTGCCACGCCTCCGCCTTCAAGGACTCGGCCTGCAAGCAGGCCTGGCGGTGGCTGTTGGACAAGGCGGTGGACGTGCACGGCAACACCGTCCGCTACTACTACCAGAGTGACACGGGGCACTACGGTGCCGCGGGCGACAAGGACAACCGGCAGTCCTTCCACCGGGGCGGCCACCTGACGCGGATCGAGTACGGCCTGCACGCCGACCACCCGAGTGTCGCCGCCACCGGCCGGGTGCTGTTCACCGTCGCCGACCGGTGCCTGGCGACCGAATGTCACGAGGACGGCAAGCCGGTGCGGGCCAACTGGCCGGACGTCCCCTGGGACAAGGACTGCGCCACGGCGCCCTGCACCGACAAGCTCGCCCCGGTCTTCTTCAATACCAAGCGACTGACCAAGATCACTACCCAGGTACGCAGCGGCAGCACCTTCTCCAACGTCGAGTCGTGGAGTCTGGCTCACGAGTTCAAGGCGCCGAGGACCGCCGGTTCGGCGTCGTTGTGGCTGAAGGAGATCGTGCACGCCGGGCACGTCGGCGGCAGTGTCACCGAGCCGCCGGTCCGATTCACCGGGGTGGAGTTGGCCAACCGGGCGAACGTGCTGGCCGGGGCCCCGATCTTCTCCCGCTGGCGGATCCAGAACATCCGCACCGAGTCCGGCGCGGATCTGCACGTCACCTACTCCACGCCCGACTGCGACCTCAACGATCTGCCGTCCTCGCCGCAGAACAACTCGCGGCTCTGCTACCCCGTGTACTGGACCCCGGACGGCTACACCGAACCCGAGCTCGATTGGTTCCACAAGTACGTCGTCACCGAGATCTCCGAGATCGACCGCACCGCCGACCAACCGGCCATCGTCACCCGCTACGTGTACTCCACGGGTGGCAGCAGCACCAACGTGTTGTGGGCCTACGACGACAACGAGTTCACCAAGAAGAAGCACCGCACCTACGGGCAGTGGCGCGGTTACTCCCAGGTGGTCACCAAGGTCGGTGAGCCGGACCAGGGGGTGCCCCTGACCACCCGCGAGCGGTTCTACCGCGGGCTGCACGACCAGCCGCTGCCGGGCGGTGGCCGGCGCAGTGTGCAGGGCTCCGACTCGGAGACCAACACCTTCACCGACCACCGGGCGTTGGCCGGGTTCCCGCTGGAGAAGGCGACTCTCGACGGGACGACGGTGGTCCAGGCAGTCACCACCCAGTACTGGACCCAGCAGACCGCCGCGCGTAGCCATGCCGGAGGCACCGATCGGGCGTACCTGAGCGGACCCTCGGTGCGCAAGAGCCGCAAGCTTCTCGCGCCGAACGTGTGGGCGCGGACCGAGACCCGGACCACCTACAACGGGGACGGCCTGGCCACCTCGGTGTCCGACCTGGGGGACACGTCGAAGCCTGGCGACGAGACCTGCACCCGCACCACGTACGTCACGAATACCGGCGACTGGATCCGGGACGCCGTGTCCCGGGTGGAAACCGTCGCCAGGGCCTGTGGTGACCCTGTTTCGCGTCCGGCTGACGTGCTCTCCGACGTCCGGACGTTCCACGACGGCTCGAACACCCATGGCGCCGCCCCGACGAAGGGACTGGTGACCCGCCAGGACACCCTCGACACCTGGACCGGCGGCCCGGTCTACACCACCACCGCCCGTACCAGCTACGACGCACTGGGCCGCGTCACGAGCGCCACGGATGCCCGGGGCGAGACCACCACCACCGCGTACACCCCGGCGGGCCCGGGACCGGTGACCCAGACGGTCACCACCAACCCGCTGGGCCACCAGACGACGGTCACCCGGCAACCCGCCTGGGCCGAGCCGATCGCGCTGGTGGACGCCAACAACAAACGCACCGACCTGGAACATGACCCGCTCGGCCGGCTGATCAAGGTGTGGCTGCCCGGCCGGCCGAAGGCGACCCGGACGCCGAACCTGGAGTTCAGCTACCTGGTCCGCAACAACGGTCCGCTGGCCGTCACCAGCAAGCGGCTCGGGCCCAACGGCAACTACCTCACCGAGGTCGGGCTCTTCGACTCCCTGTACCGGCAGGTGCAGACGCAGAAGGACGCCCTCGGCGGCCAGCGCCTGATCTCCTCGACCGGCTACAACGACCGGGGTCTGGAGGCTTACCGGGCGGGACCGGCATACATCACCGGTGCGCCGGACACCGGGGTGTGGCAACTGAACCCCGGCGCGGACCGGGCCCGGACCGTGCTCAGCTACGACGGCGTCGGCCGGGTGATCAGCGAAGCCCTCTGGTCGGCCGACAGCGAACTCTGGGCCACGATCACCAGTTACGGCGGTGACCCGGACGGCTGGCGGGTCTCGGTCACCCCACCGCAGGGTGGCACCGCCACCGTCACCCTCAGTGACGTGCACGGCCAGACCACGGAGTTGCGGCAGTTCCACGGGCCGACCCCGACCGGGGGGTACGACACCACCAGGTACACGTACACCCCGCGCGGCGACCTGTCGACCGTCGTCGGCCCGACCGGCAAGACCTGGAGCTACGAGTACGATCTGCGTGGCCGGAAGGTGGCCACCACCGACCCGGACAAGGGCACCTCCACCTTGGCCTACAACAACGCCGGTGACGTCATCGCCAGCACGAACGCTCTCGACGAGGTGGTCACCGTCGAGCATGACGCCCTGGGGCGGCCGTCGCGGCGCTTCGCCGACGGGGAACTCATCGCGCAGTGGACCTATGACACGCCCGCCAAGGGGTACCTGTCGAAGCAGGTGTCGATCGTCGACGGCTTCTCGTTCAGCCGCCAGATCTCGTTCTACAACAACGCGTACCAGATCATGGAAGAGTCGTCCGTGATCCCGGCAATGCCCGGTCTGGAGGGGGTCGCCGGGACCTATACCTCGACCTCCACCTACCGGGTGGACGGCTCGTTGGAGCGGATGAAACTGCCGAGGGTCGGTGGGCTGGAGTCGGAGATCGTCAACCATACCTACGACGATCTGGGCAATGTGACGCGAGTTGTCGGCACGATGTCCTCCTCCGGGACCAACACCGTCTATGTCGACGCCACCACCCAGTCACCCTTCGGTGAGTTGCTCCAACGCAAACTCGGCGTCGAGGATCAGCCACAGGCGTATCAGAGCTACACCTACGACGATGTGACCCGACGGCTGACCGGTTTCCATTTCGACCGCGACGCCACCGTCCCCAACGTCGCCGCCGTGCAGTACGAGTACGACCCGGCCGGCAATGTGTTGTCGATGGCCAACCGGCCGCAGGACGACGACGACAACCCCCGGCCCGCCGACAGCGATGTGCAGTGCTTCCAGTACGACCATCTGCGTCGGCTCACCCAGGCATGGAGTCAGGCCACGGCGACCTGCGCCACCGCGCCGCAGGCCTCGATCGTCGGTGGGGTGGCTCCGTACTGGATGTCGTACGCCTTCGACAGGGCCGGTGCCCGCACCTCGGTGACCGACCACCGCACCGGTCTGACGTCGAACTACGGCTACGCCGACCCGGACAGCCCGCAGCCGTACGCGGTCCGCACGGTCACCGGTGGTGGTCGAAGCGCCCAGTACGACTGGGACGCGAGCGGCAATCTCACCCACCGGAGTGTCGACGGGGTCGACGAGACCCTGGAGTGGAACCCGCAGGGCAAGCTGACGGAGATCACCGGACCCGCTGGGACCACCCGGATGGTCTACGACGTCGACGGCAACCGCATCGCCCGGCTCGACCCGAACGGTCAGGCGACCGTCTTCCTGGGCGGGCACGAGTTGACTGTCGTGGGGCAGAGCACGACGGCGACCCGGTACTACTCGCACAGCGGAGACGTCATCGCCTCCCGTACGGCATCGAGTGGCACCGCCGTCCAGGATGTGATCTGGCTCGGCGCCGACCGGCACGGCACGGTGCTCTGGACGGTCAACTCGGTCACCCGGGTGGACACGATCAAGTACCTGGACCCGTACGGCAACCCGAGGCCTGGCGGGAGCAACGGCACCTGGCCCTCCGGCCAGCGCGGCTTCGTCGGAGGCATCGCGGACCCGAACGGCCTGTCGTTGCTGGGGGCCCGGTTCTACGACACCTTCCTCGGTGCCTTCATCTCCGTCGACCCCCTCATGGATCTGACGGATCCGCAACAGACCCAGGGATACTCGTACGCCAACAACAACCCGATGACCTTCACCGACCCGGACGGACTCATTCCGATGGCCACCGGATCAACCCATGACGAGTTGCAGCACCAGAAGAAGACCGGCAAGCGGGTCACCCAGAACCCGGTAACGAATAAGTGGACGGTCGTGGCCGCCCCGAAGCCCGTTTACCGACCCAGCGCGTACGCGCGGTACACGCCTCGGCAGATTGCCAACATGATGGGCGAAAGCGGGGTACCCCAGCCCGCCCCGGCACCAGCACCCGCACCGCAGCAGTCCCAGGTGACGCCTTTTTGGAACTGGTCTGCTTGCCTGATCGTGTGTGTCGGGCTGACCGGCACGGAGGAAGGGGGGTTCTTGGAAGTTGGCGGACTAGGCTGGGGTGGAATTGGTGCGACATACGGAGCCACTTCCGTTCCCCCTTCCCAGATGGCAGGCAATGGTTACGCACAGGCGTGTCTAGCCCTGTATGTCGGGGGCTGTTGGCAGACCGGTCCGAAGATCGGTGGGGGCAATTGGCATGGTGGGGGAGTCACGGGGGGCAGCGGAAAGAGTATCTTCTTGGGAATGATGGGGAGCTGGAAGATAGACGACGGAAACTGGTCGAGTTCACGAGGCTCTGAGGCGGTGAAGGAGGCGGGAAGGAAGGCGACAGCAAAGAGTGCTGCTGGGCCGACATCGAACGTCTTCGTCCGTTCTGCAGTCACGATCTACGTGCGGTAGGTGAACAGTGTTAGAAGGTGAGCGGATCGGGGATTCACTTCCGTCCGGTGCGAGGCGGAGGCCGCTCTATCGCCTGGCGGTATGGTGGCTCCGTCTGCTCCCGATCGCACTCGTGCTGTCTATGACTTTCCTGCTGGATGGCGGCTGGGTGGTGCTGTTGGTGCATATATCAGCGGGGATGCTGATTACCCTGCCGTTGCGTTACATAGCGTACGCCGAATGGGAGATCAAGCAATCGGATCTCGACGAACTGGCACTACGCGACGCCATCAACCCTCGATTCTGGTGAGGTCCGGTGCCCGCGCTGCCCTCGTGCAGCGCGGGCACCGGACCCCACCTCCCTGCCCTAGTTGAGTGAAAGGGCCGACCCCCGGATGGGGGTCGGCCCTTTCGGTGTGTGGGTCGGTGTCAGCTGGTGGCGGTGTAGCCGCGGGTGGCGATCCAGTCGGCGAGGTTGTCGGTGGTGAGCCAGTATTCGGCGGTGTCGGGGTTGGCGGAGTCGGCGATCTTGACCTGCTCGCCGTGGTCGCGGTAGCCGGTGACGCTGATGTAGTGGCCGCCTTCGTAGCTGTGGGTGGTGCCGGTGGTGTCGGTGGTGGTGCCGGCGATGTTGGCGACCACGGCGCGGCCGTCGTCGACGGTGCGCTTGATGTCGTCGCGCAGCTTGTCGGCGTGCTTGTCGGCGGCCTTGGCGTCGGGGATCTCCACCGAGCGGTAGACGTTCTTGCCGGTCTCCTTGTTCAGCACGGGGGTGATGTCGTTGATGGAGTTGGTGCCGTCTTCGGTGGTGCCCATGCGCTTGGCCATGTCGTGCTGGTCGATGTCCTTGCCCTGGACGGACAGGGCGTTGCGTGCGGCGGCGGGGCCGCAGTAGTAAAAGGTGTCCTGGGCTTCGTAGCGCACGTCGAGTTGGCGTTCGCTCTGGTGGTCGCGGGCGGCGATGACGCCGGGAGTGGCCTGGGCGGCGATGGCGGGGGCGGCGATGCCACCGGCGGTGGCGGCGGCAGCGGCGATGGTCAGAGCGGTCTTACGCAGGATGGTGGTAGCCATGATGATGTTCCGCCTTTCCGTTCGGGGGTGTACGCGGCGACCTGCGAGGGGGTTCGCGGCGGCCGCGCAGTAGGGGGGAAGATCGTGGTGCGGGGCTCTGGCCCCTGCTCGGGCATCGGGGACCCGCTGGGCCGCTCACGATGTCCGGGATATGTGTAACGCCGGGTGGGCCTCGGTCATTCCGGCCCGGCATCCCGGGGGCGCCGTGTAGGAGGCGTCGTGGTTACCCCCTGTACAACGACGGGGCTGGGGGCATCATTCCGCCGCTGCGGTGACCCAGGTCACCCCTTAGTGGGACAAACCACTCAAAACTCCGCTCGACTGATCGACTCCGTTACGCCGGAATGGCGGTCTCTGGCCGGTCTGGACCCCGCCGTTTCGGCGTAACGGTGGGGGGCGCCGCAGGACTCCGCTGACCGATGACCGATCAGCCCTGAGCGGAGCGGATCGCGCCTTGTGCCGACGGTGCGGACCGGGGCGCGGGGACGGGTGGCTGGGTCGGCCAGGGCAGCTCGGGCGAGGGGTGGTACGCGATCCCGGCCGCCGTCCAGCGCGGGCCGTGCCCGGCCAGGCGCTGGCGGAAGCCCTCCCAGTCGTGCGCGGACCGGGGGGACCAGGCCAGCTCGGCGATCGCGGGTAGCCGGGGGAAGAGCATGAACTCGACCTCGGTACGGGTGGTCACCGACTCGGTCCACAGGGGTGCTTCCACACCCAGCACCGCCTCGGGCGGTACCCCGGTCAGGTGGGTGGCCGGGTCCCAGTCGTACGCCCGGTGGACCTCGATCAGGGCGGCCCAGTCGTGTCCGATCGGGGTGTCCGGGGCGTACTTCATGTCCAGGTAGGCGTGATCGGCGGGGGAGAGGATCACCCGGGCGCCACGGCGTACCGCCTCGGCGGTGACCGGGTCGTCGGGGCGGGTGCCCCACCATTGCAGGATCCGGCCGTCCAGGTGGGCGGCGGGGGCGATCTGATGCCAGCCGATCACCTTCTTGCCCAGCCCGGCCACGGTCCGCTGCACCCGTTCGACGAAGCGGGCGTACACCTCGGCGGGCACCTTGAAGGCCTCGTCGCCGCCGATGTGCAGCCACCGGCCGGGGGTCAGGGCGGCGAGTTCGCCGAGGACCTCGGCGACGAAGGCGTACGTCCGCTCGCTGGTCGGGTCGACGTAGCTGAACCCGACCTCGGTGCCGGTGTACGGCGGCGGTGCGATCCGATCCGGGGCCAGTTCCGGGTAGGCGACCAGGGCGGCGTTGGTGTGGCCGGGCAGGTCGATCTCGGGGATGACGGTGATGTGCCGGGCGGCGGCGTACGCCACGATCCGCCGGTAATCGGCCTGGGTGTAGTACCCGCCGGGGCCGCCGCCGACCTGGGTGGCCCCGCCGAGGTCGGCCAGCCGGGGCCAGGAGTCGATCGCGATTCGCCACCCCTGGTCGTCGGTGAGGTGCAGGTGCAACCGGTTGAGCTTGTACCGGGCCAGGTGGTCGATGACCCGCAGCACGTCGGCGACCCCGAAGAAGTGCCGGGCCACGTCGAGCATGGCGCCCCGGTGGGGATACCGGGGTCGGTCGAGGATCGACCCGCCGGGCAGCACCCACCGGTCGGTGACCGGGGTGGCGCTCTCCACGGCGGCGGGCAGCAGTTGCCGCAGGGTCTGCACCCCGTGATGCAGACCGGCGGGGGTGCCCGCGCGTAGGCGTACCCCCTCGGGGGTGACGTCCAGCCGGTAGCCCTCGGCGCCCAGGTCGGCCTCGTCGGTGAGGTGCAGGACGATGCCGCCGGCCGGGGGTTGCCCGGCGATCTCGGTCACCGGCAGGGGGTAGCCGGTGGCCGGGCGGAGCAGGGCGGCCAGTTGCTCACCGACGGCCAGGGCGGCCGGGTCGGCGCTGACCCGGATCACCGCCTCGGCGGGCAGCAGGTAGTCGGCGCCGGGGTCGGGCTCGACCCGCTCGGGGGCGGGCACCACCTGGCCCAGCCGGATCGGCGCCGCGGGGGCGAGTAGCGCCGCCGCCGCCCGTTCCGCCGCGCCCGCCAACTCCCCGGCGGTACGCGGGCCGGCGAGATCGGTCGGGTCCAGGGGCTTCGGCGTGGTGCCGGGCAGGGGGAACACGAAGGGCTCCGAGGGGTGTATTCGCGGCGGTTGTGGCAATGGTGCGAGGTGTGGCGACGGTACGTGTTCTCAAGAGTACGGCGCGGCAAGCAATTGCTTGTTCGTGTTTATGGAAGCGTTCCCAGAAACCCGGACGAACGCGGAAAGTCATGATTGCTGTGCCCATTGTCACCGAATGGCCCCAGGCTGGGCCTCGTTCGCTTAGCCTTCGCCCACCGATCGGCACAGCAACCCGGATTGCCCATGAGGGCTTTCGGGGTACAAAAAACTGAACCTTCGTTAAGTGTCAGTCCGGGCGCGTGGGAGGCTTTGGTGACAGCGCAGGAAACGGTCGAGCACAAGTACGTCTACGACTTCGCCGAGGGCAACCGGGATCTCAAGGACCTGCTCGGCGGCAAGGGTGCCAACCTGGCCGAGATGACCCACCTCGGCCTGCCGGTTCCGCCCGGCTTCACGATCACCACCGAGGCGTGCAAGGCGTACCTGGCCAGCGGGGAGCAGCCCGCCGGGCTGGCCGACCAGATCGCCGCCCACCTGGCCGCCCTGGAGCAGGGCATGGGCCGCCGCCTCGGTGACCCGGACGACCCGCTGCTGGTCTCGGTGCGGTCCGGGGCGAAGTTCTCCATGCCGGGGATGATGGAGACCGTCCTCAACGTGGGACTCAACGACCGGAGTGTGGTCGGGTTGGCCGCCCAGGCCAACGGCAACCACAGATTCGCCTGGGACTCCTACCGGCGACTGATCCAGATGTTCGGCAAAACCGTCTGCGAGGTGCCGGGCGAGGAGTTCGAGCACGCCATCGACGAGGCCAAGCGGGCCAAGGGCAGCACGGACGACCTGGACCTGGACGCCGACGACCTGCGGGCACTTGTCGACACGTACAAGAAGATCTTCAGTAAGCACACCGGGCGGGAGTTCCCGCAGGACCCCCGCGAGCAGCTCGACCTGGCCATCCGGGCGGTCTTCGACTCGTGGAACGCCGAGCGGGCGGTGATCTACCGCCGACAGGAACGCATCCCGGCCGACCTGGGCACTGCGGTCAACGTGGTGGCCATGGTCTTCGGCAACCTGGGCCCGGACTCCGGCACCGGGGTGGCCTTCACCCGTGACCCGGCCAGCGGGGCCCAGGGCATCTACGGCGACTACCTGGCCAACGCCCAGGGGGAGGACGTGGTCGCCGGCATCCGCAACACCGTGCCGTTGCAGGAGTTGGAGCGGATCAACAAACCCGCCTACGACGAACTGCTGGACTACATGGCCCGGCTGGAGCGGCACTACAAGGACCTCTGCGACATCGAGTTCACCATCGAACGCGGCAAGCTGTGGATGCTGCAGACCCGGGTCGGCAAGCGTACGGCCGCCGCCGCCTTCGTCATCGCCGGTCAACTGGTCGACGAGGGCCTGATCGACCTGGACGAGGCGCTGCACCGGGTCAACGGGGCCCAACTGGCCCAGCTGATGTTCCCGCGTTTCCAGCTCGACCACGGCTTCGAGCCGGTCGCCACCGGCATCGGCGCCTCGCCGGGGGCGGCGGTCGGCAAGGTGGTCTTCACCTCGGCCCGCGCGGTCGAGTTGGCCGGTCAGGGTGAGGACGTCATCCTGGTCCGCCGGGAGACCAACCCGGACGACCTGAACGGCATGATCGCGTCCAAGGGCATCCTCACCTCCCGGGGCGGCAAGACCAGCCACGCCGCCGTGGTGGCCCGAGGGATGGGCAAGACCTGCGTCTCCGGCGCCGACGCACTCGACATCGACGTGCCGAAGCGGCGGATCACGGTGGCCGGTCGGACGGTCACCGAGGGGGAGGTGGTCTCCATCGACGGCACCACCGGCAAGGTCTACCTGGGTCAGGTGCCGGTCACCCCCTCCGAGGTGGTGCAGTACTTCGAGGGTGAACTCGACCCGGAGGCCACCGACGGCGCGCTGGTCCAGGCCGTACACCGGATCATGTCGTACGCGGACGCCCGGCGGCGGCTGGCGGTACGCACCAACGCCGACACCGGTGCCGACGCGGCGCGGGCGCGGCGTTTCGGCGCCGAGGGCATCGGGCTGTGCCGCACCGAGCACATGTTCCTCGGTGACCGGCGGGAACTGGTCGAGCGGTTGATCCTGGCCCGGGAGGCCCCGGAGCGGGAAGCCGCCCTCGCCGCGCTGCTGCCCCTGCAGCGGGCCGACTTCGTGGAGATCTTCCGGGCGATGGACGGGCAGCCGGTCACCGTTCGGCTGATCGACCCGCCGCTGCACGAGTTCCTGCCTCCCCTGGAGCAGCTCGCGGTCGACGTGGCGGTGGCCCAGGAACGCGGCGAGGATGTGGCCAAGGAGGAGGCGCTGCTGGCCGCGGTACGCCGGATGCACGAGGAGAACCCGATGCTGGGGCTGCGCGGGGTACGCCTGGGCCTGGTCATCCCCGGCCTGTTCGCGATGCAGGTCCGGGCGATCACCGAGGCCGCCGTGGAGTGCACCCGCCAGGGGATAAACGCCTGCCCGGAGATCATGGTCCCGCTGGTCGGCGCGGTGCAGGAACTGGAGACCGTACGCGCCGAGGCCGAGAAGATCATCGCTGAGGTGGCCGGTGGCAGCGATGTCGAGGTGCTGATCGGCACGATGATCGAGGTGCCCCGGGCGGCCCTGACCGCCGGGCAGATCGCCGAGGCGGCCGAGTTCTTCTCCTTCGGCACCAACGACCTGACCCAGATGGGCTGGGGATTCTCCCGCGACGACGTGGAGGGTGCCTTCTTCTGGCGCTACCTGGAACTGGGCATCTTCGGCATCTCGCCGTTCGAGTCGATCGACGCCGACGGCATCGGTCGACTGGTGCGGATCGCGGCCGAGGAAGGCCGGGCGGCTCGTCCCGGACTCAAGCTGGGGGTGTGCGGCGAGCACGGGGGCGACCCGGACTCGGTGCACTTCTTCCACGCCGTCGGACTGGACTATGTCTCCTGCTCGCCGTTCCGGGTGCCGGTGGCCCGGCTGGAGGCGGGCCGGGCGGCCGTGGTCACGGCGGGCTCGGACAGCCGCTGAACGACCCGGGGTCGGCGGGCGCTGTCCGCCTACCCCGGTCTCGGGCGCTCCGATCCGCGGCCGACCCTCAGACCGGCGGCCGGTGCGCCGTTCGGGCTCAGATCGGTGGGCGGCGCCAGGTGATGTGCGGGTCCCGGCGGGTGCGCTGCCCCGGCAGGGTGGACATCGGGGTACGCACGGCCAACGGGGTGTGGGGATCGGTCTGAAGCGGCGTCAGCGGGGTCGATCGGCGACAGGCGGCCAGGGCCGGCCCGGCCCGATGCACCATCGCCAACGCCTCCTCGCGCAGCGCCACCAGGTCGGCGCCGGGGGCGGCCACCAGGGTCAACAGGGCATCCCCACCGGCCGGATAGGTGATCACGCAACCGGCCCCGGTATGCACCACGGATTCGTGGAAGGGACCCTGCCGGACGGTCGCCGCCATCCGGTTGCCGACGCCGTAACTCGCCGCCGCCAGGGCGGCCAGGTAGGTGGCGTCGGTCAGGGGCAGGTCACTGGAGATCAACAGGCCGTCCGTGCCGGCGAGCACCGTGCCGGTCACTTCGGGCCGGCGTCGGCGCAGCCCCTGCAACTCGGTGCCCATCATCGTTTCCGCGTTCACGAGCGTCTCTCTCCCACCGGTTGTGTCGCCGCTCAACAGGTGACGTTCCGCGATGGCGACGCTACCCGTGGATGTCGAATAACGCGATCCCGTGACCGTCGGCAATCGGACGACAACTCCAGTCTGATCGGAGGATGTGAACCTTTCGGCCACAGTTCGTCGTCGCGCCCTGCGGCGCGGCCGGGCGTAACCTGAGGCTCGCCGGAGGACCATCGTCGCAAAGGGGTGCCGGATGAGTGTGCGTACCGCGCTGTCGGGGCTTGCCGGTGACCGGTCGGAGGTGTCGGCATGACCAGTGTCTGGACGAGCCTGACCATCGATGCCCGTGATCCGGCCCGGTTGGCCCGCTGGTGGGCCGAGGTGCTCGGCTACCAGGTGGTCGCCGAGCAGCCCGACGAGGTGGAGATCCGGCAGTCCGTCGACCGGTTGCCCGGCATCGTCTTCGTGCCGGTGACCGCTGCCAAGGAGAACAAGAACCGGCTGCACCTCGACCTGCGACCGGCCGACCGGGAGGCCGAGGTGGAACGACTCGTCGACATGGGTGCGCGGCATGTCGACGTGGGCCAGGACGGCAGCGACTGGACGGTGCTCGCCGACCCGGAGGGCAACGAGTTCTGCGTACTCGCCCCACGTGGGGACTGACGCGCAGCGGCGGGTGACCGAGCCGGTCAAGGACGCCGGGGGAGACCGTTCACCGTACGAGCGGGACCGGGCCCGGGTGCTGCACTCGGCGGCGTTCCGTCGGCTCGCCGCGAAGACCCAGGTGCACACGGCCGGCACGGACGACTTCCTGCGTACCCGACTGACCCATTCGCTGGAGGTGGCCCAGATCGCCCGGGAGATGGGGGCGCGACTGGGCTGCGATCCGGACGTCGTCGACACCGCCGGGTTGGCGCACGACCTGGGGCACCCGCCGTTCGGGCACAACGGCGAGGCGGCCCTGGACGCGGTCGCCGCCGCCTGCGGCGGCTTCGAGGGCAACGCGCAGACCCTGCGGGTGCTGACCCGCCTGGAGGCCAAGGTGTACGCCGCCGACGGCACCTCCGTCGGGCTCAACCTCACCCGCGCCTGCCTGGACGCGGTCAGCAAGTACCCCTGGCCGCGTCGGCCGGGCCGGCGCAAATTCGGGGTGTACGCCGACGACCGGCCGGTCTTCGACTGGCTGCGGCAGGGGGCGCCGACCGGGGAACGGCGTTGCCTGGAGGCGCAGGTGATGGACTGGGCCGACGATGTCGCGTACTCGGTGCACGACGTGGAGGACGGCATCCACGGTGGATACCTGACCCTGGACCTGCTGCTGGCCGACCCCGACGAGCAGGCCGCCCTCTGCGCCGACGTGGCCGCCACCTACTCCGCCGAGCCGGCGGACTACCTCGGCCAGGTGCTGACGGAACTGCTCGCCGATCCGCTGCTGGCCCCGCTGGCCGGATACGACGGCAGCCACCGCGCCCAGGCCGCCCTCAAGGCCACGACAAGCGTGCTGACCGGCCGGTTCGTGGCCACCGCCGTCGCGGCCACCACGGCCCGGTTCGGCCCCGGGCCACACCGTCGCTACGCGGCCGATCTCGTGGTGCCCCGGTCGCTGCGGGCCCAGTGCGCCCTGCTCAAGGGCATAGCCCTGCGCTACGTGCTGCGTCGCCCCGGGGCGCAGGGGCGCTACCAGCGACAATGGGAGATCCTCACCGACCTGGTGCGGGTGCTGGCCGACCGGGCACCCGAGGCCCTGGACCCGGTCTTCGCCCCGCTGTGGCGCGCCGCCCCGGACGACACCGCCCGACTGCGGGTGGTGGTCGACCAGGTGGCCTCCCTCACCGACCCCGCCGCCCTGGCCTGGCACACCCGCCTGCTCGCCTGACGCCGTGGTTGGGCGGCTGACGCCGGCCGGTCGGGCGCCGGCGGGTGAGGCTAGCCTAACCAGATGACCGAGCGCCCGAAGACAGTCACCGCCACCCGCGTGGTACGCACCGAACGACTTACCCCGCATGTGGTCCGAGTGGTGTTCGGCGGCTCCGAGTTGATCGGCCTGCCGGTGGGCGAGTTCACCGACCACTACATCAAGATCGTCTTCCCGGTGCCGGGGGTCGAGTACCCGCGCCCGATGGAGCTTGCCGCGATCAAGCGTGAACTGCCGCGTGAGCACTGGCCCCGGCTGCGGGCGTACACCGTGCGGGCCTGGGATGCCGAAACCGGGCAGATGACCGTCGACGTGGTGCACCACGGCGAGACGGGCCTGGCCGGGCCCTGGGCCGCCGCCCTGCGCCCCGGCGACGAGGTGCTGTTCACCGGCCCCGGTGGGGCGTACGCCCCCAACCCGGAGGCCGACTGGCACCTGATGGTCGGCGACGAGAGCGCCCTGCCGGCGATCGCCGCCTCCCTGGCCCGGCTGCCGGTGGGCGCCCCCGCGCACGTCTTCGTCGAGGTCGACGGCCCGGCCGACGAGCAGCCCCTGCCCAGCCCCGGCAACGTCCACCTGACCTGGCTGCACCGCGATGGAGGGCCGGTCGGCGCCGCCCTGGTCCCCGCCGTCCGGGAGTTGGAGTTCCCGCCCGGCACGGTGCACGCCTTCGTCCACGGCGAGGCAGGCTTCGTCCGCGACCTCCGCCGCTTCCTGCGGGTCGACCGGGCCATCCCCCGCGAGTCCCTCTCCATCTCCGGCTACTGGCGCCGAGGCTTCGACGACGAAGGCTGGCGCGCCACCAAACCCGACTGGAACCGCCAAGTAGAAGCCGACGAACACCCCACCCCCACCCACCCCCTCCCAACCCGTTGACCATGAGGTTGGCGGCACTTCTGTAGATCAAGTCCGCCGTCAACCTCATGATCAACAGAGGTGGAGGTGGAGGTGGAGGTGGGGTGGGTGGGGGTGGTCGGTGGGGTTGGGGTGGGCAGGGGAGGATGGGGAGATAGCGAGAAGGGGGTGGGGGTGTGGCGGGGCGGATTCGGGATGAGGACATCGCGCTGGTTCGGGAGCGGGCCTCCATCGCTGAGGTGATCTCCGACACGGTGACCCTGAAGTCGGCAGGTGCGGGCAACCTGAAGGGGCTGTGCCCGTTCCACGACGAGAAGAGCCCGTCGTTCAACGTCTCGCCCGCACGTAACGTCTGGTACTGCTTCGGCTGCGGTGCCGGTGGCGACGCCATCAAGTTCCTGATGGACGCTGAGCATCTCAGCTTCGTCGAGGCGGTGGAGCGGCTCGCCGCCCGGGTCGGACTGCAACTGCGGTACGTGGAGGACGACCGGTCCGCCCCGCGCCGGGAGCGACCCCAGCAGGGGCAGCGGCAGCGGCTGGTCGCCGCGCACGCCGCCGCGGTGGAGTTCTACACCGCCCAACTGACCACGGCCGGTGCGCGTACCGCCCGGGAGTTCCTCGCCCAGCGGGGCTTCGACCGGGCCGCCGCCGAACGCTACGGCTGCGGATTCGCCCCCGAGGGCTGGGACCCCCTCACCCGGCACCTGCGCCAGCAGGGGTTCAGCCACGACGAACTGGTAACCGCCGGGCTGTCCCGGCCAGCCCGCTCGGGCAGCCTGATCGACCGGTTCCGGCGTCGGCTGCTCTGGCCGATCCGTGACCTGACCGGTGATGTGATCGGCTTCGGGGCCCGCAAGCTGTTCGACGATGACGACGGCCCGAAGTACCTCAACACCCCCGAGACCCCGATCTACAAGAAGTCCCAGGTGCTCTACGGCATCGACCAGGCCAAACGCGAGATCGCCAAGCAGGGCCGGGTGGTGGTGGTCGAGGGGTACACCGACGTGATGGCCTGCCACCTGGCCGGGGTGCCGACCGCGGTGGCGACCTGCGGCACTGCCTTCGGCGGCGACCACATCGGCGTACTGCGTCGGCTGCTGCTGGACACCGACGCCGTGGCCGGGGAGATCATCTTCACCTTCGACGGGGACGCCGCCGGGCAGAAGGCCGCCCTGCGCGCCTTCGAGGACGACCAGCGTTTCGTCGGGCGTACCTTCATCGCGGTCAGCCCCGACAACATGGACCCGTGTGACCTGCGCCTGGCAAAGGGCGACCTGGCCGTACGCGACCTGGTCGCGCGCCGCGAGCCGCTCGTCGACTTCGCCCTGCGCCACGTGATCAGCCGGTACGACCTGGACACCGTCGACGGTCGGGTCGAGGCCATGCGCCGGGCCGCGCCGTTGGTGGCCAAGCTCAAGGACCAGGAGAAACGCCCGGAGTACGTCCGCAAGCTCGCCGGTGACCTCGGCATGGAGATCGAGCCGGTGCAGCGGGCCGTGCTGGCCGCGGCTGCCGGCCGGCCGGTGGACGGCCCGACGCGTTCGGCGCGCAGCGAGCCGAGCGGGGACAGTCCGCAGTCGATGGTGGAGCGGGAGGCGCTCAAACTGGCCCTCCAGGAGCCGGTGCTGGCCGGGCCGATGTTCGACGCGATCGAGGCGACCGACTACCGGCACCCGGTGCACGAGGCGGTGCGTACGGCCATCGCGCAGGCCGGTGGTGCCGCCTCGGCGACCGCGGGCGCGGTGTGGGTGGAGGCGGTACGCGACGCCTGCGAGGACCTCGCGGCCCAGGCCCTGGTCGGTGAGCTGGCGGTGGAGCCGCTGCGGATCGACGGCGAGCCCGACCCGAGGTACGTTTCGATCACCATGGCCCGCCTGCAATGGGGGTCGGTCACCGCCCGGATCCGGGAGTTGAAGTCCCGGATCCAGCGGATCAACCCGGTCAGCAACAAGGACGAGTACTTCGCCACCTTCGGTGAGCTGCTCTCACTGGAGCAGCATGCCCGGGCCCTGCGCGAGCAGGCGGCGGGAGGATTGTGATGATCAGACTGTTCCGGCGTCGGCCCAAGTTGCCGCCCGCCGCCCGGCCACCCCTGGAGCGTGACGAGCGGGTGCTGGCCTGGGCCTCCGTCGGCAACGGCGAAGGCGACGGGGTGGTCGTGGCCAGCAACCTCGGGTTGTGGCTGCCCGGACGCGCCCACCGGATCGGCTGGCACGACATCGTCAAGGCGGTCTGGTCGGGTCGGGAACTCACCGTCACTCCCGGTGAGCAGGTCGCCGAACGCGAGGGCTACCTGGTGGTCGCCGACCGCCCGGCGGAACGCTACCTGCTGCTCGACCCGGGCGAGCTGCCGCACCAGGTACGCACCCGGATCACCAAGTCGGTGGCGTACACCCAGCATCACGCCCTGCCCGGCGGTGCCGGCCGGATCGTCGGTCGGCGGGTGCCCGGGGTGGATGGTCTGACCTGGATGGTCCACTACGACCCCGGCACCCCCCGCGACGACGAGGCGGTGATCGCGGAGACCGACAAGCTGGTCGCCGCGGCCCGCGCCGCCACCACCCCCCAGGACCTCTGAGCAGGCTGCTTGTCGGGCGGCGGTGTCAGCGGGGGCGGGCCCAGGTGAGGAAGCGGTCGGCCAGGGCCTGCGGCGGAAGTTGGCCGTGGAGGTCGTCCGTCGCGTCGTACATCATCGTACCGAGGTAGATCAGCAGTCCGGTGCGGTTCTCCCGGTACTCGCCGAGCAGGGCCAACCGAGCGGGAGAACACGGCCAGGTCGCACCACACACCCGACATCGCCAGGACGGCCGCGCCGCGACATGCGGCCGGTAGCGGGGCATCAGCCCTTACCCTCCGTGGTCCTTCGCGGTGACGGCAGGCAGCGCCCTTCGCGGTCGAGGCGGCGGCCAGCTGGGTGATGATCGGTGCGGCCTCCGTTGGCCCGCCACTCCTGGGCCCGGGTGAGCCACCCCGGCCGTCCCGGTCCGTTGAGGGGGAATACCTCCGTCGGCGCGGTCGCCCACGCCGGTCGCTCGACGGTTTCGGACGGCGCGCCCGGTGACGGTGGCTGGCCGGCGGGGGTGTCCGGCGTGGCCAGCGGAGGCCGGTGGGGCGGTGTGGGCCATGGCGCGGGCGGTAGGGGGCGGCTGTTGCGGATGCGTCGGGGCAGCCGCGCGGACGCCGTCGAGGGTCGGCATTGCCAGAACTTGAGTCGCATGGAGCCTCCGTCGAGGTGGGAGAGGGGCGCCGGGCCGATGGTCGGTGCCGGCGCCCCGGCCTGGTTCCGCCCGCCGTCCGATCCCGTGAGCGGTCCCGCTGCGTGACAGTCTGGTGAGAATGCGATTACGGTGGGAGGTCCGGCACGGTGACGACCAGGGCGTCCGAAGCCGGTTTCCAGGCGGTACGAAGATGTACGGAGGCTGTCCGTGGAACGCTCGTCCATGTTGGAACACTTCGCGGAGGAGCTTCGGCTGGCTCGTACGGTCACCGGGATGTCGCAGAGCGCCCTTGCCGAGGCGTTGAGCTACTCACCCGCCTTGGTCGCCAAGGTGGAGACGGGTGAGCGGCGACCCAGCCTCGACTTCGCCCGCCGCTGCGACACGGTGTTCGGCGCAGACGGCCGGTACGAGCGCATCCAGCGCCGCATCAGCCGCGAAACCGTGGTCCCCTGGTTCCGCGACTGGCCCGGCATCGAAGCCGAAGCCACCGCCCTACGCTGGTTCGAGCCGTTGTACGTGCCGGGCCTGTTGCAGACCGAGGGCTACGCCCGTGCCATCTTGGACGGCGCCGGGCTGTTCGCGTCAGACGAGATCGAGCAGCAGTTGACGACCCGGCTGGACCGTCAGACGGTGCTGACCCGAGAGCGTCCGCCCCTGCTCACGGCGGTCATCGACGAGTATGTGCTGCGGCGCCGCATCGGCGGGCCGGAGGTGATGTGCGAGCAGTTGCGGCACCTGGTGAAGCTCGGATCGACGATGCCTCGGCTCCGAATCCAGGTGGTGCCGCTGGCGGCCGGAGCCTACCCGGGGCTCGACGGACCCTTCGTGATCGCTACCTACCCACAAGGCGATGACGTGGTCTACCTGGAGGGGCAGCGTCATGCGCAAGTCCTCGACCGCTCCGAGTTCGTGCGGCAGATGGTCGAGATTTGGGAGGCGATCCGGGGTGAGGCACTATCGCAGCAGCAGTCCCTCGACCTGATAGCGGAAGTGGCGGAGACATGGATCTGACCGGCGCCCGGTGGCGCAAGAGCACCCGCAGCAACGGCGGCGGCGGCGCCTGCGTGGAGGTGGCTGACAACCTGCCCGGCGTGGTGGCCGTACGCGATTCCAAGGACCCGACCGGGCCGGTGCTGGCGTTCACGCCGAAGTCCTGGCAGGCGTTCGTCACGCAAATCTCCGAGCCCTCGTAGCCCGACTCGCCTCGCTGCGCTGCCGGGTTGGCCTGAAGCTGGTCAATCTTGGACAGTTGTCGTTACGGAATAACGGTAAGTGTCCAAGATCTGGTGGTTAGGTGAGATGCCGGGGGCCACTGTGGGCGGATGATTGTTCCCGATGAGCGCGCCGGGGCGCTGGAGTGGCTGGCTTTCGAGCAGGCCGGGGTGCTCACCCTCGCGCAGGCCCGCACGGTGCTCTCCGAGGGCACCGTACGCGGGCTGGTGCGCTCCGGGCGGTGGCGTTCGATCAGCCGAGGGCTGCTGTTGGCCGGTAACGGGCGGTTGACCCGGGACCAGCAACTGTGGGTGGCCGTCCTGGCCGCCGGGCGGGGTGCGGTCCTCGCGGGAGCCACGGCGGCCATCGAAGCCGGGGTACGTGGCCTGCGGCTGGAACCCGTGCATGTGCTGGTGCCGGCGGCCCGTCGGGCGGCGCGTACGACCCTGCGCCGGATGCCGATCGACATGGCCGCCGTGGTGGTGCATCGGACGGCGGTGCTGCCCGCCGAGCACCTTCAGGTCGGTCGTCCGCCCCGGACCACCACCGCGCGGGCGTTGGTCGATGCGGCCGGATGGGCGTCGTCCACCCGGCAGGCGCAGGAGATCGTGGCGGCCGGCTGCCAGCAGCGGCGGGTACTGCCCGAGGAGTTGGCGACCGTACTCGATGTGCTGCCCCGGGCGCCCCGACGGCTGTTGATCCGGCAGACCATCGACGATGTCGCCGGTGGCGCCCAGGCTCTCAGTGAGATCGATTTCATTCGGCTCTGCCGCCGGGCCGGCTTGCCCGCGCCCGAACTGCAGCAGCGGCGTACCGACACGGCCGGGCGGATCCGCTGGTTGGATGCGTACTGGCGGCAGTGGCGGGTGCATGTGGAAATCGACGGTGCGCATCATCTGGATGTCCGCCATTGGGCTGCGGACATGCAGCGCCAGAACGATATCTGGACCACCGGGGACCGCATCCTCCGCTTCCCCGCCTGGCAGGTCCGGGCCCACCCGGACCAGGTAGCCGACACCGTACGCCGTGCCCTCCTCGCGGCCGGATGGCGACCCGAAAACTGAATCTTGGACAGTTTCCGCTAGCGCCGAACGCCAACTGTCCAAGATTCACGGTGGGAACACTGGAGATTGGCGTCAGTAGATGCAGATTGGGGGTGGGGGGTTGGGGGATTCGGTGGGAGGTTAGGTGGGGGCGGTGGCCGGGCATGTCGTGGTCGGCGACCGAGTCGAGGGAGGGGCGATGGCCTCCGAGAATGCATCCAGCCGGGACGGGCGCGGTCCCGCGCGGCCGACCCAGCCCGAGCCAGCCCGGCCCGACAAGGCCGCCCAGCGGTACGACAAGGACGAGACCCAGCCGCGCGGCGAGGCCGCTCGGTCCGACGACAAGGTCGAGACCGGGCCCGATGGCGAGGCTGCCCGGTCCGACGGCGACACCGGGAGTCGGGCGTACGGCGGGGATGCTGGGGTGGGGCGGGATGAGCCGAGCAAGCCGACGCACCTGTCGTGGCGGGAGTGGGTGGCGGCGCTGCGGCGGACGGTGCGGGAGTTCAGCGACGACCGGCTGGGCGACTGGGCGGCGGCCCTCACCTACTACGGGGTGTTGTCGATCTTCCCCGGCCTGTTGGTGCTGGTCTCGTTGCTCGGTCTGCTCGGCCCCTCGGCCACCGAGGGGGTGCGGGACACCGTGGACGAGGCGGTGCCGGAGGAGAACATCCGCCAGATCATCGACGCGGCCCTCGACCAGGCGCAGAGCAGCGGGGGGTTGGCCGGGCTGGCGGCGATCGTCGGTCTGCTGGCGGCCTTCTGGTCGGCCTCCGGTTACGTCGCCGCCTTCATGCGTGCCGCCAACGCGATCTACGACGTGCCGGAGGGGCGGCCGATCTGGAAGACGCTGCCGATCCGGGTGGCGGTGACCGCGGTGATCGGTGCGCTGCTGCTGACCAGCGCGGTGATCGTGGTCTTCACCGGCCGGTTCGCCGAGCATGTCGGGTCGGCGCTGGGGCTGGGGCGTACCGCGGTGACGGTCTGGGATCTGGTCAAGTGGCCGGTGCTGTTGGTGCTGGTCAGCCTGATGTTCGCCATCCTGTACTGGGCGTCGCCGAACGCGCGGCAGGGCGGCTTCCGGTGGGTCAGCCCGGGTGGGGTGCTGGCGGTGCTGCTCTGGCTGCTGGTCTCCGGGGCCTTTGCGGCCTATGTGGCGAACTTCGGCTCCTACAACAAGACCTACGGCGCCCTGGCCGGAGTGATCATCTTCCTGGTCTGGTTGTGGCTGAGCAACGTGGCGATTCTGTTCGGCGCGGAGTTCGACGCCGAGTTGGCCCGGGGTCGGGCGATCGCCGGGGGTCTGCGGCCGGTCGACCGGGAGCCGTACGTCGAGCTGCGTGATGATCGCAAACTGCGCTCGAAGGATGACGCTCCGAAGTCGTTCTGACCTGCGGAAAGGGGATAGGCGGGGGGTGGCGCCAGCTTTTGCTAGATCCAACAAAAGTTGGTCCAGATTCGCTCTAAGGTCTGGACACCACGCATCGACGGCTCCTACTGTGTCGGGCACCACGCATCGATATTTCATCGACGTGAACGAGCCCGGTGGAGAGGTGAGCCGTGCACACCGCCGACCCCCTGCACGTACGGCTGCTGCGGCTGCTCCGTAACGAGGGAGCGCTGTCGCGCGCCGAGCTCGCCGACCGGCTCCAGATGCCCCGCCCCCGGCTGCTAGCCGAGTTGGAACGACTGGTCGCCCTCGGGTTCGTCGCCGAGGCCGGCAAGGCCGCCTCCCGGGGCGGACGCCGCTCCACCCTGGTCGAACTCAGTCCGCACCTGCGCTTCGCCGCGGTGGACCTGGGGGCCAGCTCCATCGACGTCGAGGTCGTCAACGGCCGCCTCGAGCCGGTGGCCGCGTACGCGGAGTCGGCCGACATCCGGACCGGGCCCAAGGTCACCCTCCAGCGGGTCAACGAACTGCTGCACAAGGCCCGGGTGGACGGCGCCTACGACCGGCTCGACGCGGTCGGCATCGGGGTACCCGGCCCGGTCAGCTTCCGCGACGGGGTGCCGGTGTCCCCGCCGATCATGCCCGGCTGGGACCGCTTCCCGGTCCGTGAGCTGCTCACCCGCGAGCACGGCTGCCCGGCAGTGGTCGACAACGACGTCAACATCATGGCGATCGGGGAGCGGCACGGCGGCGTCGCTCACTCCGTCGACGACTTCCTGTTCGTCAAGATCGGCACCGGCATCGGCTGCGGGATCTACCTCAGCGGTGAGGTCTACCGGGGCACGGACGGTTGCGCCGGGGACATCGGCCACATCCAGGTGGACCCGCACGGGCCGATCTGCTCGTGCGGCAACGCCGGCTGCCTGGAGGCCCTGTTCAGCGGGGCGGCCCTGGCCAAGGACGCCACCGCCGCGGCGCGTACCGGTGCCTCACCCGCCCTGGCCGAACGGCTCAGCGCCAACGGCACGGTCACCGCCCTGGACGTCGCCGCCGGTGCGGTGGAGGGGGACATCACCTGCATCCAGCTCATCCGCGAGGGTGGTCGACGGGTGGGTGGGGTCCTGGCCGGGCTGGTCAGCTTCACCAACCCCTCGATGATCGTGATCGGTGGCGGTCTGGCCCACCTCGGGCACGTGCTGCTCGCCGAGATCCGCAGTGTGGTCTACCGCCGCTCGCTGCCGCTGGCCACCGGCAACCTCCCGGTGGTGCTCTCCGAACTGGGTCCGCGGGCCGGGGTCGCCGGTGCCGCCGTACTCGCCAGCGACCTGGCCTTCGGGGAGGCGACGTGAACCGCCGACAGTCAACGTGGAGTGGAGCACCGGCATGAGTGAAACCGGACATCCCCTGGTCGAGGCGCCCGCCGACACCGTCGCCGGTGAGGTGGTGCTGCGGCTGTCCGACGTGGTGAAGACCTTCCCCGGGGTACGCGCCCTGGACGGGGTGCAGTTGGAGGTCCGCGCGGGCGAGGTGCACTGCCTGCTGGGGCAGAACGGCGCCGGCAAGTCCACCCTGATCAAGGTGCTGGCCGGGGTGCACCGGCCCGACTCGGGGCTGGTCGAGTGGCGGGGCCAGCCGGTCAGCTTCGCGAACCCGCAGGCCGCCATGCGCGCCGGTATCGCCACCATCTACCAGGAACTCGACCTGGTCAACGACCTGTCGGTGGCGGAGAACGCCTTCCTCGGCCACGAGCCGCGCAGCTTCGGCTTCATCCGCCGGGGCCACATGGCCCGCCGTACCCGGCAGATCCTCGGTCGGCTCGGCCACGCCGAGATCCCACCCGGGCGGATGGTCCGGGCGCTGCCGGCGGCCGGCAAGCAGGTGGTCAGCATGGCCCGCGCCCTCTCCCACGAGGCCCGACTGATCATCATGGACGAGCCGAGCGCGGTGCTCGCCCACGACGAGGTCGACAACCTGTTCCGGATCATCCGCGAGCTGACCGCCCAGGGCATCGCGGTCATCTACATCTCCCACCGGCTGGAGGAGATCCGCGAGATCGGGGACCGGGTCACCGTCCTCAAGGACGGCCGGACCACTGCGGCGAACCTGCCCGCCCGTGACACCCCCACCCGTGACCTGGTCTCCCGGATGACCGGCCGCACCATCGAGTACGTCTTCCCGGAGCGCCCCGCCACCACCACGGTCGGCCAGACCCTGCTGGAGGTGCAGGGGCTGACCCGCTCCGGCGAGTTCGCCGACGTCTCCCTGACGGTCGCGGCCGGTGAGATCGTCGGCATCGCCGGGCTGGTCGGTTCCGGTCGCTCCGAGGTGCTGGAGACCATCTACGGGGCCCGCCGGGCCGAGTCGGGCACCGTCCGGATGGCCGGCAAGGCCCTGCGGCCCGGCAGTGTCGGCGCGGCCGTACGGGCCGGCCTGGGCATGGCCCCGGAGGAGCGCAAGAGCCAGGCCCTGCTACTCGGGGAACCGATCTACCGCAACGTCACCCTGGCCACCTTCGCCCGCTACGCCCGGCTCGGCTTCACCGACGTCGGCAAGGAGCGGGCCGAGGCGGACCGGATCGCCGAGAGCCTGGAGATGCGACCCCGCGACGTGGGTCGGCCGGTACGGACCCTGTCCGGCGGCAACCAGCAGAAGGTGGTGGTCGGGCGCTGGCTGCTCGGCGGCACCCGACTGCTGCTGCTGGACGAACCCACCCGGGGCGTGGACGTGGGCGCCCGAGCCGAGCTGTACCAGGTGATCCGGGAACTCGCCGCGCAGGGCGTCGGGGTGCTGCTGGTCTCCAGCGAGGTACCCGAGGTGCTCGGCCTGGCCGACCGGGTCCTGGTGATGCGGGAGGGGCGGGTCGTACGTACCGCTCCCGCCGGCGAACTCGACGAATCCACCGTCCTCGACCTCGTGATGTCGGGGTCCCTGATGGAAGGCGCAGCGGCATGACCGATACGCCCACGACCAAGTTGCCGGCGCAGTCGCCGCCGGTGGACCGGGCCGAGACGGAGGCGGCCGGCCATCGGGCACCGACCGGCCGGATCTCCTGGTGGCGCGGCGACGGCGGTGACGGGGCACGGCGCAACCTGGCCCTGATCGGGGTGCTGCTGATCCTGTTCGTGATCGGTGCGGCCACTCGTTCCGATCTCTACTCCAACCCGGACTGGGTCTGGGCGAACATGCTCAGCATCCTCAAGCTGGCCTCGGTGGTCGGGGTGGTCACCGTCGGGATGACCTTCGTCATCATCGGCGGCGGCATCGACCTCTCCGTCGGCGCGATCGTCGCGCTGGCCGGGGTCTGGTGCACCACGGTCGCCACCCAGAGCTTCGGCGCCGGCGGCATGGTCTTCACCGCGGTCGTCGTGGGAATGGGGGTCGGCCTGGTCAACGGGGTCCTCATCGCGTACGGGCGACTGGTGCCCTTCATCGCCACCCTGGCCATGCTGGTGGCGGCCCGGGGACTGGCCGCCGAGATCTCCGACAAGCAGACCCAGATCTCGCAGAACAGCACCATCAACGGCATCGCCAGCAACAGCCTGCTCGGCATTCCGCTGCTGGTCTACATCCTGGCCGCAGTCGTCATCGCGGGTTGGGTGCTGCTTAACCGCACCACCTTCGGTCGGCGTACGGTCGCCGTGGGTGGCAACCCGGAGGCCGCCCGACTGGCCGGCATCGACGTCAAGCGGCACACCGTGCTGCTGTACGTGCTGTCCGGACTGTGCTGCGGTATCGCCGCCATCATGCTCACCGCCCAGGCCACCTCGGCCCAGGCGGCGATGGCCAACCTCTACGAGCTGGATGCGATCGCCGCCGTGATCATCGGCGGCACGCTGCTCAGCGGCGGGCGGGGCACCATCGTCGGTTCCCTGCTCGGTGTGATCATCTTCGCCACCATCACCAACCTGTTCGCCATCAACGGCCTCTCCACGGAGGCCCAGAACATGGTCAAGGGCGGCATCATCGTCGCCGCCGTCCTGATTCAGCAGGTCCAGTTCGGCAGCCTGTCCCAGTTCTTCCGTCGCAACAACCGGCTGACCACCGGCTGATCACCACATACCCCCCAGGCCATCGGCACTTCGACGGTGGCCGGGACCCGCACACCCCAGATCCCTCTCCACCACAGATAACCAGGAGGTCGTGATGACCCAGCACAGTCGCCGCCGGCTGCTCTTCGGCGGGGCGGCCGTCGGAGCCGGCGTACTGCTGGCCGGCTGCACCAGCAACGAACAGGCCACCCCGACCGAGGCCCAGACCAAGGCGGCCGAGGGCGGCGGCAACGCCGAGCCCGGCAAGAAGGTGACCATCGGCTTCTCCGCCCCGGCCGCCGACCACGGCTGGATCGCCGCGATCACCAACAACGCCAGGGCGCAGGCGGCCGCGTACTCCGATGTGGAGTTCAAGACGGTCGAGGCCGGCGCGGATGCGGCGGCCCAGCGGGCGGCGCTGGACACGTTGATCTCGCAGAAGCCGGACGTGATCGTGCTGCTGCCGCACGACGGCAAGGAACTGAACTCCTTCGGCCTGGCGGCCATGCAGGCCGGTATCCCGGTGGTCAACCTGGACCGGGCCTTCCCGGACGCCAAGGCGTACCGGTTGCAGATCAAGGGCGACAACTACGGCATGGGTGTCTCCGCCGCCACCTTCATCGTCGAGCAGCTCAAGGCCAAGGGCGTGAGCAACCCGGTGATCGCCGAGATCGCCGGCATGGACGAGCTGGAGCTGACCCAGGAGCGTACCCAGGGCTTCAACGACACCCTGGCCCAGCACGGCTTCAAGGTGGCCAACCGGCGGGCGGCCCGGTTCACGGTCGACTCCGGCCAGCAGGAGACGAGCCAGCTGCTCCAGGCCCTGCCGAAGATCGACGCGATCTGGAACCACGACGACGACCAGGGCATCGGTGTGCTGGCGGCGATCAGCCAGGCCAACCGCAGCGAGTTCTTCATGGTCGGCGGCGCCGGCTCGAAGAAGGCGATGGAGGACATCCAGGCCGACAACACCGTGCTCAAGGCCACGGTGACCTACAGCCCGTCGATGGCCTCCTCGGCCATCTCGCTGGCGCGGCTGATCGGCCAGGAGCGGGGCATGTCCGACCTGGTGGAACTCCAGGTGCCCAAGGAGATCATCCTCGCCTCCGAAACGATCACCAAGGAGAACGCGAGCAACTACCTCAAGCTCGGGTTCTGACACGACCGGGGGGAGACCCAACCTTGTCCACGAACGACAAAGAACTGCGGGTCGGCATGGTCGGCTACGCGTTCATGGGCGCCGCCCACTCACAGGCGTGGCGCACCGTGAACCGGGTGTTCGACCTGCCGGCGCGGGCCCGGATGGCGCTGATCTGCGGCCGGGACGCCGGGAAGGTGGCCGAGGCCGCCGACCGGCTCGGCTGGGACGAGCACACCACGGACTGGCGGGAGTTGGTGGCCCGACCGGACATCGACGTGGTGGACATCTGCACACCGGGTGACAGTCACGCCGAGATCGCCCTGGCCGCGCTGGCCGCCGGCAAGCACGTACTGTGCGAGAAGCCGTTGGCCAACACGGTCGCCGAGGCTCAGGAGATGGCCGCCGCGGCGGCCACCGCCCGGGCCGGCGGGGCACGCTCGATGTGCGGGTTCAACTATCGACGGGTACCCGCTGTGGCGCTGATGCGCCAACTGGTCGCCGAGGGGCGGCTCGGCGAGATCCGGCACGTACGGGCCAGCTACCTGCAGGACTGGATCGTGGACCCGCAGTTCCCGCTGGTCTGGCGGCTGCGCAAGGAGGTGTCCGGCTCCGGCGCGCTGGGTGACATCGGGGCACACATCATCGACCTCACCCAGTACGTCACCGGGCAGCAGATCGCCGGTGTCAGCGCGGTGACGGAGACCTTCGTCAAGCAGCGTCCGCTGCCGAGCGAGTCCAGCGGATTGGCGGCCCAGACCGACGGCGGCAACGTCGCCACCGGACCGGTCACCGTCGACGACGCGGCGATCTTCGTCGCCCGTCTGAACGGCGGGGCACTGGCCACCTACGAGGCGACCCGGTTCGCCACCGGACGCAAGAACGCCCTCCGGGTGGAGATCAACGGGTCGCTCGGCACGGTCGCCTTCGACCTGGAACGACTCAACGAGCTGGAGTACTACGACGCGACGCGACCCGCCGCCGAGCAGGGCTTCAGCCGGATCCTGGTGACCGAGGGCGAGCACCCGTACCTGTCGGCCTGGTGGCCGCCGGGACACATCATCGGGTACGAGCACTCCTTCACCCACCAGATGCGCGACTTCATCGAGGCGGTGGCGACCGGGGCCGACCCCAGTCCGTCGTTCGCCGAGGCGTTGCAGGTGCAGCTGGTGCTGGACGCGGTGGTCCGGTCGGCCGAGGCGGGGTCGGCGTGGACCACCGTGGAGCCGGCGTTGGCGACGGCCACCCTCTAGAGCCACCCTCTAGAGCCACCTTCGGTACCCGACCGGCGAGGGCCGGCCGCGGTTGCGCCCCGCGGCCGGAACGGGTCGGGTACCGGAGATCGTGCCGACGGGCCGCCCGGCCCGGTGGCACGAGCAATGCGGTTCCTCCGGAGCGGCCGGACCGGGATTCCCCGGCCGCACCGGAGGGCCGCCGCCCGACCATCCACCCCCGACGAGCCCCAGGAACCCCCGGGGCTCCCACCCAGGATTTCTCACCTCGTCGTCCGGCTGGTCGCCTTGCCATGCGTACCAGCCGGACGCAGGCAGGCAGCGGTGAGACGCCGACCGCCGCCGCCTGCCAGCCCCGTCCGTCCGTACCGCTCCGCGTCGCCGGACCGGTGGTGACGCCGCCGACGTCGGCGCCGGCCGGTGACACGCACCGGAGCGGACGGCGGACGGGGCGCAACACACGGTGCAACGACCGGGAAGGAGCACCATGCGTACGGGTGTCTGGCTGGTGGGAGCGCGCGGCTCGGTCGCGACCACCAGCATCGTGGGGGCGCTCGCGCTGCGGGCCGGGCTGACCGCCCCTACCGGGTGCGTCACCGAACTGCCCGCGGTGGGCGGTCCCGCCCTGCCGGCCTTCTCCGACCTGGTCTTCGGCGGACACGACGTGGTCGCCACCCCGCTGGCCAAGCGGGCCGAGGCGCTGGCCGCAGCCGGGGTGCTGCCCGCCCGCCTGGTCGCCGCGCTGCCCGAGGAACTCGCCGCGGTCGAGCAGGAGTTGCGTCCCGCCCCCACCGAGGGCAGCCAGGCCGACCGGGCCGCCGCGATGGTCCGGGACCTCACCGAGTTCCGCGACCGGCACCGGCTGGCCCGGGTCGTGGTGATCAACGTGGCCGCCACCGAACCGGCCCCCGAGCCGCACCCCGCCCACGCCGACCCGGCCGCGCTGAGAGTCGCCCTGACCGGCCCCGAGGAGGTGCTGCCGCCCAGCTCCCTGTACGGGTACGCGGCCGTGACGGCCGGCTGCCCGTATGTCGACTTCACCCCGTCGACCGGGTTGCGGCTGCCGGGGCTGGGCGCGTTGGCCGAACAGCACCGGGTGCCGTACGCCGGGCATGACGGCAAGACCGGGGAGACCCTGCTCAAGTCCGTACTGGCCCCGATGTTCGCGATGCGCAACCTCCAGGTGCGCTCCTGGTCCGGGGTCAACCTGCTGGGCGGGGGAGACGGGGCCACCCTGGCCGACCCGGCCGCCAACGCCGCCAAGGTACGCAGCAAGCAGCGGGTGCTCGGCGAGACCCTGGGCTACCTGCCGCAGGGGGACACCCGCATCGACTACGTCGAGGAACTCGGCGACTTCAAGACCGCCTGGGATCTGATCACCTTCGCCGGGTTCCTGGGCACCGGTATGCGGCTGGAGTTCACCTGGCACGGCTGTGACTCGGCGTTGGCCGCCCCCCTCGTGCTGGACCTGGCCCGGCTCACCGCCGCCGCGCACGCCGCCGGGCGTACCGGGCCCCTGACCGAGTTGGCCTTCTTCTTCAAGGACCCCCTGGGCGAGGGCACCCACTCGCTGGCCGACCAGTGGACCCGGCTGTGTGAGTTCGCCCGGGGACTGCACTCAGGAGGCACCCGATGACCCGCATGGCCGACCTCCTGGAACTGGTCCGGGCCCCGGCCGCCCTCTCGGTGCCCGGGGACGTGGTCGCCGGTGCCGTCGCAGCCGGTGCACTCGGTCCGCGTACGCCCGCTCTGGCGACCGCCTCGGTGCTGCTCTACTGGGCCGGCATGGCCGCCAACGACTGGGCCGACCGGGGGTTGGACGCGGTCGAACGCCCGGAGCGGCCCATCCCCAGCGGACGGGTCAGTCCCGGCTTGGCGGTCGGCCTGGCCGCCGGTCTGACCGCCGCGGGCGTCGGGCTCGCCGCAGCCGCCGGGGGACGTCGCGCCGCCGCCGTCGCCGTGCCGCTGGCCGCCACCATCTGGGGGTACGACCTGCTCGCCAAGAACACCGCCGCCGGTCCCGCCGTGATGGCCGCCTGCCGAGGGCTGGACGTGTTGCTCGGTGCCGCCGGTGGCCGTCCGGTCCGGGCCCTGCCGGCGGCGGTGACCGTGGCCGCACACACCTGGACGGTCACCGCCCTGTCCCGACGCGAGGTCGACGGCGCCGACAGGGCGCTGCCGTTGCGTACCCTCGCCGGCACCGCCCTGGTCGCGGCGAGCGCCGCGGTACCGCCCGGCCCGCGTTCCGCAGACCCCGCTGCCCGGCGGGCGCCCGGCCACCGCGAGGAGTGCTTCGGTGCCGGCCAGTGCGGCAAGCGCTTCGGAGCCGGCCGCCGTGCTGCCGGGGCCGTCGCTGCGGCGCTGCCGGCCGTCCTCGCCGGGTGGTACGCCGCCCGCTACGGTGCCGCGCAGGCCCGGGTGGTCGCCGAACCCACCGCCGGTCGGGTGCGCCGGGCCGTCGGTGCCGGCATCACCAGCCTGCCCGCCCTGCAGGGCGCCCTGACCGCCCGGGCCGGAGCCGGTCTGCTCGGGGTGGCCGTGGCGGCGGCGGCACCGCTGGGCCGACGGCTGGCCCGGAAGGTCTCCCCGACATGACCGCCCCCGCCTCCGGTGCTTCCGACGGCCTGCGCTTCGGGTACGGCACGAACGGCTTCGCCAACCACCGGCTCG
Source organism: Micromonospora sp. DT229 (assembly GCF_049844505.1). Lineage (NCBI taxonomy): Bacteria > Bacillati > Actinomycetota > Actinomycetes > Micromonosporales > Micromonosporaceae > Micromonospora > Micromonospora sp. DT229. The sequence continues at coordinate 18,915 of NZ_JBNCLD010000016.1, read as the reverse complement.
ACGACGCCCTGGCGGTCATAGCCGACCTGGGTTACGTCGGGGTGGCGCTGACCCTGGACCACGACCACCTCGACCCCTTCGCCCCGGAACTGGCCCGGCGGGTGGATGCCGTCCGGCGTCGACTGGCCGAACTCGGCCTGGCCGTGGTGATCGAGACCGGGGCGCGCTACCTGCTGGACCGGTGGCACAAGCACGCCCCGACCCTGCTGCACGACGACGCCGCGCTGCGGGTGGAGTTCCTGCGCCGGGCCGTGACCATCGGCGCCGACCTGGGTGCCGAGGCGGTCTCCTTCTGGGCCGGGGTACGCCCCGAAGCGGTCCCGCCGACCCTGGCCTGGGACCGGTTGCTGGCCGGCTGCACCAGTGTGGTCGAGGCGGCCGACCGGGCCGGGGTGACGCTGGGCTTCGAGCCCGAGCCGGGCATGCTGGTCGAGGACATCGCCGACTGGCGTCGGCTGTACGCGGATCTGGGCGCACCGGCCTGCCTGGGCATCACCCTGGACATCGGACACTGCCGCTGCCTGGAGTCGCTGCCCGTGCCCGACTGTGTCCGCGAGGTCGGCGCGCACCTGGTCAACGTGCAGATCGACGACATGCGCCGGGGGGTGCACGAGCACCTGGAGTTCGGCCAGGGTGAGATCGACTTCCCGCCGGTGCTGGCGGCCCTACGCGAGGTCGACTACCGGGGCCTGGTCGCGGTCGAGCTACCCCGCCACTCCCACGCCGCACCCGCGGTAGCCGCCCGATCCCTGGACCACCTCCGCCTGGCCTCCGCCGCCTCCGCCGCCTCCGCCGCGCCGCCGACAGCCTCGGCCGCACCGGTCGCCTCGGCCGGATCGGCGGCCGGCGCAGCGGAGCGGGTCGACCCGCCGGAGGACCTTCCTACGCAGCCCCTTTGCTCTGCTTCAACGGACGCATCACTGGCGTCCGATATCCGGACAGCCACCGCTGCGTGGATTGAAGCAGAGCAAAGGGCGCGCGGGGACGACACGGACCTGCGGTGAACGAGGTGGAACGGCAGGGCACGAACCAGCCGGAACGCGAGCCAGGCCTGACAACAGATGGCATGGAGAAAGGGGTGAGGACGGCGATGAGATCGGACGACCTGCGGGCGGCCCTGCGGGGCCTACCTGATCCGGACTGGCTGACGGCGGCCCTGCACGGTGTCGCGGCACAGCCCTCGACGATCACCAGGTTCTTCCCGGCGGTCGGTCGGCGCTGCGGCCGGGCCGAGCTGCCCGACCTGCCCGGCTGGACCGCCGACGAGGCGGCCCGGGCCCTGCTGCTGGCGTACCTGCCGGCCGAGCACGCCACCCACGCCGAGGCGCTCTACCGCACCGGGGACGCCGCCGAGAAGCGGGCCGTGCTCAAGGCCCTGCCACTGCTGCCGATCGGCACGGCCGGGATACCGCTGCTGCACGACGCCCTGCGTACCAACGACACCCGGCTGATCGCCGCCGCCCTGGGCCCGTACGCGACGCACCTGGACGCGCCGACCTGGCGGCAGGCGGTGCTCAAGTGCGTCTTCACCGGGGTACCGCTGGCCGTGGTGGCCGACCTCGACACCCGCGCCGACGGGGAACTGGCGGTGATGCTGGCCGGACTCGCCGCCGAACGGCAGGCCGCCGGCCGCACCATGCCCGAGGACGCCACGGCGCTGCTGGACCGGCTGACCGCCGGCAGCCGACCGCACCACAGGGAGGCGTGATGCGCATCTTCGACCCGCACATCCACATGACGTCCCGCACCACGGACGACTACGAGCGGATGGCCGCCGCCGGGGTACGGGCACTTGTGGAGCCGGCCTTCTGGCTGGGCCAGCCCCGCACCAATGTCGGATCCTTCACGGACTACTTCGACTCCCTGGTCGGCTGGGAACCCTTCCGGGCCGGACAGTTCGGGATACGTCACCACGCCACGGTCGCGCTCAACCCCAAGGAGGCCAACGACCCGCGCTGTCGGCCGGTGCTCGACGTGCTGCCCCGCTACCTGGAGAAGGACGGGGTGGTCGCGGTCGGCGAGATCGGGTACGACTCGATGACCCCGGAGGAGGACGCGGCCTTCGCCGCCCAACTTGCCCTGGCCGTGGCGCATGACCTGCCGGCCCTGGTGCACACCCCGCACCGGGACAAGGTCCGGGGGGTGGAGCGCACCCTGGCCGTGGTCGCCGAGTCCGGCATCGACCCGGGGCGGGTAGTGGTCGACCACCTCAACGAGGTGACCGTGAAGCAGGTCCGGGACACCGGCTGCTGGCTGGGCTTCTCCATCTATCCGGACACCAAGATGTCCCCGCCCCGGATGGTGGAACTGCTCAAGGCGTACGGCACCGAGCGGATGCTGGTCAACTCCGCCGCCGACTGGGGCCGCTCGGACCCGCTGCTGACCCGAGCCACCGGGGACGCGATGCTGGCCGCCGGATTCACCGACGACGACGTGGACCGGGTGCTCTGGCGTAACCCGGTCGAGTTCTACGGGCAGTCGGGTCGGCTGGACCTGCGCGACGAGGACGACGCGGAGCAGACCTTCGCCGGCAACTCGATCCTGCGCGGCGGCAGCTGATGCGACTACGACATGCCGGCGGGCGCACCGTACACCTGGGCTACTGCACCAATGTGCACCCCGCCGAGGAGTTCGCCGGCATCCTCGCCCAACTGGACCGCTACGCGGTGCCGGTCCGCGCGGCCCTCGGCGCCGACCTGCTCGGCCTGGGCCTGTGGCTGGCCGCCCCGGTCGCCGCCGAACTGGCCGCCGACCCGCAGGCCCGTCGCCGGTTGCGCACCGAGTTGACCGTACGCGGGCTGGAAGTGGTCACCCTCAACGGTTTCCCGTACGCGGCCTTCCAGGCGCCCGTGGTCAAGGGGGCGGTCTATCAGCCGGACTGGACCACCCGGCAGCGGCTGGACCACACCCTGAACCTGGCCCGGGTGCTGGCCGACCTGCTGCCCGAGGACGCCGCCCGGGGCTCGATCTCCACCCTGCCGCTGGCCTGGCGTACCCCCTGGGACGGTGCCCGGGCCGAGCAGGCCCGGCGGCGGCTGGACCAGCTTGCCGCCGGGCTGGCCGCCGTCGAACGGGACACCGGCCGCACCATCCGGGTGGGGTTCGAGCCGGAGCCCGGCTGCGTGATCGAGAGCAGCGCCCAGGCCGTGACGGCCTTGTCCGGGACGGACCCCGAGCGGCTGGGGGTCTGCCTGGACCTGGCCCATCTAGCCTGTGCCTGGGAGGAGCCGACCGCCGCCCTCGACCGGTTGGCCACGGCCGGGGTGCCGGTGGTGAAGGTGCAGGTGTCGGCCGCGCTGGAGGCGACCGACCCGGCCGCCGACCCGGCAGCGTTGCGCCGCTGGGTCGAGCCGCGTTTTCTGCACCAGACCCGTACCGCCGGCTGTGCCGGCGCCCACGACCCGGCGGACCCCCGGTGGGCCGCCGACGACCTGGACCTGGCCCTCGACGCCGGGCTGCCCGGCCCGTGGCGGGTGCACTACCACGTACCGCTGCACGCCCCACCCGAACCGCCGCTGGAGGCGACCCTGCCGGTGCTGCGCGCCGCCCTGGCCGCACTCTTCACCGCAGCCGACGCGGGCTGCGACCACCTGGACGTCGAGACGTACACCTGGGGGGTGCTGCCGGCCGCGCGGCGCCCGGACACCGACGCGGAGCTGGCCGCCGGGATCGCCGCCGAGCTGGCCTTCGCCCGCGACGAACTGGTCGCCCTCGGGCTGACCCCGACCGAAACGGTATCGGCATGAGTCGCAAACTTCTGGTGCTGGACGTGGTGGGGCTGACCCCGCGTCTGCTGGCCCACATGCCCCGGCTGCGCGCGGTGGCCGACACCGGGTTCCGCGCCGAGCTGGGTACGGTGCTGCCGGCGGTGACCTGCTCGGTGCAGTCGACCTTCCTCACCGGTGCCCTGCCGACCGAACACGGCATCGTCGGCAACGGCTGGTACTTCCGCGATCTCGGTGAGGTGCTGCTCTGGCGGCAGCACAACGCCCTGGTGGGCGGGGACAAGATCTGGCAGGCCGCCCGGCGGGTACGCGGCGACTACACCGTGGCCAACGTCTGCTGGTGGTACGCGATGGGCGCGGACGTGGACTGGACTGTCACCCCACGCCCGATCTACTACGCCGACGGCCGCAAGGAGCCGGACTGCTACACCGACCCGCCGCAGCTGCACGACGAGCTGACCGCCCGGCTGGGCACCTTCCCGCTGTTCACCTACTGGGGGCCGGGAGCGGGGCTGCCCTCGTCGAGCTGGATCTGCCGGGCCGCCGAGCAGATCCTCACCGAACACTCTCCCGACCTGACCCTGGTCTACGTGCCGCACCTGGACTACGACCTGCAACGCTTCGGCCCGTCCTCGCCGCAGGCCGCCGCCGCGGCGACCGAACTGGACGGGGTGCTGGCCCCCCTGCTGGACGCCGCACAGGCCCGGGACACGACCGTGGTGGTGCTCTCCGAGTACGGCATCACCGAGGTCTCCCGCCCGGTGGACGTCAACCGGCTGCTGCGCGCCGAAGGGCTGCTGCGGGTGCACACCCAGGCCGGCATGGAGTACCTGGACCCCTGGACCTCCCGGGCCTTCGCGGTCGCCGACCACCAGATCGCCCACGTCTACGTACGCGACCCGGCGGACCTGGCGGCGGTGGCGAAGCTCTGCGCCGGGCTGCCCGGGGTGGCCGAGGTGCTCGACGCCGAGGGTAAGGCGGCGCACGGGCTGGACCACCCCCGCGCCGGTGAGCTGGTGCTGGTGGCCGAGCCGGACGCCTGGTTCACCTACTACTACTGGCTGGACGACAACCTGGCCCCGGACTTCGCCCGGCTGGTCGAGATCCACCGCAAACCCGGGTACGACCCGGCGGAGCTGTTCTTCGACCCGGCCGCTCCCGGCGCGGCGAAGGGCCGGGCAGCCGCCGCGTTGGCGCGCAAGAAGCTGGGCCTGCGGTACATGATGAGTGTGGTCGGGCTGGACGCCGGGGCGCGGGCGGTGCGGGGCTCACACGGGCGGTTGCCGGCCGACCCGGCCGACGGTCCGGTGCTGCTCTGCTCCGACCCTTCCCTGGCCCGGGAGCGCTTCGCCGCCACGGAGGTGAAGGGGCTGCTGTTGGAGCTTGCCGGGTTGGGGAGGCCCTGACCGCCCGCATTGGCGCCAACTTCCGCTTCATTCTGCGAAAGTCGATCCGTCGTCGGCGGAAGGCATGGACTCATCGACGAATGCCACTTAGTGTCGTAGCTGGTGCCGACCGGATCGTTGGGAGAGCCACATGCGCAGACTCCGCCCCGTCCTCGGCGTGGCCGTCACCGCCATCGCCGTTCTCGCCTGCACCACCCCGGCCACCCCGGCCAGCGCCGCCGACACCCCGTACGACGTGCTGGTGTTCTCCAAGACGGCCGGCTTCCGGCACGACTCCATCGCCGTGGGCACCCAGACCATCCGCGACCTGGGCGCGGCGAACAGCTTCACGGTGACCGCCACCGAGGACGCCGGTGTCTTCACCACCGGCAACCTCGCCCAGTACGAGGCCGTGGTCTTCCTCAACACCACCGGCGACGTGCTCAACGCCAGCCAGCAGACCGCCTTCGAGTCGTACATCGGTTCCGGTGGCGGCTACGTCGGTGTGCACGCCGCCGCCGACACCGAGTACGGCTGGCCCTTCTACGGCAACCTGGTCGGGGCGTACTTCCGCTCCCACCCGGCCATTGCGCAGGCCACCGTACGGGTGGAGAACCGGGCCCACGCGGCCACCGCCCACCTGCCGCAGACCTGGACCCGCACCGACGAGTGGTACGACTTCCAGGCCAATCCTCGTCCGGGTGCCCGCGTCCTGGCCAACCTCGACGAGTCGTCGTACTCCGGTGGGGTGATGGGGGCCGACCATCCGATCGCCTGGTGCAAGACGTACACCGGGGGCCGGTCCTTCTACACCGGGGCCGGGCACACCCAGGCCTCGTACGCCGAGCCGGCCTTCCGGGCGCACCTGCTCGGCGGCATCCGGTACGCGGCCGGCCGCACCAAGGCCGACTGCCGGGCCGAGACCGGCTACACCACCCTCTACAACGGTTCGACCACCGGCTGGTCCCAGGCGGGGCCGGGCGGTTTCACCAACTCCGACGCCACCCTGACCTCCACCGGCGGGATGGGCCTGTACTGGTACAGCGCCAAGCAGTTCACCAACTACTCCCTCAAGCTGGACTGGCGACTCGCCGGAGACGACAACTCCGGAGTGTTCATCGGCTTCCCGCCGTCGAGCGACCCGAACTCGGCCGTCGACAACGGCTACGAGGTGCAGATCGACAGCACCGACGCCGCCGACCGCACCACCGGCGCGGTGTACGGGTTCAAGTCCGCCGACCTGGCCGCCCGCGACGCCGCGCTGAACCCGCCGGGGGAGTGGAACACCTACGAACTGCTGGTGGAGGGAGAACGCCTCCAGGTGTTCCTCAACGGGGTGAAGATCAACGACTTCACCAACACCGACCCGGTCCGCTCCCTCGCCGGCCACATCGGCATCCAGAATCACGGCACCGGCGACGAGGTCTCCTTCCGCAACATCCGGATCAAGGAACTGGGCGGCACGAACCCACCGCCGGGCGGCAACACGACCGTGCAGGCCGAGGCGTACAACTCGGCCAACGGGGTGACCGTGGTCGGTAAGACCGGCGCCAACGGCGGCCAGGTGCTGGGCTACATCGACCCGGGCGACTGGGCGGCGTACGCCAACCTGGACCTGACCGGGGTCACCTCGCTGCGGGCCCGGATCGCCTCCGCCGGCCCCGGCGGGACCATCCAGGTGCGTACCGGCTCGACCACCGGCACCGTTCTCGGCTCGGTGGCGGTACCGAACACCGGAAGTTGGAACACCTTCACCGACGTCAGCGCCACCCTGTCGAACGTGCCGAGCGGTACCCGCACCGTCTACCTGACCTTCACCGGCTCGGGCGGCAGCCTGTTCGACATCGACGACTTCACCCTGGTCCGGGGCGGCGGCACCGGTGGCACCGGCCCGATCACCGGGCTGGGCGGCAAGTGCCTGGACGTGCGCAACGGCTCCTCGGCGGACGGCACTCAGGTCCAGATCCTCACCTGCAACGGCAGCGCGGCGCAGACCTGGACGGTGACACCGAACTCGACCATCCGCGCCCTGGGCAAGTGCCTGGACGTCAACGGCGGCGCCGCCGCGGACGGCACGAAGATCCAACTGTGGACCTGCAACGGCGGCGGCGCGCAGAACTGGTCGGCGCAGTCGAACGGCACCCTGCGTAACCCGCAGTCGGGCAAGTGCCTGGACGTGTCGAACAACAGCTCCGCCGACGGTCAGGCGGTGCACCTGTGGACCTGCCACACCAACGCCAACCAGCGCTGGACCCTCCCGTAACGATGTAAGGAAGGGCACCTTGTTAACGCCTGGCGTGGTACAGGGGCCCCCTCTTAACACGGGCGAGCGCCAGGGCCTTTTGCGTCGCGGGTGACGGGCCTAGAGTGAAAGACGGCGACCGTGAGGTGGCCGGTGAGTCGACGGGAGGCGCAACCCGTCGGCCCCAGGCGTGACAACGCCCACCGGCACCCCCTCGGGGCCGTCGACTCCGGCATCCCTCGCCCCGGTCACGCAGGTACGGAATCCCCATCACCACGACAGGGGAAAAGGACTGATGGCGCGACCGATCACGCTGTTCACCGGCCAGTGGGCCGACCTTCCGTTCGACGAGGTGTGCCGGCTCGCCGCCGAGTGGGGCTACGACGGTCTGGAGCTGGCCTGCTGGGGCGACCACTTCGAGGTCGACAAGGCCCTCGCCGACGACTCGTACATCGAGCGCAAGCGGGAGACTCTGGCCAAGCACAACCTCCAGGTCTTCACGATCTCCAACCACCTGGTCGGCCAGGCGGTCTGCGATCACCCGATCGACGAGCGGCACCAGGGCATCCTGCCCGCCCGGCTCTGGGGCGACGGTGAGCCCGAAGGGGTACGCCAGCGGGCCGCCGAGGAGATCAAGGACACCGCCCGGGCGGCGGCCAAGCTCGGCGTCAACACCGTCGTCGGCTTCACCGGCTCGTCGATCTGGCACACCCTGGCGATGTTCCCCCCGGTGCCGCCCTCGATGATCGAACGCGGCTACCAGGACTTCGCCGACCGGTGGAACCCGATCCTCGACGTCTTCGACGAGGTGGGGGTGCGATTCGCCCACGAGGTGCACCCCAGTGAGATCGCCTACGACTACTACACCACCAAGCGGACCCTGGAGGCGATCGACCACCGGCCCGCCTTCGGCCTGAACTGGGACCCCTCGCACTTCGTCTGGCAGGAGCTGGACCCGGTCAACTTCATCTTCGACTTCGCCGACCGGATCTACCACGTCGACTGCAAGGACGCCAAGGTGCGTACCGGCGACGGGCGACGCGGCCGACTCGCCTCGCACCTGCCCTGGGCGGACCTGCGGCGCGGCTGGGACTTCGTCTCCACCGGCCACGGTGATGTGCCGTGGGAGGACTGCTTCCGGGCCCTCAACGCGATCGGCTACGACGGCCCGATCTCGATCGAGTGGGAGGACGCCGGGATGGACCGCCTGGTCGGTGCCCCCGAGGCCCTCCAGTTCGTCCGCCGGCTCGCCTTCGACGCCCCCTCCGCCGCCTTCGACGCGGCGTTCAGCAGCAAGGACTGAGCAGATCCCCTGAGGGCCCGGCGACCACCGGGCCCTTCCGGGGGTACGCCGACCAGGCCTGACGGGGAAGGGTCGCACCGGCACCCGTGCCGACGCCCTCAGCCCGAGGTGAAGACGTACTCGCTGGCCAACCGGGCCGCACCGACCAGGGCGGCCCGGTCCGCCAGGTCGGAGAGCACCACCGGCATGGTGCCGGTGGCCAGCGGCGCCGACCGGCGGTAGACCACCCCCCGGATCTCGGAGAGCAGAATGTGCCCGAGACCCTCCGGTGCCCCGCCGATCACCACGATGCCCGGGTTGAAGAAACTGACCAGACCGACGAGCACCCGCCCCACCCGGCGGGCCGCGTCACGGACCAGCGCCTGAGCGGCCGGATCACCGGCCGTCGCGGCCGAGGCGATGTCCGGCACGGTCAGGGTGCCCGCCTCGGCCAGGCGGGTCGCCAGCAGCTCCGACCGGCCACCGCGAGCAGCCGCCGACGCCGCCCGGATCAGCCCCGCGTCACCGCAGTACGCCTCCAGGCAGCCGAACTCGCCGCACCCGCAGACCGGCCCGTCCTCACCCAGCGGCAGGTGGGCGATGTCACCGGCGCTGCTGGTGGCGCCCCGGTAGAGGGAACCACTGAGCACCAGACCGCAGCCGATCGCCGTACCCAGCTTCAGGTACAGGAAGTCGTCGAAGGTCCGGCCGATGCCGGCATGCTGTTCCCCGAGGGCGAGGACGTTCGCGTCGTTGTCGACCAACGCCGGGCAGCCCAGTTCGGTGGCGAAGGCGTCCCGGACCGGGAAGCGCTGCCAGCCGGGCAGCACGGCCGGCGCGACCGAGGTGCCACCGTTGACCGGCCCGGGTAGCGCGATGCCGACCCCGGTGAGTTCGGCGACGCCGAGTTCGGCACGAAGCTTCTCGACCAGTTCGACGGCGCGGGCGATCACCGGCTCCGGCCCGCCCCGCACCTGCGCGGGCTCAGCGGTCTCGGCCAGCACGTTGAGCTCACCATCGGTCAAGGCCACACTGATCCGGTCGGCGGCCACGACGACGCTGGCGAACCGCACCCGGGCCGCCAGACGCAGCAACGAGGACCGGCGTCCACCACGGGAGGCGGCCAGCCCGGCGGTCTCGACCAGCCCGCGGGCGACCAGGCGGTCCAACTCGGCGGTGAGGGTCGAGCGGGAAAGGCCCAGGATGTCGCCCAACTCCACCCGGGAGCGGGGGCCCTCGTCGCGCAGCAGTCTGACCAGACTCGCCTGCTGTGGGTTCTCTGGTCGGACGAGCGTCATCACCAACACCTCCCGCCCGAAGTCTTCCATGTGGGTGTTTCGGGCCTGTGGCCCAGCCGACCCGCAGCAGATCCGCCGGAGGCACGCAGCAGCCGGGCCCGACCACCACATGGGTGATCGGGCCCGGCTGGATATGTCGCTACAGGTTGGTGCCGTTGGTGCCGGAGGGCTTGCTGCGAGCCGTGGTCGAGGTCGTCGAACCGGTGCTCGACGAACTGGTGCTCGACGAACCGGTGGTCGACCCCGACGGGTTGGTGCTGGACTTGGCGCCAGCCGTGGCCGGCGTGCCCGCGAAGGCAGCGTCGGACTCGTGCTTGCCGTTCGGGCTCAGCTTCTCACCCAGCTTCGAGTGGCCGAGCTTGTCCTTACCCTCGTTGTAGAGCCGGCTGGCCTGGGCCTGGGCGACCCCGGCCGCCTCCTGGACGGTCGGGTGGTCGAGCACCTTGCGGCCCTGGACCATCAACTCCTCGTACTTCTCACGGCCGGCACGGGCGCCCAGGACGAACCCTGCAGCCAGCCCGCCAAGGAACATGATCTTTCCGCGCATGGCGGCTCCTCTCGTACCTGACGCGCCGTCGACCCACCCCCGATCCGGGCGGGGCCGACCAGTTCGCGCCTGCGTCCTGTCGTCGGCAGCTAACTACCCATCCTGCTCTCTGCTCATACCTCCTTGTGCCCCGATGGCGATTTGTCCCACACAATCCGATCGGTGCGCCCCGCTGATCGTGAGGGTAACCCCCTGGACCAAGACCCCCCGGAGTCCTGTACTCTTGTGCCCGGCGCACGGCGCGGAGAGATCCGCATCGGGCGGCGGTGCAGTCCCCCGTAGCTCAATTGGCAGAGCAGCCGGCTGTTAACCGGCAGGTTTTTGGTTCGAGTCCAAACGGGGGAGCTTGCTCTCCAGCACGACATGCCCACCGGCAACCCGGTGGGCATTCGCCGTTTCCAGGCCGAGATGTCCGCTACCAGGGCGCCAGCTGCATCGACCGTGCTGGTGGGGCCGGTGGGCGGGGCGGGCTCAGATTTGCCGGCCGCCCGCTGTATTCTCGCGTTGCCCATCGTGCTGCTGAGGCGGAGGGCGACGCCGGCATGAGCGGCCGGTGATCGACAGGGGCGGGATGACTCCGGCCCCGGTGCCGGGGCGGTAGCTCAGCCGGTTAGAGCAGGGGACTCATAATCCCTCGGTCGCGGGTTCGAGTCCCGCCCGCCCCACTCCTCCCCCAGGTCAGCGGCCCTTTTCGGGGCCGCTTTGCCGTGATCGGGACCGGTACAGCAGCACCCGTGGATCCACCGCCAGGTCGACCAGGGACGAGACGCAGGCCCACCCGATCCGGCCACGAGCCCGTGGTGATCGTGCCCTCCTGTGCAGCCCGAGCAACGCCGCCGCGCTGCGCAGGTCGATGGCGGAGCTTGAGAAGGGCGATGCGGCCGAGCGGGGCCTGATCGACCCGGCCACCGTCCGGGACGTCGCATGAGGCTGGTCTTCACCGCAACGGCGTGGAGCCAGTATCTCAGCCACACGTACCGGGAACTGGTCAAGCGCATCAACGACCTCATCACGGATGTGATGCCCAACGGGTACAGTTCCACGCCCCCGACGCACGCGGCACCCGCGGTCCCGGCCGATCCGATGGCACGCCTGACAGGCGTGATCGATCCCGTTCGGTCAACCGCGAAGGTAGGTGAGAACGGCGGACACCCGGCGGTCCGAGTGCGGGTCGAGCGGGAGCTTGGCGAAGATGTTGCCGATGTGCTTGCGCACCGCGGCCTCGCTGACGAACAGCTTGCCGGCAATCGCGTGGTTGGTGTGGCCTTCGGCCATGAGCGCCAGCACCTCCCGTTCGCGTTCGGTGAGGCCGGCGAGCGGACCGTCGGTGTGCCGGCGGACGACGAGCTGGCGGACGACCTCGGCGTCGATGACCGTGCCGCCCGCGGCGACACGGTCGACGCTGTCGAGGAAGTCGCGTACGTGGCCGACCCGGTCCTTGAGCAGATAGCCGATGCCGCCGCCGGGGGCGGAGTCGAGCAGATCGCCGACGTAGGCGTCGGCGACATAGGCGGACAGCAGCAGGATCGCGATGCCGGGATGGGCGGCTCGGATGGTGGCCGCCGCGCGCAGGCCCTCGTCGGTGTGGGTGGGTGGCATGCGAATGTCGGTGACGACGAGGTCGGGGCGGCAGTTGGCCGCGTACGTGAGCAGGGCCGGCGCGTCTGCGACGGCCGCGACGATGTCGTGGCCAGCGCGTTCGAGGATTCGCACCAACCCTTCGCGGAGCAGGGCCGCGTCCTCGGCGACCACGATGCGCAGTGCCTTCGGCGGCGGCGTCAGTGAATTGGGCACGTCATCCTCACCTGGGTCGGGCCGCCGGCGGGGCTGGTGATTTGCAGGTCGCCGTCGAGGGCGTCGAGCCGGGCGCGCAGTCCGGCGAGGCCGGTGCCGGCCTGCGGGTCAGCGCCGCCGACGCCGTCGTCGACCACCGAGACGATCAGTGCGTGGTCCTCGGTCCACGCGTGCACCTGTGCCGATCGGGCCCGGGCGTGGCGGGCGACGTTGGTGAGGTTTTCGCTGACGAAGAAGTAGGCCGCGGCCTCGACGGCCGGGGGGAGCCGGCCGTCGAGGGCGAGATCGAGGTGGACCGGGACCGGTGACCGACCGGCGATCTCGTGCACGGCCGCGGCCAGACCATGGTCGGTCAGTACCTGGGGGTGGATGCCCCGGATCGTGGTGCGCAGGTCGGCGAGGGCCTGCTCGGCCTGCTGATGGGCCTCGCGCACGAGGTCGAGGCCGGGGCTGTCGGTCAGGTCCAGTTCGGCGCTGCCCAGTGTCATGGTCAGCGCGACGAGGCGCTGTTGGACGCCGTCGTGGAGATCGCGCTCGATCCGGCGGCGTTCGGTTTCGAACGCGTCGACCAGCCCGCTTCGGGAGCGGCGCAGCTGCTGGATCGCTTCGGCCAGTTGGGCTTCGGGCGGGTCCAGCAGGTGCCGCACCAGGGCCGCCTGGCCGCAGGCCAGCGCGGTGACCGCGTACGCCAGCAGGACGAGTGTGAGGATGCCGGCGGGCACCGCCAACCACGCCTCACCGGTGTTGTCCACCCGCCACCCGGCGACCTCGAGCATGTCGTGACGGACCAGCACCGGAGCGAGGATCAGCACGACCGGAGCCGTCAGCAGCACCACCACCGCGGCGTCCACGAGCCAGAACAGCGTCACCAGCAGGACCGTGACGCCCGTCTCCGGCCAGGCCACGCGGCCATGTTCCGGATCGCGCGGCGCGGGTAACCGGCTCACCGGCCGCCCGGGAAAGATCAGCCGGAGCCGGCGCCGCTCGCCTGCGGCGGCGAGGTGCGCGAGCGTCGGAAGGCCGGCGAGCACGAACAGTCCCGCGACCACCACGATCGTGGCCACGCCCACTGTGAGTACCACGAGCAGAAGGATCAGCCAGCCGAGACCGACGGGCACGGTGGTGGCCACGTACGCGAGTGAGCGCCACGGCCACACCGACGCCAGAAACCGCGTGGGGCGTCCCCGTACGGCTGTCCAGGCATCATTCACGTGCCCAACCCTACGGTTCGCACCGGCCGGGCGGGGTAGCGTGCGCGCTACCCCCGAAGTCGCGTCGAAGCCCGTGTGGTGGGCCGCGCCGGCAGGTGTGCTGAGGGCATGAACCAGGCATCCCCGGCGGCCGTCACGCTCGACGGCCTCACCCGCTCCTACCGCTCGCGCGCCGGCACGGTGCATGCGCTGCGCGGCGTCACCCATGTGTTCCAACGCGGCACGTTCACCGCGATCATGGGACCGTCCGGCTCCGGAAAATCCACCCTGCTGCAGCTCGCCGCGGGCCTCGACCGGCCGACCGGCGGGCGGGTGCTCGTCGGCGACACTCAGCTCGACAAGCTGGACGAGACCGCGCTGACCCGCTTCCGGCGCACGTCGATGGCGTTCGTCTTCCAGTCCTACAACCTTCTCGACGCGCTCACCGCGTTCGAAAACGTCGCGCTTCCCGCCCGCCTGGCCGGACGCCGTGTCGACCCGGCCGCCGTGCAGACCGCCCTGGCTCACGTCGGCCTTGCCGAACACGCCAGGCGCCGGCCATCGGAGCTGTCCGGCGGCCAGCAACAGCGGGTCGCGATCGCCCGGGCGCTGCACGGTCGGCCCGACGTCCTGTTCGCCGATGAACCCACCGGCGCCCTGGACCGCGGCACCGGACGAGACGTGCTGGAACTCCTGCGCTCGCTGGCCGACGGCGGCCAGAGCGTCGTCATGGTGACCCACGATCCACTGGCTGCCTCGTACGCGGACGCGGTGTTGTTCCTCGCCGACGGGCAGATCGTCGGTCACCTCACGCACGCCGACGCTGGTCAGATCGCCGCGACGATGACCGACTTGGAGCGATGATGCTGACTTTGAGCCGGCAGACCGTGCGCAGCTCATGGCGCGGCTATCTGGGCGCCTTCGTCGCGCTGCTGTTCGGCGTCGTCCTGATCGCCGTCACCGTGACGCTCCTCGGGAGCGTCGACGCCACCGGCGGCCGGCCCGGCGTCACCGCCGACCAGCGCGCCCAACTCGACGACCTGGCCGCGGTGTTCGGGATGATGTCGGCGATCTCGGCGTTCATGGCGCTGTTCGTGGTCAGCAGCACGTTCGGCTTCGTCGTGGCCGGCCGTCGGCGCGAGCTCGGCCTGCTGCGCCTGGTCGGCGCGACGCCAGGGCAGGTGCGCCGGCTTCTGCTGGGCGAGTCCCTCGTCGTCGCGGCCGCGGCCACCACGGTTGGCGGTCTGCTCGGCACGGCGCTGGCCCCCGCCGTTCTCTGGCTGGTGGAGGCCATCGGGATCACCACGCTCGACCTTCGGGCGCCGCGCCCGTGGATCGCCTGGGCGGTCGCCGTGCCCACCGGTGCCGTGATCGCGCTCCTCGGGGTCTGGCGATCCTCGCGCCGCGCCGCCCGGATCGCCCCGAGCGCCGCCCTGCGGGAGGCGACGATCGAACGAACCCGGCCGAGCGTTCTCCAGCTCGCCGTCGCGACGCTGTGCTTCGGCGTCCTGGTGGTCGTCGTCGCCGCCGACATGCCGCCGCTGTTCGCCCTGATCGCCTCCATCCTGCTGCCCGCGGTGGTCGTGATTGGCCTGATGAGCATCGGCCACGCCGTCACCCCGCGGCTCGCCGCCCTGCTCGCCCGCCCGTTCGTCGCCCGGGACGTCACGGCCCGGATGGCCCGCGACGAGGTGCGTGCGGCCGCCCGCACCACCGCCGCGGTCGCCGCCCCGGTCGTGGCCATCTCCGCCATCGCCGGGTCGCTGCTGCTGTCCCTCAGCTTCACCGCCGACTGGACGAACGCGCAGGACCGGGCCTGGCTGCGCGCACCGCTCGTCGTCGAGGCGGACAGTCCGGCCGCAGCGGCGGCGGTCGCGTCCGACAAGGCCGTCGCGATCGCCGACGTACGCCGGCAGGGCATGCTCCAGCGTGACGAGGAGGGCCGTCCCGGCGTGCGTAATCAGGTCGAGATCCTCGACCCCGTCACCGCCTCCGCCGCCCGGGGCCTGACCGCCACCCGCGGCACCCTCGACGACTTCCAGGGACGCGTGGTGGCGGTCACCGCCTCAGGGGTCATCGACGCCGGCGTCGGCCTGGGCGGCACTCTCCCGGTCTGGATCGCCGGCGAGCGGGTCCCGTTGCGGGTCGTCGCCGTCGTCCCCGACGCACCCGACCTGTACGGCGATCTCGTCGTCCCGGCCGGCCTGTTCCCGCCCGCAAGCGAACGTGCCACCGGGACGGTCTTCGTCCTACCGCGCGCCGACGCCGCCGCGGCGCGCGTCTCCCTCCAGCGCACCCTCGGCGGCACCAACAGCCGGATCCTCGACTCCGGCGACTGGATTGACGCCACCACGGCCCAGAGCCGCCAGGCCAACAACCTCAGCCTCACCATCCTGCTCGGACCGGCCGGCCTCTACGCCGCCATCGCGATCGTCAACGCCACCCTCATCGGCGGATCCCAGCGGCGCCGGCAACGCGACCTGGTCCAGTTCCTCGGCGCGACCCCCGACCAGGTCCGGCGAGCAGCCAGCTGGCAGGCCGTCCTCGTCTGCGGCACCGGCCTGCTCCTGGGCGGTGCCACCACCGTGCTGCTCGGCTGGCTCGTACGCCGCGCCATCACCGCCGACCTGGTCGGCATCGCCGTGCCCATCACGATCCCATGGCTCCCGCTGCTCGGCATCGGCGTCACCTGCCTGCTGCTCACCGTGGCCGCAGCAGCGGCCGGTATCCGTACGCGCAAGGCTCCACATCTAGCCGGGAACGCGCCATGAGCGATGCGCGAGCGACGGGTCTGACGGCGTTCCTGCTGATCTCGTTCGGTGCTGCCTGGGCTGGGAGGCGGTGGCCGTCACCGGACGGCGCGCAGTGGATCGAGGCGTACCGGCACTGGACGAACGGATGATCCTCGTGGCGAGGGGGACCAACGGTCAGTGAGTACCAGTACTACGAGTTCGTGGCGGTCGACCGGCCGTTGACCTCGGGGGAGCAGCGTGAGTTGCGGGCGTTGTCGACGCGGGCGCGGATCACCTCGTCGAGTTGCGTCAACGACTACCAGTGGGGTGACCTGAAGGGCGACCCGCTGGAGTGGATGCAGCGGTACTTCGACGCGTTCCTCAACGAGCAGTACGCGATCATGATCGCCCGGGACTGGAACGTTCCCGCCTCCGGGGCCGGCTACGTCACCCGGTTCCACGTCGACCAGGAGTTCGCCGCCCGCTACCCCGTCCGGCAGGTCGGCGGCCGCGACATCCTTGAGCTGTGGGTGCCGGCCGAGGAACTCGACGAGTTCAACCGGCACATCGTCGGGCTCGTACACCATCGTGGGTTGGGGCCGGGGGACGGCGTGCCCATGCCGGCGCAGGAACGGTGACGGACGGTCATCGCGCCGGTCGTTGATCCACGAGTGGTGGTCGGGCGGACGGTGTCCGTGGCGCCGTTGCTGGTCGCGGATCGGATCAATCTGCGGCTGCGGCGGGTGACCGGCGCCGCCCCGGATCGCGGCGCGCCGGGAGCCGTGCCGGGAAGCCGCCACTGACCTGCATCGATGCGACAGTCGACCGTAGGTTGCGTGGGCATGAGACTCAAACTCGCCCTTGCCGTCGCGACCGCGGCGCTGGCGTCCGTCATCGTCCTCCCGGCCGCCGCCCTTGCCGCACCGGACAGCCTGGCCTGCGCTGCGGCGGGCAGCTACAGCCGTGTCGTCGGCGGCACGCCGACGACCTTCTGGCTGGTCGGCTCCGTAAGCACCTATCGGTACTGGCACGTCGTCGAGGCCACCTCCGACAACTACCAGCGCAGCTACGTCGCGCGGTGTAGCGGCGACACGATCGTCACCGCCACGGATCTGGCCGTGACCGCCACCGGCGGCGATCGCTGCGGCAGCACCTCAACCAGCGTGTACCAGTACGTCGGCGCACGGACCGGCCTCCAGCCGAATCCGGGTTGGCCCGGGTTCTCCCTGGAGTACGAGTACCACTACTGGCACGTGAAGCGCTGGGTATGGTCCGGATTCTTCGGGTACTGGACCTACGACCACTCAGAACTCGCTCGCTGCCTCGTCTGAGGTCGGCTGACACGGGGGCCTGCGGCAGGGCTTCACCGTGCAGGAAGAGACGCCCCACGGCTGTTCCTACGGGTCGCCAAGGCCCAGCGGCGTCCGATGCGAAATCCGACTGCCCGCGGCCTCCTGACGGTGCCCGCCCGAGGCTCATCGGCCTGGCACCCTCGGGCTGCCCAACCTGAGTGGAAGCGGCTCGCCGACGATCGTCGCACTGCGGTTCGCATGGTGGCACCTTCGGCCCACCTCAGACGGATACCCAAACGGAGGGGCCAGCGCGGCGAAGCCGCAGGCCACGGTCGATATCTCGGATGCTCATCGCGGCTCGACTCCGCAACCCTGGACAGCTCGCCGCCTCCAGAGCCGGGCGAAGAACGTGGCCAGAATTCTGACCAGTCGTTAGAATGGCCGCTATGGAGACCATTCCGATCACGGAGGCCAAGGCCCGGATCGCCGAGCTTGCCGACCGGGTCGCTCGGGAGCACGATCACTTCACGATCACCAGGAACGGCCGCGCCGACGTGATGCTGATCTCGGTCGCCGAGTACGAGTCGATGCGGGAGACGCTCGACCTGCTCTCCGACGATGAGGCCCTCGCGGATCTGCGCCAGTCGCGGGAGGATTTCGCGGCCGGCGACACGTTCTCGATGGACGAGGTTCGCACCGAGCTGGAACGGCGTCGCGGTAGGGCGGCCTGATGCCGTCGCAAGGCGGGCGGCGGGACGACACGGGCGAGGCGACCAGCCCGTACACGGTGATGTTCTCCCGGCAGGCCCGCCGCAACCTGCACGAGGACCTGCCGCTGGAGGTCGCGGTCGCGGCGACAGAGACCATCCAGCACGCGATCTCGGTCAACCCCTATCGGGCGGGCAAACCACTCGACGAGCCCTTCGACGGCTTCCACTCCGCCCGCCGTGGCACGTACCGGGTCATCTACCGGATCAACGAGGCCAAGCGTGTCGTGGAGATCCACTCGATCCGCCACCGGCGCGACGCCTACCGCTTCTAGGGCCACGTCTGGAATCGCGCTTCATCGGGCTGGCCTGCCCGTCCCCAGCGCTAGCGGGCCACCGGCGACGGTCGGCCACCTGGCCAGGTCGTCCTCGAAGAGGTCCGCGTATCCGATCTACGACTCCATATCCAGACCCAGCGAGCCCGGCAGGCTGCCTATGAAGTCGGCGCGTTCGGGTTCCGCTGCGGCAACACGCTCCAGTGCCTCACGGAACTCTCGGTGTTCGCCCACTGTCATCTGGCCGAGCAGGTATGCGATCTCTTCCAGCGCGTTCAGTGCCGCTCGCTCCGCATCCGCAGTCGGCCCGACTGGGGTTGACCCGGCTTGACGGACAGGGTCGATAAGTTGATCTCACGCTACCTTGCTGGTTGACCTGCGGGAAT
>NZ_JBNCLD010000015.1:0-140200 GCF_049844505.1 Micromonospora sp. DT229 | reverse complement strand
CACCCTCGCTGACCAGACCGGTGTCCCCACCGTCGATCAGCTTCGGCTTCCAGCCCAGGTGCCCGGCACCGATCGGGGCCTGGTCGGCGTCACCGACGAAATCGGTAGCGCTACCCAGCACCGCCCACGCGGCACCCTCCGGCACCTCGTCCGCCGTACGGGTGTCCGTGACCGTCACCGTCGGCAGGGTGCCGGTGAACTGGCGGACCAGCAACGTCGACCCGTCCTCGGACAACGCCACCGAGTCGGCCGCTACCGACATCGCCAACACACCCGGCTGCCGGATCTCCTCGATCTCGACGGTCACCTCCACCCCGGCCTCGTCACCCGGCTCGGCGTGGGCCGGTCCGGCCAGCCCCACCGCGCCGACCAGCAGGGCCCCGGCGGCACCGGCGGCCAGCAGCCGCCCGCGTTTGCCTGTGTCCATTCAATGCTCCGTTTCTGCCCGAAGGTCGGTCAGGCGCCGCAGGTGGCGCCCGAATGCTGGACGGTGTGGGTCGTGGTCACGGTCCGGCCCTCGGTCGAGCCGGTGACCCGGACCGTCACCGATCCGGCCGTGAGGGTAGCGGTGCGGGTGTTGAACTGCTGGTACGCGTTGGCCCCGGCGGCCACCCCGGACACGGTGCGCTTGCCGTGGGCGGTCTCCAGTTCGATGTCGACCGGCCCGTCGTGGTCGTTGCGGGCCTGCACCGCCAGGTACACGTTCGCGCCGATGCACCGGGTCTGCGCGGTGGCGGTCACCGGCAACTGGGCGTCAGCGGCGGTGAACTGCCAGGTGTCGAGTTCGAACAGGTCGGTCCCGGCCGGGCCGCTGAAGGTGAAGTAGAGGTCGTGCACCCCGGCGACCCCCTCCAGGGAGGCGGTCAGCTCCGTCCACTCGCCGAGGGTTCCCTCCACCGGAATGGTCGCCACGACCGGCCCGGTGACCTCGTCGAGCCGCACCTGGATCTGGCCGCCGGCCGCCAGCGGGCGCACCTTGGCGGTCACCCGGTCGGCGCCGGAGCCGAAGTTCACCGAGGACAGGGCCGTCCAGTCTCCGTTGTCGATGTCGCGTACCGCCAGGTTCGGGGCCGAGCCACCGAACTCGGCGGAGCCACCCTCGACCTTGGTGGTGGCGATGCCCTTGCTCCAGCCGAAGGTCTCCGCCTCGAACACCCGGTACGGGTCGAAGTCCCGGACCTGCTCGACGCCCGCGTACGTGCCGACCACCTGCTGGATGGTGCCGTCGGCGTTGAAGGCCAGTTCCTGGATGTGCGGGCTGCGGTAGCCCTGGGTGGTGTTGCCGTTGATCCGCTTGTTCAGGGTCGGGGCGTGGTAGGTGAAGTAGTACTTGCCCTCGTACTCGAAGACCGACTGGTGGTTGTTGCCACCGGTGCCGGTGCCGAAGAACTGCGACTGGTTGGGGAACAGCACCCCGGCGTAGGTCTCCTTGGGCCAGGACATCGGGTCGTCGGAGATCATGTAGCCGATCTGGCCGCCGCCGGGGTAGCCGGGCAGCGGGGTCTGGTTGCCCCCGAAGTCACTGCCGCCGAAGTGCGAGGAGTACGACAGGTAGTACTTGCCGTCGCGCTTGAACACCTGGGCGGCCTCGAAGGCCACCGGGGCGTCCACCACGGCCGCGGTGCCCTCGGTCGACACCATGTCGTCGCCCAGCTTGATCGCGCGCAGGTTCTTCGGGTTGTTGAACCGCTCGGCCGCCGGCATGCTGGTCGAGGCGGGACCGCCACCGAAGTAGAGGTACGGCTCGCCGTCGTCGTCGACGAACGGCGCCGGGTCGAACTTCCAGGCGACCGCCTCGGCACCGGGGGTACGACCGTCGATCAGGGTGCTGGTGCGCTCACTGGTCCACGGGCCGATCGGCGAGGCGCCCGTGATCACGTTGCTGGAACTGCCGTTGTTGGCGTAGTAGAGGAAGAACTTCTCCTGGCCGTCGACGACCTTCTTGGCCATCCCGGGAGCCCAGGAGTTGCTGGTGAACGGCGCCACGCCGTTCGGCCCGGCGACCTGGACCTCACCGTGGTCGGTCCAGTTGACCATGTCCGTCGTGGAGATCACGGTGATCTGGTTGATGTCGCCGTAGTTGATGCCCGGCGAGACCCCGGTGGCGGGGTTCGGGGCGTACCCCTGGGTGTCGTTGGTCAGGTACATGTACACCCGGCCGTCGTGGACGAAGCCGTACCCGTCGGCACCGAACTTGTGCCCGATCAACGGGTTGTGTTCGCCGGGCAGCTTGCCCACCACCTCGATGGTCCTCGAGGCGGGCGGGGGCGGCGGGGCGCCGACCACGGAGACCTCGTCGAGGGTGAAGTCCATCAGGTGCAGGTCGGGGTCGCTGGCCGGGTTGCTGGTCCACGGGGTCTCGAAGAACAGCCGCGCGGTGGACACCCCCTGCCCTGCCGGGATGGTGAACTGCCCGTTGAAGTGCGCCCACTGGCCCCGGCTGGCGGTCACGCTGACCAGGTTGGTGTAGGTGCCACCGCCGTAGTGCATGGTGGCGAAGAACTGCTTCGTCGCCGGTGACTGCGGGTTGTCGTACCTGATCCGGGCGCTCAGCGCGTAGGTCTGCCCGGTCTGCACCTTGCCGGAGAGGTCCTGCATCGGGCCGGAGCCGGTGGTGGCCCGGTCGGTGACGTGCACCGCGCTCGATCCGGAGTAGGCGTCGCTGGTGGGGGTCAGCGTCGCGGCGTCGGTGGCGTTGCCGTTGTTGACGAACCAGCCGGTCAGTCCCTGCTCGAAGCCGCCGTTGACGATGAGGTCGGCCTCGGCGGCCTGGACCGGTGCCGCGGACACGAAACCGGCCAGCAGCAGGCCGGCCGCCGCGACCGCGGTGACCCGGCGACGGGTCACCCTTCGCAGATGTGGTGTCACAAATGCCCTCCTTCACGTGGGACGGGGGCCCCGGGGCCGGCGTGGGTCCGGCCCCGGGGCAGCTCAGGGGGTCAGCCGCCGCAGGTGGTGGCGGCGTGTTCCGCGGTGCGGACGGTGGTCACCGTCCGACCGTCGACCGTGCCGGTGACCCGGAAGGTCGCGGTACCGGCCGGCATGGCGGTCGCCCGGGTGGTGAACTGCTGGAACGCGTTGGCGCCCGGGGCGACGGCCGGGAAGCTGCGCCGGCCGTACGCGGTCTCCACGACCACCTCGACCGGCCCGTCGTGGTCGTTGCGGGCCTGCACCGCCAGGTACGCCTTGCCGGCGACGCACCGGGTCTGCGCGCTGACGGTGACCGGCAGCTCGACGGAGTCCCGCAGCACCCCCAGCCGGGCGAGCTGGTAGCTCAGGGCCCGTTCCGGCGCGTCGATCTGGTTCTGGGTGCCGAACTCACCGGCCCGGGCCGTGGTCGCGGCGGCCAGGGCGGTCCGCATCGCGGCCCAGGCCTCGGCCGGGTACCGCGCCTGGTCGAGGGTGCCGGCGTGGGCGATGGCCGCGTCCAGGGCGGTGGTGTCCAGGGGCCGGTTCTGGGCGGTGAGGGTGTCACTGAGCAGGAAGTGGTCGAAGTCGACCTGCCCGCCGGCCTGCTGGGTGGCGTAGTTGAACAGGCCCACCCGGTGGCCCATGAAGTGGGCGAGGCTGCCGTCCAGGGCCTGCGGACCGACCCGGTCGCCCAACCGGGTCCAGGTCAACCCGTCCAGGCTGTAGTGGAAGGTGGTCCACAGCTGCCCGGTCGGCGCGGCGAAGTCCAGGTCGGCCTTGAGGTGCACCTCGGTGGCCTCGCCCAAGGCGACCGTGGTGCCGGGCAGGAAGTTCTCCAGGCTCGACTGGTCCAGGTCGACCGCGAAGGGTTGCCCCCGGTTGACCACCCCCAGGGTGTTCACCCCACCGGTCCGCTTGACGGCCGCGTACGAGAAGCCCCGGTTGTAGGCGGCCAGCCCGGCGACGTCCCCGTCGCGCATCCGGGAGATGTCCATCTTCGTCTCGACGGACTGTCGGGGGCCGAAGGTCCGCTGGGACAGGGTGTTGCGGGCCTCCTCGAACCAGGCCAGCTCGGCTCGGTTGGACAGCTTGGTGTAGACGTAGTCGCCGGTCACCACCTTGCCGGTGGTCAGCCGCAGCCAGCCCTCCCGGTCGGTCAGCGACCAGTACCGGTTGTCCGGGGCGTGGTTCCACTCCCAGGCCATGTCCAGCCGCGACCCGTTGGGCCGGATCTCCGCCTCGGTCGGGTGTTCGATGCTGGAGCCGCTCGGGCCCGAGGTGTACTTGATCTTCGCGGAGACGGTGTACGTGACCCCGTGCTGCAGCTTGCCGGCGAGGTACTGGTGGGGGCCGGAGCCGTTGAGGGTACGGTTGCCGACCCGCAGGGCCGCCGCGCCGGCCGCCGGGTCCGTGGTGTCCCGGGTCAGGGTCGCCCCGAACTGCGGGGCCCACGGCGACAGCTCCCCGGACTCGAAACCGGGGCTGGTCAGCGGTTCGACACCGAGCAGGGACTCGTCGATGGCCGGCGGCGTGGGAATGGTCCACTGCTCGTCCAGGTACGCCTTGTGCGGCGC
This sequence comes from Micromonospora sp. DT229, assembly GCF_049844505.1. Taxonomy (NCBI): domain Bacteria; kingdom Bacillati; phylum Actinomycetota; class Actinomycetes; order Micromonosporales; family Micromonosporaceae; genus Micromonospora; species Micromonospora sp. DT229. The sequence continues at coordinate 135,716 of NZ_JBNCLD010000015.1, read as the reverse complement.
GTCATTGGCGAAGTCGTCCGAGACCACGATGCTCTTCTGCCGCTCGAACAGCTCCTCCGCAGGGCTCAGCCGGATCGGCTTGTCGAACCCGCCCTCGACCGGCACCACACCGCCCGTGCCGAAGGTCGGCCAGCCGTCGGACCAGGTGGCGGGGATCAGGGCCGGAATCCGTCCGATCGGGAAGGTGTCCCGGAAGAACATGCCGTACCAGTCGGTGGCACCGCCGGGGCGGGCGATCGGCACCAGGCTGCCCTGGGCGAAGCCGTTGGAGTTGAGCACCCCCCGGGCCTGCCAGGTGTTCGTCCCGCCCGGGGCGGTGTGCCGGCCGAGCAGTTCCGGTGAGCGGAGCATGACCACCTGGCGGCCCTGACCGGAGGGCCAGGTGATGATGACGGCGTAGTACTGGCCGTCGATGTAGTAGAACTGGGCGCCCTCGAACAGGCCGCCGATGAAGGGCTGACCGGCGTAGTCGTTGGCGCTGAACACGTTCGGGTAGTCGGCCACGATGGCGGTCAGCCCGGGGTTGAGGCGTACCGCGCTGATGGTGCCGTTGCCGTAGAAGATGTACGGCGTACCGTCGTGGTCGAAGAAGAGGGAGGGGTCGTGCAGGCCCCGGCCCAGCGCCGTACGCTGCCAGGCCCCGTTCTCGATGTCGTCCGTGCGGTAGATGTACGCGCCACCCAGGTTGTTGGTGTTGAAGGCGACGTAGAACATGCCCTCGTGGTAGCGCAGCGAGGAGGCCCACTGGCCCTGCCCGTACGAGTTCTGGCCGTTGCGCAGGGAGAACGAGTCGCCGATGCTCGCCCGGTCGAAGACGTAGTTGACGATCTCCCAGTTGACCAGGTCGTAGGACTTCATGATCGGCGCACCCGGACTCAGGTGCATGGTGGTGCTGATCATGTAGTAGATGTCCCGGCCCTCGTCGTTCTCGGCGGCCGGCACCCGTTCCACACTGATGTCCGGCACGTCGGAGCGCAGCAGAGGCACCGTGTAGGTGCCGTCGCCCCGGTCCGTCGAGGTGTACGACGAGCGGGGCGACCAGGGCTGGTCGGCATGGGCGGCGGCACCGGGCACCAGGGCGCCGGCACCGACCAGGGCACCGACCGTGGCCACCCCCAGACCTCGCCGCCCTGGCCGCAGCCGGCGGAGCAGACGGGTCATGGTGCGGACGACGATCAGCAGCGGCGGGGTGCGGCGAGACGAGTCGGGGCGGGGGTCGGCGGCAGCGGCGACGGGCACGTGCATGGCGGGCTCCAGACGCGAGCGTGGCGGGACCCCTATGGTGTTAGCGCTAACAACGATCGTCAAGACCCTGATCGATACTCCGGCGAAATCTACGAGCAACATCTCCCAGAAGGTCCGGTGTGAGCGCTCCCAGGCCCGGCCCGCTCAGCCGCCACAGTGGATCTGGTCAGCTCAGGTCCAGCGTGAACTCCGCGGTGTGCACCTTCCCGTCCACCTGGAAGTCGAAGAAGGCCCGGTACCGCCCGAGGCTCGGCACGGTCAGCCAGAAGGTGACCGCCCCGTCGACCACCTCCGGCTCCGGGTGCACGTGCACATAGCCCAGGTCCCCCTCCCGCAGCACGACCAGATGTCCGTACGCCCCGAGGTAGGGCTGCAACCGGGCGGGCCCGGCGGCACCGGCCACCCGGAGCACGATCGGTGCGCTCAGCCCGATGGTCGGCGCACCGTCCATCGACACCGTGAAGGTCCCGGCGGTGGCCTGTGGTGCCGGGGCGGGCAGCTGCGCCGGTGTGTAGACCCCCGGCACCTGATGGTCGACCCCGAGCACCAGCGGCAGTTGCCGGCCGTCGGCCGTGGTGACGGAGAAGTCGGCGTAGAGGCGGTAGTCACCGGCCCGGGGCAACTCCAGGGGGACCTGCCAGACCCCGTTCTCGCCCATGCTGGGGTGCAGGTGCTGGTAGCCGCTGAGGTCCCGGCCGATCACGATGAGGTGCAGGGGCTTGTCGTGTACGACCGCGAAGTCGGTCACCGGCTGCCGGTTGCCGTCGACGATGCGGAACTGGTAGTCCACCCGTACGCCGGGCGGTTGGGACCGCTGCACCGGTTGCAGGGTGTAGCCGGCGGCACTGACCCCCGCCCCGGTCACCTGGTCCGTACCCTCGCCGGGGTGGGTGTGCGCCCCGGTGCCCGGAGGATGCTGGTGTCCCTCGGCGGCCGATCCGGCGGCCGGTACCCCTGGGTCCCCCGACCGGGCCTCGGTGTTGCCGGGCTGCCCGCCGTCGCCGATCCGCCCCAGCCCGAAACCGGCCAGCAGCGCGATCACCAACCCACCCACGAGCAGGGCCAGGCGGAGGTTGCTCGACCGGTCGGTGCGCACCCGTTCGTCGACCAAGGCCGCCGGTGCCGCCGACCCGGTACCGCCTCGCCTGGAGCGGGCGGTCGTCTTCTTCTTTCCCTTGGTGCGGGCGCCGGTTCCGGGGCGGCGACCCCCCGATGAGGTACGGCCCGGTCGCCGCAGCAGCCCGGCGGCCAGGGCGGGGCGGCGCCAGAGGAGCAGACCGATCAGGGCAACGGTGATCGCCACCGCTACCGCCGTCCAGGCCCCGGCCCCCAGGCCCCCCTCCGCGGGCGGCACCGGGGCGGCGGCCGGCGGCGCCGAGGCCGGTGGTGCGGCGGAGGCGGGTGCGGGTTCGGCACCGTGCCCGTGCTGGTCGACGGCGGCCACCAGGGCCGGGTCCGGCTGGTCGGTCGGCGGGCGCCAGCCGGCCGGAGCCCGGGTCACCGGGCCGGTGTAGCGGAAGCTCAGGGTGCCGCGTACCGGTTCCCCGTCCGAGGCCACGGACAGATAGCTGACCGTGTACCGTCCCGTCGCCGGCAGGTGGGCCAGGTTAACCACCGCCGGATAGCCGGTCGTGTACTCCCGGGGCTGGAAGGTGCCGTCGACCAGGAAGTACTCGCGCACCGGCTGGTCCAGTGGGCGGGGCTCGCCCTGGGTCCAGCCGTTGTCGATCCGGATGCCACCCGGTGCGGTGACCGCGAAGTGGGCGTTCGGTACGACCTGTTCGGTGAAGTAGAGCTGCACCCTGGTCAGTGGCTCGGTCACCGTGGCGTCGGCCTTCGGGGTGGACATCGCCAGGCTGCCGTGCGCCGCCGCCGGTGCCGCGCCGACGAGGATCCCGACCGCCGTGGCGAGGAGGAGCGCGAGCAGCCCGGAGGTGACCCGGATGGGGGTCCGAGGGAGACGACGCATCAGTTCATCCTCACGACGGCACAGCTTCAGCCAAGACCCATCCATCTTTTTGCATCTATGACGAAAGTCAATACATCGGCCACCCTCATCCGGGCCCGCCCCCGACCCGGGTGGGCCCGCTCGACACCGGAGTCGGCGCGGGCACCGGGTGGGTGCCGCGCAGGCCCGGGGTGAGCACGGCCGTCATGACCAGGGAGAACCCGGCCAGCGCGGCCACCGCCAGGTGGGTCGGCACCAGGTCGGCCAGCACCCCGGCCAGAGCGGCGAACACCGCCTGCCCGGTCATCATGCCGTTGTGATTCAGACCCAGCACCTGGCCCCGCGCCTCGGCCGGGGCCCGGGCGATCAGCCGCTCCTGTAGCGGCAGCGAGACCGCGAAACCCACCGAGGCGACGAGGGCGACGAGCATCGCCAACGGCAGCGCCGGCTGCACCAGGAAGACCAGGTAGGGCACCGGAAGCACCAACCGCAGGGGCAGCACCCACCGGTCCCGCGCGGACGGGGAGAGGAAGCGTCCGACCAGGACGTCACCGGCGAGCATCCCGAAGGCCCCGGCGGCGAAGAGGAAACCGGCCCGCTGGCCCGCGTACGGCAGGAACAGCGCCTCGCAGCCGACCACCAGACCGTTGGGCAGCCACAGGTTGAGGTAGAGCGACCGGCAGCCCGGATCCCGCCACAACTGCCGGTTGACCCGCAGGGTGCGGCGGGTCGAGGCGGTTCCGGTCGCCCGCGCGGGACGTTCCCTGAGCCCGAGGCGGGTGACCGCGAGCGCCACCGCCCGCAGCACGACGGCCACTCCGAACACCTGGTACGGACTCAGCCACACCAGCAGCAGCCCGCCGGCCCCGAACCCGGCGATCTGCATGACCCCGACGCTGACGTTCATCGCCGAGCGGCCCAGCACGTACCCGCCCGCCGGGAGGATGTCGTTGATCAGCGCCCACCTGGCACCACCGGTGACCGACCCGACGTACGCGACGACCAGGATGACCGCGAACCGGGCCCACAACGGCAGCCCGGGAAGTGCCTGAAGCGCGGCACCGACCAGTGCGACCAGCGCGGCGAGGCTCAACGCCCGACGCGGCGGCAGGCTGTCCGCCGCCGAGAGCAGGGTCAGGCTGCCGAGCACGCCCGCCAGTGGCGCACCGAACATGCTCAACGCGGTGAGCAGGGCGGAGCCGGTCGCGGCATAGGTAAGCGAGCCCAGGGCCAGCGCCGAGGTGGTGTGGGCGGCGATGCCGGCGCAGTTGGCCACGAACAGGTTGCGGAATTCGGCTACGGCGAACAGGTCCGAGTAGGTCCTCACCGGCACGATCCTCCTGGCGTCCGGGGCATACCCGTAGAGTTACGGCTGGAGGCGAAACATGTCGATTTGGCGGGTACCGGTGGACCTGCTGGCGCGCAGCCGGTTCGTCGTCTCGCCGATGACCGACACGGTCGCCGCGCTGCGGGCCCTGCACAGCCCCGCCCGTCCCTGGCAGCACGCCTGGCGACAGCCGTACCTCGGGGCGTACCGACAGATGTTGGCGCGGCGGGCGACCCTGCGGGCGGTGCTGGCGGCGGCCTTCGGACCACGGTGGACGGCCGACTTCCTGACCCTCGCCCCGGCGACGGCCGCACCGGACTTCGCCGAGGAACTGGCCGTCGTCGCCGGGCGCGGCGACGACCAGATCCGCGCGGATCTGCGGGCTACCCGGCCCGGCCCGCTACCGGAGATGCTGTCCGCCGACGGGCTGACCGCAGAGGTGGTGTTCCTGCTGGAGTGGGTCTGGGGGCACACCGTACGGCCGGAGTGGCCGGACCGCCGACGTCGGCTCCAGGCCGACATCGTGGCCCGCACCGCCCGGCTGAGCGCCGAGGGCTGGGCCGGGGTGGTGGCCGGCTTCAACCCCGGGATGCGGTGGTTGGGTGACGGCTGCCTGCGGGTCAACGACTATCCGGCGGCACCGCTGCCGCTCGACCGGGCCGAGGAGTTGGTGTTCGTCCCGGCCCACTGCGTTCGGGGCTGGGTGCTGTGGGACCAACCGACCCGGTTCGGCATGGTCTACCCGGCCACCGGCATCCTCGCCGAGACCACCCCGCCGGTGCCGGCGGGGCTGGACCGGCTGATCGGGGCGAACCGGGCGGCCATCCTCGTCCGGCTGACCACCCCGCTGAGCACCTCGCAACTGGCCTCGGTCACCGGGCTGGCCCTGGGCTCGGTCGGTGACCACCTGCGGGTGCTGCTCGACTCCGGCCTGGTGACCAAGCGCCGGTCCGGTCGAGAGGTGCTCTACTGGCAGACCCCGCGGGGGGCGACCCTCTGTGGACCGGCTACCGCCGAATGACCGGCGGTCAGCCGGTGGTCTCCGGTCGGCCCGCTGAAGCCCGGGTGGCGGCCTGGGTCAGCAGCCACGGCAGGCTGGCCGTCCGGGACCGGGCGGCACCGAGCAGGGTCACCAGCAGCGTACGGTCGCCGAGGCGCAGCACGGCCCGTTCGCCGAGCAGGTACGCCCCGTCGCCGACCCCGGGGACTTCCTGACCTCGGGTGTTGAGCTGCCAGATCCACTGTGCCGCCGTACCGGAGACCGCCTGGATGGTGAGCACCGGCTGGCCGTCGCCGGCCGCCCGGAACTGCACCCCGCTGAACGGGCCGGGCAGGTCGACCGCCTCGGGGGCCTGCACCGCCAGGCCCAGCGCCTCGCCGATCTCCTCCGGGGTGATCAGGTTCGCCGCCGATCCGGCACCGGTCGCGGCCGACATCTCGCTGGGGTGGGTGACCGGTTCGGCCAGGTTCCGGGACCGACCGTGGCCCACCACCGCGAACCCGACCACCCGTCGGGTCCAGGGCCGCACCCGGATGGTCACGGTGTCCCCGTCGTGGCAGGCCCCGGCCCACTTACTCGGCAACCCCCAGGCGGTGGTGCGATCACCGCTGCCGTCGTCCACCGCCAGGTGGTACAGCCAGGGCCGGGGTGGCTGGCTCTGGCCCTGCGCGGTCGTCTTCCACACCTGCACCCAGAGCACCTCGCCGGTGATGGTGCGTTCGGTGAACAGGTCCACCACCCCGCGTACCACCATGTAGACGGCCCGGATCAGCATCAGTGCCGCCACCACGACCACGCCGACAATGACCAGGGAGAAGGCCCGGGCGCCCGGATAGTCGCTGGTCGGAGTGGGATCGGCCACCGGGCCGAAGAGTCTCAGCAGGAAGAACGCCAACCCGCCGGGGATCACCGCTCTGAGCAGCAGTCCCGGCAGGGTGCGACCGTGGTGGAACCGCTGGGGGTAGCGAACCCGGACCCGGCGCCAGGTGCCCCCGTACGACGACCAGACCAGCTTCCGATCGCCCATGCCCAGGTCCAGGATCGCGCTGGTCAGGTGGGTGGCGCCCAGGGCCGCGCCGTAGCCCAGGTACCGGTCCCAGATCGCCACCGAGGCCGGGGGCAGTTCGGCGAACTGCTCGTGCCCGCGCAGCCAGTCCCGTACCCCCAGCCACCGCGCCGCCACCTCGGCGCCCCGGGGGGTGTCCCGCTCCCCCGGCGTGGCCGCGCCGAGGCTGGACAGCACGGCGAAGGTGAAGAACCCGGCGGCCAGTCCCCGAATGTCCCCCGCCGAGTGCGACAGTCCGTACTGTGTGACGGCGAGCCAGACGAACACCCCGGCGACCAAAGCGGCGGCCGACAGCAACGCGGTAACCCTCGGGCCGAAGCGCCGCCGGGACAACCCGGCCTGCCGCGCGTGGTCGACCACCTCCGCGCGGAACCGCCTGTTCCATGCCTTGGCCTGGCCCTGGTCGCGGAAGGTCAGGGCAGTCAGCGGCAGCGCCCCACCTGCGACCAGACCCCGCACCCGGCTCAGCACCCGACGTTCGTACGGACGCAGTCCGGACTCGTCCGGCGGCGAGGCGGGCAGGTGCAGGGTGGTCTGCATCGGGTCGTCGCCCGGCTGGCGCAGCTCGACGAAGCCGCGGGCCGCCAGGTCGAGCAGGGTCGCTTCGGCCGCGTCCTCGGTGACCGTCCACCGGTTGGCCAGCATGTTGGCCAGGGCCGGTGGTTCGTCGCCGAGTTCCATGGTGGCCGGTGCCGGTGTCGGGTTGGCCGGTCGGGTGGCGAACCGGACGGCACCGTACACCGCGAACCAGGCGGCCAGCGCCACCGCGATCACCGCGAACTCGACGAACAACCCGGCCTCCCTTGTGGTGCTCTCGCCGTCAGTACCGGACCTGGACGGCGGCGCGTTCCGTGCTGTCGGCCTGGAAGTATTCCCTCGGTCGGAACCCGCCGAGGTTCGCGACCAGGTTGGTGGGGATGGACTGGACACTGGTGTTGAAGGTCAACACCGCGCTGTTGTAGAACTGCCGGGCGTAGGCGATCTTGTCTTCGGTGCGGGCCAGTTCGCCCTGCAGGGAGGCGAAGTTCTGGTTGGCCTTCAGCTCCGGGTACGCCTCGGCGACCGCGAACAGTCGCCCCAGGGCCTGGGTGAGGGTGTTCTCCGCCTCCGCCCGGTGGACCACGGCAGGGCCACCGGCTGCGGCGATCGCCCCGCTGCGGGCGGCGATCACCCCGGTCAGGGCGGCGTTCTCGTGTGTCGCGTAGCCCCGGACGGTCTCCACCAGGTTGGGGATCAGGTCGTAGCGGCGTTTGAGCTGCACGTCGATCTGCGCCCAGGAGGCCTGCACCTGGTTGCGCTGACGAACCAGCCGGTTGTACGCGACCAGCGCCCAGCCGAGCACGAGCACCACCAGCAGGCAGAACAGCCCGCCGACGGCGCTGAGCATCACGCCCCTGCCCATCCCCACCCCCCGGCAGTCCTGGCCCGAGCATGAGCAGCCTAGCCAGCCGGCGCAATCAGGCGAACGGCCGCCGGTGGCGCGGGCCGCTCAGCGCGGCGCAGGGGTTGCCGGGTTCCGGGCGCGGCCCCGGATGTGCGGGGCCGCCGGTCCCACCGGGCCGGTCTGGGGAAAGCGGAACCGGTGCAGTTCCTCCACGGCGAGACCGGCGGCGGTGATCGCCGTGGCGGTGTCGCGGCCGGTGTGGCATCCGCCCAGCAGCAGCGGCCAGACGGTGGCGTCCACCAGCCGCTGGAGGTGTATCGGGGGCGCACCGGGGTAACAAGCGCAGCCACCGTCGCTCGTGGGCGCCGCACGGCAGGTCAGGGGGTCGGGATGAGCCGGGTGCGGAACCTGCGGGTACGCCCGGATCTGCTCTACGTGGCCAGCGGCTGGAGCACCCTGGTCACGGACGTACGCGGACGCATCACCGGTGTCGGTGCGCAGGGCTTCTTCGCCCGCAACACCCGGGTGCTCAGTGCGGAACGGATCACCGTCGACGGTCGTGAGCCGGTGCCGTTCAGCACGGCGACCGTGCAGGGGCACGCCCAGTTGTCGTACGCCGAACTGGGTGACGGTGAGGTGCTGCCGTCCCGGGCGGCGTACCTGGCGGTCGAGCGTTTCGTGGCGGCGGGACTGCGTACCCGGCTGACCCTGTTCAGCTACGCCGAGCAGCACCTGGACCTGTGCCTGCGGATCGGACTCGACGCCGATTTCGCCGACACGAGCGAGGCGGAGAGTGGCCGTCGCGTCCAGTCCGGTGTGGTCGAGTCCCGGTGGGACCGTCTCGGGCGGGAACTGCTGCTGACCTACCGGTGCGACGGGCTCGACCGGGCGGTGGCGATCCGGGTCCAGACGCAGGCCCCGATCCGGTACGCCGACGGCACGCTCACCGTCGAGGTGGCGCTGGCACCGGGCGGCCTCAGCCGGGTCGACCTCACCGTCGAGCCGATCTTCGACGGCGAGCGGCTGCTCGCCCCACCGGCGGACTTCAGTGACCCGGGTGACGCCGCCGGATCGGCGCGCCGCCGGCTCACCGCCGAGCTGGCCCGGCTGACCAGCAGCAACTTCGACGTCACCGCGGCGTGGCGGTGCGCCCGCGAGGATCTGGCCGGGCTCCCCCTCGGCGAAGCGGCCGGCCCCACCGCGCCGATCGCCGGGCTGCCCATCTACCAGGAGATCTTCGGCCGGGACACGATGACCGCCTCCTGGCAGGCCATGCTCGCCGGGCCCACCATGCTCGCGGACAGCCTCCGGCTCAACGCCGGGCACTTCGGTCGGCGGATCGACGACTGGCGTGACGAGGAGCCCGGCAAACCGCTGCACGAGGCGCGCCGGGGCCCGCTGTCGGAGCTCAACGTCGATCCGTTCGCCCACTACCACGGGGACTGGTCGACCGCCCCGGACTTCCTGATCTTCCTGGGCCAGTACTACGCGTGGACGGCGGACCTCGACACGGTGCGGGAGTTGCTGCCGACCGCGGGCCGCGCCCTGTCCTGGATCGACCGGTACGGCGACCTCGATCATGACGGTTTCCTGGAGTACCACCGCCGGTCCCGGGGCGGCCTGAAGAACCAGGGGTGGAAGGACTCGGAAACCGCCATCGTCGACGAGCACGGCCGGGTGGTGCCGAATCCGATCGCGACCAGCGAGGTGCAGGCCTACTGGTACTCCGCGCTGCGGCACGCGGCCGGCGTCTACGCGGTGACCGGTCATCCCGCCGTGGCCGCCCGCCTGGCCGGTCGGGCGGTCGCCCTGCGTCGCCGGTTCCACCGGGCCTTCTGGCTGCCCGAGCAGGGCTGCTACGCGATGGCGTTGGGCCCGGACCGGCAACCGGTGCGGTCGGTGAACTCCAACGACGGGCACCTGCTGGCCACCGGGATCGTGCCGCCGCAGATCGCCCCGGTGGTCGCGGACCGGCTGCTGGCGCCGGACATGTTCAGCGGGTGGGGGGTCCGGACCCTGTCGGCCGCGCATCCGGCGTACAACCCGTTCAGCTATCACCGGGGCAGTGTCTGGCCGGTCGAGGCGGGCACCATCGGCATCGGGCTGGCCCGGTACGGCTGCTGGGAGCACCTGCACCGACTGGCCGAAGGAATGTTCGCGGCGTCCGCCCTCTTCGCCGAGCACCGCCTGCCGGAGGTGCTCAGCGGGCTGCCCCGCGACGAGGCCCATCCCCACCCCGGGGTCTATCCGAGCGCCTGCTCGCCGCAGGCCTGGTCGGCCAGCGCGGTCATCGCGTTGATCCAGGCCCTGTTGGCGCTGCGACCCGCCGCACCGTTGCGGACCATCTTCGTCGACCCCCACCTGCCCGTCTGGCTACCCGACCTGGTGCTGGAGGGGGTACGCGTCGGCGGGTACACGGTCGACCTGATCGTCCACCGCCGACGGGGTGGCCGTACCTCCGTACGCACCCGGGGCGACCGGATCGCCGTGGTCCGCCGCCCCACCCGTCGGGCGATCGCCACCCGTCGCCGGCACCGCTGAGGCGCTCGGCATGTTCCGGCACCCTGCCGACGGAGCCGAGGCGGGCAATGCCAGCATGTCGGCATGGATATCTACGAGGACGAGCGCACCGTGTCGCGGGCGGACCTGGCGGCCTGGCTGCGGCAGGTGGCCAACCAGCTGGAGACCGGGCAGATCTTCTACGGTGCGGCCGGCACCCTGGCGGTGGCCGACCAGGTGCACTGCGAGCTGGAGATCGAGCAGGAGGGCAAGGACGAGTACTCGGTCGAGATCGAGTTCTCCTGGACCAACCCCAAGGCGACCCCCGCCCCGGAGGCGGCCGCCGAGAAGTCCGAGGACAAGCCGGCCAAGGCCGAGGACAAGCCGGTCGAGGAGGACGCCGAGGCCGAGACCGAGGAGTCGGCAGCCGCCGCGTAACCACCGGAAGGGCCCCTTGTGATCAGGGGCCCTCTCGCAACAGATGTCGCGGCGGCAGGCGTCAGCGCAGGCGACGCCGGCCGCCGAACCAGTCGCGGGAGGCCCGGGTGTTCAGGGCCCAGAGCACCCAGGCCAGCAGGCCCGCCCCGACGCAGGTGATGGCGCCGAACAGCCCCAGCGAGGCCGCCGCCAGCAAACCCGCCAGGGCGTACGCCGGGAAGGGTGCCCAGGCCCGGCGGGTGGCCAGGGCGGTGGTCACCAGCAGGCAGGCGGCCGTCATCACGGCGAAGAAGACCGCCGCGCCCAGCGAGCCGCCCTCGGTCAGCAGGCGATGGGCGGTGGCCAGGGCGAACAGCAGCGACAGCAGCCCGAAGACGAGCACGGTGATCCGTACCGGGGTGGGCATGACGGGGTACCGGAGCACGTCCGGGTAGCCACGCGCGCTCATACCGACAACGATGGGTGTCGACCTGTGCCGCCGGACGACACTGTCGGCAAGGCGACAGCTGGGTGCGCCGTATCGCCGAAACGGCGGGGTGCGCGGCGGTGGGACACCGCAGGTTCGGCGAAACAGCGCTGATCACCGGACGGCCGTCCGGCCCCGCCGCCCGCGCTCTAAGCTTCCGGTCATGGCCAGGTATTTCGACGTGCACCCGGACAATCCGCAGCCCCGGCTCATCGGGCAGGTCGTCGACCTCCTGCGCCGGGACGGGTTGATCGCCTACCCGACGGACTCCTGCTTCGCCCTCGGCAGCCAACTCGGCAACAAGGACGGCATGGACCGTATCCGAGAGATCCGTCACCTGGACAGCGGCCACCACTTCACCCTGGTCTGCCGGGACTTCGCCCAGCTCGGCCAGTTCGTGCAACTGGACAACGCGGTCTTCCGCGCGGTGAAGGCGGCCACCCCGGGTCGGTACACCTTCATCCTCCCGGCCACCAAGGAGGTGCCGCGTCGGCTGCTGCACCCCCGCAAGCGCACCGTGGGGGTACGCATCCCCGACCATCCCGTCACCCAGGCCCTGCTCGACGGGCTGGGCGAGCCCCTGCTGTCCAGCACCCTGCTGCTGCCCGGCGACGAGGAGCCGCTGACCCAGGGTTGGGAGATCAAGGAACGCCTGGACCACGTCGTGGACGCGGTCATCGATGCGGGCGACTGTGGCACCGAACCGACCACGGTGGTCGACTTCTCCGAGGGGGAACCGGAGATCGTGCGGGTCGGGGCGGGCGACCCGGAGCGGTTCGCCTGAGGGCTCCCGAGGCGGGCGAGGGTACCCGATTATCTTCGCCCCCGATCAGCGACCCCGGTTCCATCGAGCGGACCCCCGTACCGAGACGGCAGGTGGAACCGCAGCTAGCGCACGGTTGCTATCGTCGCCGCCACACAGTTGATCTCGGTAAGTGGAGGGGACACGATGGGGCTCATGGACCGCCTTAGGGGCGAGTTCGTAGACATCATCGAATGGCTGGACGACAGCCGGGACACGATCGTCTGGCGATTCCCCCGCTTCCAGAACGAGATCAAGATGGGCGCCAAGCTCGTCGTCCGGGAGTCCCAGACGGCGGTGTTCGTCAACGAGGGGCAGGTCGCCGACGTCTACCTGCCGGGCACCCACACCCTCGAAACCCGCAACATGCCGATCCTGTCCACCCTCAAGGGCTGGAAATACGGCTTCAACTCGCCCTTCAAGGCCGAGGTCTACTTCGTCAACACCCGCCAGTTCACCGAGATGAAGTGGGGCACCCAGAACCCGGTGATCCTGCGCGACCCCGAGTTCGGGGTGGTCCGGGTGCGGGCCTTCGGCGCGTACGCGGCGCGGGTGGTGGACGCCCAGCGGCTGCTGAAGGAGCTGGTCGGCACCGACCCGCAGTTCCGCACCGAGGAGGTGCAGGAGTACCTGCGCCAGCTCATCGTGGGCCGGCTCGGTGGGGCCCTGGCCCGAGCCGGGGTGCCGCTGCTGGACCTGGCCGCCCACCAGGACGCGATCGGCCGCCAGTTGGCCGGGGCGCTGACCGAGGAACTCGCCGAGGTCGGCATCGCGATCCCGAAGTTCGTCATCGAGAACGTCTCCGTGCCGCCGGAGGTGGAGCGTGCGCTGGACAAGCGCACCGAGATGGGCGCGGTCGGCGACCTGGACCGGTTCACCCGGTACCAGGCGGCCACCGCGCTGGAGGCGGCGGCGAACAACCCGGGCGGCGAGGCCGGTGCCGGCGTCGGGATGGGCATGGGCATGGCGTTGGGTCAGCAGATGGCCCGGGCCATGTCCGGCGAGAGCACCGCACCGCAGGCTCCCGCGCCGCAGGCCGCCGCACCGTACGCCGCACCGGGTGGTGCCGAGCCACCGCCGCTGCCGGGCCAGGCCCAGTGGTTCCTCGGGGTCGACGGGCAGCGGCAGGGCCCGTACGACCTCGGTGCGTTGGCCGCGCAGGTCGGTGCCGGCGGGTTCGGCCCGGACACCCTGGTCTGGCGGGCCGGCATGGCCCAGTGGCAGCCGGCCGGGCAGGTGCCGGAGCTGGCGTCCGTGCTGGCCAGCGTTCCGCCGCCGCTGCCGCCGCAGTGACCACCGGGATCGGGAGGGTACACCGATGAGTGAAACCGTTGTCTCGCCCCCGTCCTACGGCTGCGGGGGTTGCGGTGCCCGGGTGGAGCACGCACCCGGCACCACCGCCTTGCAGTGCCCCTACTGCGGGCACCAGCAGCAGATCGCCGCCGCCGCGCGGGAGGTGCGCGAACACTCCTTCGACGGGCTGGCCACCCTGGCCCGCAAGCCGGCCGCCGCCGTGGGCGCGTACGTCTACCGGTGTCCGGGTTGTGGTGCCTCGACCGAGAGTGCGGCCCTGGCCGAGCGGTGCCAGTTCTGCGCCACCCCGTTGGTGCCGCAGCAGGCCGCCGACGAGCTGATCGCCCCGGAGGCGGTGCTGCCGTTCGCGGTGGACCGCAACGGGGTACGCACCGCGCTGAGCACCTGGTGCCGCAGCCGGTGGTTCGCCCCGAGCAGCCTGAAGAAGGTCAGCGAGGCGGAGACCCTCAAAGGCACCTATCTGCCGCACTGGACGTTCGACGCACGGACCGTCTCGGACTACCGGGGCAAGCGCGGCGAGCACTACTACGTCACCGAGACGTACACGGTGACGGTGGACGGCAAGACGGAGAACCGCACCCGGCAGGTCCGGCACACCCGATGGCACTCCGCCAGCGGCAGGGTACGCCGGGACTTCGACGACGTGCTGGTGCCGGCCACGACGCACCTGCCGACGGACAAGCTCGACGAGTTGGCCCCGTGGCCGCTCAACGAGGCGGTCCCGTACGAGCAGGACTACCTGGCCGGGTACCACGCGCTGCGCTACGACACCGAGCCGGAGGCCGGCCTGGTGGAGGCGAAGGCCCGGATGGCGCCGGTCATCGAGGGGGACTGCCGCTCGGACATCGGCGGCGACGAGCAGCAGGTCGACGCGGTGGACACCAGCTATTCGGACGTGACCTACAAGCTGCTCCTGCTGCCGGTGTGGATCGCCGCGTACCTGCACGGCGGGCGGTCGTACCAGGTGCTGGTGAACGCCCGTACCGGTGAGGTCATCGGGGAGCGGCCGTACAGCAAGGCCAAGATCGCCGCCGCGGTGCTGGCCGCCCTGGCGGTGATCGCGATGGTCGTGTTCCTGATGTCCCGATAGTTCAGGGCAGGGAGCGGGTCGAGCGGGTGCGGGCGCGCAGTCGGCGGAGCATCCGGGCGTCGGTGAAGCCGACCGCCCGGGCCGCCGCCTCCACGGCCACACCGTGGCCGATGAGGTGCTCGGCCCGCTCGACCCGCAGCACCTGCTGGTAGCGCAGCGGGGTCAGTCCGGTGGACGCGTCGAACAGCCGGGTCAGGGTGCGCTCGCTCACCCGGGCCACACCGGCCAACTCCCCCAGCGGCAACGCTTCGGTGAACCGTTCGTCGATCACGTCCTGGACGCGGTGCACCACGTCGCTGAGGTGCGAGCGGTAGCGCAGCATCGCGCTGTCCTGCCGCTCGTGTCCGTTGCGCCGGGCGTACACGACCATCTCCCGGGCGATCCGGGCGGCCAACGCCGGTCCGTGCCGGACGGCCATCAGATGCAGCGCGAGGTCGATGCCGCTGGCGATGCCGGCCGAGGTGGCCACCCGGTCGTCGACGACGTACAGCCGGTCGTTGAGCACGGTGGCCGCCGGATACCGGCGGGCCAGCTCGTCCTGGAGTTCGTGGTGGGTGGTGCACCGGCGACCGGCCAGCAGCCCGGCGCGACCCAGCAGGTAGGCGCCACCGCAGACGCTGACCACCGTGCCGCCCGCCGCGTGGTGCGCGACGAGCCGGCGCAGCGTGGCGGGCTGCGCCGGCTCGGCACGGGAGGCGGGTGACCGCCAGCCGGGGACGACGACCAGGTCGGCCGGGTCCAGGTCGGGCCAGTCGACGTGGGCGCGCACCGGCAGCCCCTGTGCGGTCACCACCTCACTGCTCTCCGCGACGAAGGACTGCCGGTACCCGAGCCCGCAGTCCGCCGCCGTGGAGAAGACCTGCGCCGGACCGGCCAGATCCAGCAGATGCAGCTGGGGCAGCAGCAGGAAGACGACCCGACTCACGAAGGGCCTCAGCGGTCGGCGCCGACCGGCACCAGGGCGGTCACCTCGTCGACCGTACGGATGGTGGCGAACCGACCGGACAGTGCGTACACCGTGCGCTCGATGATCTCCTCGGTGCCCAGGGTGCGGGGATCGGCGAGGATCTCGGTCATCGTCCGGCCGGGCGGGGCGTCCGGGTGCTCGATGGGCATGGTGGCGGTCGCGTCGACGACGAAGCTGACCTCGTAGCCGAGGTCGGCGGCGAGCCGGGCGGTGGTCTCGCAGCACTGCTCGGTACGGATGCCGCAGACGGTGATCTCCCGGACACCGTGGACGGTGAGCAGGTGCTGGAGTCGGGTCGTGGTGAAGGGGTTGTGCACGTACTTGGTCAGCACCGGCTCGCCCTCGGCAGGCTGCAACCCGTCGATCAGTCGGACGAAGCCGCGCGCCGGGTCGAACACGTCACCGCTGTCCGGCTCGGAGTGCAGTACCCAGACGACCAGGTCACCCCGGCTGCGGGCGGCGCCGACCAGCCGGTTGACCTGACCGACGATGTCCGGTCGCGAGCAGGCCACCCAGTTGGCACGCCGGCGGAAGGACTCCTGTACGTCGATCACGACGAGTGCTGCGGTCATGGGTCAATCCTGGCGTCCCCGACCGGGGCGCACCAGCCACGATCCCGTACCGCTGCGGAACGATCCGGTCAGCCCGACGGTCAGTGGAATTTGGAGATCTTGGACAGTTGTCGCCAGCAATGGCCAGCAATGGACGGGGACTGTCCAAGATCTCTCCCTGGGCGAGCTGGATCCGCCAAGGTCTCTCCTCTGGGCGGGGTTCGAGCCGGCCGATCGGCCTCTCCGGGCCACAGGTTAGCCTGGCCTAACTTGAAAAGTGAGGGCAGGATGACGAAGACCCCTGCGGCGCCGCCGCCGACCGGCCGGTTGATCGGCGGGATGTTCCGACGGCAACGCCGCGACACGGCGCTGTGTGCCGGCTTCTGGTCGCTGCACCAGGTCTGTGAGGCGCTCGTCCCGGTGGCCATCGGTCTGGTCATCGACCAGGCGGTGGGGACCGGGTCGACCTCGGCGATGGTCTGGTCGGTGCTGGGGATCTTCGCGCTGTTCCTGGCGCTGACCATGGGCTGGCGATTCGGGTTCTGGTTCCTGTCCCGGGCGGTGGTGCAGGAGTCGCACGACCTGCGGATGCAGGTGGTGCGGCGGGTACTCACCGGGCGGGGCATCCGGACCAACCGGCAGAACGGGGAACTGCTGTCGATCGCCACCTCGGACACCGAGGCCGCCGCCGATCTGCTGGAGCTGGGCAGTCGGATGGTCTCCGCGTTCCTCGGCCTGACGGTGGCGACCGTGGTGCTGCTGCGCATCGACTGGTCCCTGGGGCTGGGGCTGGTGGTGGGGGTACCCCTGCTGGTGCTCGGGCTCAACGCCCTGGGGCCGATCGTGGAGCGGCACACCTCGGCCCAGCAGCAGGCCATCGGACGGGCCGCCGCGACCGCCTCCGATCTGCTGCGCGGACTTCGGCCGTTGCGCGGGTTCGGCGGGGTCGACGAGGCCGCCCGCCGCTACCGGACGGCCAGCCGCACCTCCCTGGGGGCCTCCATCGGGGCGGTCCGAGCCGGCGCCACCTTCGTCGGGGTGTCGACCTTCACCACCGGCCTGCTGATCACCGTCGTAGCGGCGTTGGCCGGCTGGTTCGCCCTCCAGGGGCGGATCACCGTCGGTGAACTCATCACCATCGTCGGGCTGGCCACCTTCATCAGCGACCCGGTGCTCAACCTGGCCGACTGTGTCTTCCGGCTGGCGACCGCCCGGGCCAGCGCGGCCCGGGTGGCCGAGGTACTGGCCGCACCCGAACAGGCCGGATCGGGCGACACGGCGGCGCGGCCCGGCCCCCTGGTCCTCGACGAGGTGCACGCCCCCGGCCTGGAGGGGGTCAGCCTCACCGTACGGCCCGGGGAGCTGCTCGGCGTGGTCACCGAACAGACCCGCACGGCCGACGCCATCACCGACCTGCTGGCCGGGGCACGCTCCCCCGAGCGGGGCGAGGTGCGGTTGGCCGGCACCCCGATGGGCGACCTGGACGTAGCCACACTGCGCCGGGTCGTGCTGGTCGAACCGCACGCGGTGGACCTGTTCGGCGCCACCCTGCGGGAGGTGCTGCACACCGACCAGGAGCACGACGACCCGGCGCTGCGCCGGAGCATGTCCGCCGCCAGTGTGGACGTGCTCACCGAGGGTGACGCCGGGCTGGACCGGGAGCTGTTGGACCGTGGCCTGGACCTCTCCGGTGGCCAGCGACAACGCATCGCCCTGGCCCGGGCCCTGCTCGCCGACCGGCCGGTCACCGTGCTGCGCGATCCGACCACCGCGGTCGACGCGGTCACCGAACACGCCATCGCCGAGGGGGTACGCACCTACCGCGCCGAGGGTGACCGGGCCACCGTGCTGGTCACCACCAGCGCTCCCCTACTGGACCGCTGCGACCGGGTCGTCTTCGTGCACGCCGGTAGGGTGGCGGCCGTCGGACGGCACCGCGACCTGCTGGCCCGCTCCGCGTACGCCGAGGTGGTGCTGCGATGAGCGGTCCGACGTCGACGATGTTGCCGGTCGCCACCGGCCGGGCCGCCCTGGCGGCCTTCTGGCGGGCGCTGCGCCGCCATCCGTTGCTCGGCTGGTCCTCGATCGCGGCGGCCCTGGCGGCCAGTGCCGCCGCGGTCGTCGTACCGCTGCTGCTGGGTCGGCTGGTCGACCTGGTGGTGGCCGGCGGCACCACCCGGTCGCTGCTGCTGACCTCGGCCTGGATCCTGGGTGCGGGTTTCGCCGCCGCGGTGCTGACCGGCGCCTCCCGCTGGCTGGTCACCGAATGGGGTATGCGGGCCTGCGCCGATCTGCGTGAGGAGGTCCTCGACCACGCCCTGCGGATGGACTCGGCCCGGCTGGAGAGCGCGGGCTCCGGGGATGTCGCCTCCCGGGTTACCGACGACGTGGAGCAGGTCACCGACTCGATCCAGTTGGCCGCCGGGGTCTTCACCGCACTGGTCACCCTCGTGGTCACCTTCGCCGGGTTCGCGGCCCTGGACTGGCGCATCGCCGCGGCCTTCCTGGTCGTCTTCCCGGTGTACGCGCTGAGCCTGCGCCGGTTCGTCCCGCAGGCCCGGCGGCTCTACGCCGCCGAACGGCAGGCCGCCGCGGTGCGCACCCAACGCCTGCTGACCACCTTCGGCGGGGTCCGGACGGTGCACGCGTACGGCATGGAGCAGCGGCAGAGCCAGCGGGTCGACCGAGCCTCCCGCGAGGCGGCCGACGCCCGGCTGCGGGCCGTACGCGGGTTCCTGTGGTTCGCGAACATGATGAACCTGGCCGAGGCGATCGGCCTGACCGCCGTCCTGCTGGCCGGGTTCCTGCTGGTACGCGCCGGGGACAGCAGTGTCGGTGAGGTGACCGCCGCCGCCCTGCTGTTCCACCGCCTCTTCGGCCCGCTGGGGATGCTGCTGCTGTCGTTCAACGACATCCAGTCCGCCGGTGCGGCCCTGGCCCGGTTGGTCGGTGTCACCGAGGTCGACCTGCCGACGCAGCGGACCGCCGAGACCCCCACCCGGGGGCCCGCCGGGATCATCGCCAAATCGGTGTCGCACCGGTACGCCGAGGGCCCCACGGTCGTGCACGAGGTGTCGATCGAGATCGCCGAGGGCGAGTCGTTGGCGGTGGTGGGTGCCAGCGGTGCCGGCAAGACCACCCTGGCGGCCATCCTCGGCGGGGTGTTCCCGGCCACCGAGGGGGCGGTGTGGCTGGGTGGCCGGTCAATCGACGACCTGGGCCCCGAGGAGCTGCGCCGCACCGTCGGGGTGGTGACCCAGGAGGTGCATGTCTTCGCCGGCACCCTGGCCGAGGACCTGCGGCTGGCCGCCCCGCACGCCACCGACGAGCAACTGCACGCCGCGTTGCGCCTGGTCGGCGCGGACGGCTGGGTGACGGCGTTGCCGGAGGGGTTGGCCACCCGGGTCGGCGACGGCGAGCATCCTCTCACCCCCGGCCAGGCCCAGCAGCTGGCGCTGGCCCGGATCGCCCTGCTCGACCCGCCGATCGTCGTGTTGGACGAGGCGAGCGCGGAGGCCGGCAGCGCGGGGGCACACCAACTGGAACTGGCCAGTCAGGCGGTGACCCGGGGTCGTACCGCCATCGTGGTGGCCCACCGGCTCACCCAGGCCCACGCCTGCGACCGGGTGGCGGTGATGTCCGGTGGTCGGATCGTCGAACTCGGCCCCCCGGAGGCCCTGGTAGCCGCCGGTGGCCGGTACGCCGAACTCTGGGCGGCCTGGCGGCGCTGAGCCCACCCCGCACCCGGGTCCGGGCGGCACCTACGGCGCCGCCCGGATCAGCGGGTCAGCAGGTGTTGAGCATCGAGGCCAGGGCGGACTTCTCCGCGCTGTTCACGGAGAGCGAGTAGTACCACTTCACCTGGATCCAGGCCCGGGCGTAGGTGCAGTGGAAGGCGGCGCGCGGCGGCTTCCAGGCGGCCGGGTCCTTGTCGCCCTTGGCCTGGTTAACCGTGCTGGTGACCGCCCACAGTTCGGGGCCGCCGAGGTCGTTGGCGTAGGTCTGTCGCCGCGAGGTGGTCCAGGCCCAGGCCCCGGAGCGCCACGCCTCGGCGAGCGGAACCACATGGTCGATGTCGATCTGGGTGGGGCTGGTCCGGGTCAGCCCGTCGTACGGGCTGTACCAGGAACCGGAGGTCGGGTAGCAGTTGGCGTCGACTGTGACGTTGGTGCCGTCACGCTTGAGCACCTGCTCGCGGGTGTTGCAGGTGCCGGTGACCGTGCTCCAGTGCGGGAACAGGTCCCGGTTGTAGCTGGACTGGTGGGATTCGGCGGCCACGGTGAGGGAGTTGAGGCGACTCAACGCCGTGGCGTACGAGGGGATGTTGGGCGGGGTGGCGTGGGCCGGCTGCGGGACCACCACCAGGGACAGGGCGACGGCGACCACCATGGCGAGGGCGGCCTTGGGTACGCGAGCCACGCGGCGACTCCTGACTGTCGCCTGCCACGGCGGGTGAGGGTGGCCCGCTGACGGGCGTGACCGACGACAGTCGGATTCTCGCAGAGATCGTGATCAGTGAATACGCAGGAGAGCTGGACCTGCGGTTAAATCCGGATGAAGCCCGGCCTACCCCTGCCGGATGGCCTCACCGGCGATCTCGATCCGGACGGTGCGGCCGACCAGTACGCCGCCGCTGTCCAGGGCCACGTTCCAGACCAGGCCGTAGTCCTCCCGGTTGAGCTCCGCCGTGGCGCTGAACCCGAAGATGTCCTGCCCGTACGGGTCGCGGCGGGCACCACCGAACTCGACCTGGCAGTCCACCGGGCGGGTGATGCCCTTGACGGTCAACTCGCCGGAGAGCACGAACCGGGCGGTCACCGGCCGGGTGGGCAGGGCGGGCTCCTCCGCCACCGGCCGACGGCCCAGCCGGTGGTTCCTCAGCTTCGCCCAGAAGAAGATCGGATCGGTCTTGTCCAGAGCGGCGATGCCGGTGCTGCGGTACTCCAGGGTCGGGAACTGCTCCACGTCCAGGAAGTCGGCGCTGCGCAGGTGGGTGTCCCGGTCGGCGTTGGCGGTGTCGATGCTGGCGGCCTGGATGGTCGCCGTGATCGCGGACTCCAGCGGATCCTCGGCGACCGTGATGCGGGCACTGGCCTCACGGAACTCGCCGCGCACCGGGCTGACCATCATGTGCTTGGCGACGAACCCGATCCGCTTGTGCCCGGCGTCGAGGTCGTACCTGCCGGGTGCGGGGATGGACATGCCGTTCCAGATGCGCGTGGCGCCGGTCATCGCTCGCTCCTTCCTTCCCCGCCTCACTCAAGGCCCAGGCCGGCATCGGACGGCCGGACGATCATCGGCGCCAAGCATAGGGAGGTCAGTGGCGGTTTCCCTCCCTCCGCCAGGGGTGATCGTGAGGACAATCACCAGGTCAGACCCCTCGGTGGCGGCGGCGGGTCACGCCGGGAGAGAACCGTTTCGGCGGCGGCTGCGTCCTAACCTTGCGTGATGGATTCAGACGACGCGGCGTTGCTGCGCCGCGTCGGTGCAGGCGACCGGGGCGCGTTCGACGTGCTCTACGCGCGGCACGCACCGTGGTTGGCGCTGCGGCTGCGTCGCCGGTGCCGCGACCCGGAGTTGGCCCAGGAGTTGCTCCAGGAGACCTTCCTGACCGTGTGGCGGGCGGCGGCCGGCTATCGGGAGGACGGCGAGGTGACCGGCTGGCTCTGGACGGTGGCGTTACGCCGGCTGATCGACGCCCGGAGGCGCGTTGCGGCCCGTCCGTCCACGGTCGGGGCGGTGTCGCCGGAGGCGGTGCCGACCTGGGCGCCGTCGGCCGAGGACGAGGCGTTGGCCGGGGCCTACGAGGCGGCTCTGGAACGGGCGCTGCACCGGCTGTCGCCGGAACTGCGGGCGGTGTTGCAGGCCACCGTCCTCGACGGGTTGACCGTACGGGAGGCGGCGACCCTGCTCGGCGTACCGGAGGGAACGGTCAAGACCCGGGCGATGCGGGCCCGCCGGGAATTGCGGGAGGCGCTGTCGTGACACCTTTTCACCTGGACGCCCGGACCCTGGCGGCGTACGCCGACGGTGGTCTGGACGACGTCGACGCCTGGTCGGTGGAGGCGCACCTCGACCGGTGCGCCGCCTGCCGGGCTGGACTCGACCTCGACGATCCGACCCGACGGCTGGTCGAGGCGGCGGCGATGGCGTTGGCCGCACCGCTGCCACCACCGGGCCGGGTACGCCGGGCGACCCGGTGGCGTCGGATCCGGGTCCTGGTGGGTGCCGGCCCGGCCGCCCGGGGTGCGTGGCTGGTGGCGGTGGCCCTGACCGGACTGGCCGCGCTGGGGTTGGCGGTCACTCCGGAGCTGCTGCCACCGTGGCTGCTGTTGTTGGCCGCGCCGATGCTGCCGGCGGTCGGCACGGCCCTGTCGTACGGGTCGTGGTCCGATCCGTTGCACGAGATGGTGGCGGCTACCCCGCAGGGCGGGCTGGAGATCATCCTGTGGCGCACCCTCGCGGTGCTCGCGGTCACCGCGCCGGTCACGCTCCTCGCCGGCGCGGTGACCGACGTCGGTACGCCGATGCTGTGGCCGCTGGTCGGTCTCGCGCTCACCGCCCTGACCCTGGCGCTCGGCTCGCTGATCGAGCCCGGCCAGGCGGCGGCGGTGGTGGCCGGCGCCTGGGCGGTGATCGTGCTGGCCCCGATCGGCGAGTGGATGGTGCTGGTGCAGGCCGGTCCGGTGTGGCTGGCGGTGACGGCGGCGGCCGTGCTCGTGGTGTGGACCCGCCGGGATCTAGTAGGGAGACGAACCGCGTGAGCGTGACGGTGAGCGTACGGGGGTTGCGGGTCAGCTACGGCCGACGGACCGCCCTCGACGAGTTGGATCTCGATCTGGGTCCGGGGGTGCACGGCCTGCTCGGCCCCAACGGCGCCGGTAAGACGACGCTGATGCGGGTGCTGGCCACCGTGCGGCGACCCGACCGGGGGCAGGTGCGGCTGCTCGGGCAGCCGCTGACCGATGCGGCGGGGCTGCGGTTGGCCCGTCGCCAACTCGGTTACCTGCCGCAGTCCTTCGGGTTCTATCCACGGTTCACCGTTCGGGAGTTCGTGGAGTACTTCGCCTGGCTGAAGGAGATGCCGTCGGAGCAGATCCCGTTGGCGGTGGACCGGGCGATCGAGCGGGTCGGGCTGTTGGACCGGGCCGACGACCGGATGAAGCACCTCTCCGGTGGGATGCTCCGCCGGGCCGGCATCGCCCAGGCCATCGTCAACGATCCTCGGCTGCTGCTGTTGGACGAGCCGACCGCCGGACTGGACCCGGAGCAGCGGGTGGCGTTCCGGGCGCTGTTGCGGGAGTTGGGACTGGATGCCGTCGTGCTGGTCAGCACGCACCTGGTCGAGGACGTCGTGGCCGCCTGCGCCCGGGTCAGCCTGATCGACGCGGGGCGGCTGGTGTTCGACGGGCTGTCCACGGAACTCATCGCGGCCGGGGGTGCCGGTGACAGTGGTGACTCCCCGATCGAACGCGGCTACGCCGCCGTGCTGCGGGACGCCCGGGCGGCAGCCCGGTGAGGCGGATCCTGCGTACCGAGCTGCGTCGGGGCACAGCGCCGTGGGCTGCGGCGGCGATGTGCGGTGCCGGGTTGTGGATGCTGGCCGTGCATCCGGAGGACTGGGGTGGCCGGTGGGCCGGGCTGGTCAACTACCTCCGCATGTCGATGCTGATCCTGTGCGCGCTGATGGTCGCGGCGGGCGTGTGGCAGGCCGGCCGGGAGCGGCGGCGTGGCATCGGCGAGATGGTGAATTCCACCCCGCGTCCCGGTTGGCAACCGATCCTGGTGGCGTGGCTGGCGGTGACGCTGGCCGGCACCGTCGGTGTGCTGGTGGCCTTCGCCGGGGCGGCGGTGCTGGTCGCGCCGGTGGCGACGTACGCCGGGGGCGGCTGGTGGTGGACGCTGCTCGTCGGGGTGCTGGCGTTGGGCACGGCGACGGCCGGTGGCGTGTGCGTCGGCCGGCTGGTGCCGCTGCGCCTGGCCGCACCGGTCGCCGGGCTGGCCGCGTACCTGGGGATGGCGATCCTGACGTACTGGGACACCAAGGGCGCGGTGTGGCTCTCCCCCGTGCACGTCGGTCAGGCCGCGTACCAGGTGGTGCCGGGTCGGGTGGTGGCCTGGCAGGCGGGGTGGCTGCTGGCGTTGACCGTCGCGCTGCTCGCGCTCGCCGCCCGGCGCTGGTTGGCCGCCGCGCTGGCCGGTGTACTCGCGATGGGTGTGGCGGTGCCGATCGTCACCGGCCCCGGCCCGTACCGGCTGCCCGCCGACCCGGAAGCGGTCGCGCTGGTCTGCACGGACAGCGGCCCGCAGGTGTGCGTGGCCCGGATCCACGCGTTCCTGCTCGACGACGTGACCCCGATCGTGCAGCCGATCCTGGCCCGCCTCGACGGTATTCCCGGCGCGCCCGACCGGGCGGTCGATGATGCCGCCCGACCGGTCGACCAGCCGCAGGTGCCCGGCGACGGGACGATCTGGCTGCACCTGGACCAGCAGGCCACCGTCCGGGGCGGCCTGGCCAAGCCGGACTGGCTGGCGACCGACCTACGGGCGGTGACGGGGTTGAACTGCCGCTACGATCATCATGACCGCGAGGCCGAACGGGCGCACCTCACCAGCGGGCTGGCCCACACCTGGCTGTTCGAGCTGCCGGCGAACCCCGAGGTCCCGATCGACTGGCTCTACGCGCTGCCGATGCCGGCGCAGCGGGCCTGGTTCGCCGACTACCTGCGTGCGGCGGCCGACTGCGACCTGCCCACGCTGATCCGGCTCAGGCAGCCCCGGTGAACGGCAGCACCGCCGACCGGCCTCGGTCGGGCCGCAGCGAGGTGGGCCGGCTACGGGCCGCCAGTGTGCCCGAGGGCGGTGGCACTGTCGCGCCTGGGGCCACGTCGGCCGGCCGTCGGTTCGCGTTGCATCTGACCGCTCGCGGCGGGCATGCCTTCCTGGTCGGTCTGGTCGTGCTCGCGGTGCTGGCCTGGGCTGCGGGGAGTTGGCTGGCCAGTCGCCCCTACTTCGGCGGGTCGGTTGCCCGCATTCCGGTGGTCGCCCTCGCTCCCCTGCTGGCCGCCATGCTGCTCGGCCCGAGCCTGGCCGGTGCCGACGAGGACCTGGAACGCGGCACCCCACTGCCCTGGCGGGCCTGGCGGGCGGGTCATGTGCTGCTCGCCGCCATCCTCAGCGCGGCCGTGCTCAGCCTGGCCGGGTTGGCCGACCCGCACACCTTCGGCGCGTACGCCCTGGTGCGCAACACCCTCGGGCACACCGGTCTGGTCGCCGGCGCGGCGGTGCTCCTCGGTGCCCGCCTGGCCTGGCTGCCGGCCTTCTGCTACGGCTGCGCCGTCTACGCCGCCGCACCGCGGGGCACCGACCGGGTCACCGCGATCTGGGCCTGGCCGGTGCAGCCCTCATCGGCCACGCTCTCCTGGCTGGTCGTCGGGGTGCTGTTCGTCGCCGGCACGGCCGCCTACCTCCTGCTCGGTGCCGGCGGCCGGAACGGCAGGTGGTCGGCCCTCCGCTCCCGGCTCAGCTGACGGTGAGCAGGCCGCGCGCGGCGCGGACCTGGTCGACCGCGTGGCCCAGCGCCGCCACCACCCGCTGCTGCACCTGCGCGTCGAGGCGGGCCGCCGGGATGGAGAGGCTGATCGCGTCCACCGCAGGGGTGTGCAGGGGCACCGCCACCGCGAAGCAGACGATGCCCTCGGTGTTCTCCTCGTGGTCGACGGCGTAGCCGCGTTCCCGGCTGGCCGCCAGGTCGGCGTGCAGGGCCGCCAGGTCGGTGATGGTGTGTCGGGTCAGCGCCGCCGGGGAGGATCCGATGATCGTCTCGACCGTCTCGGGGGTGCGTTCGGCGAGCAGCACCTTGCCCAGGGCGGTGGCGTGGGCCGGCAGGCGTCGTCCGATGGCGCTGTAGAGCCGCAGCGGGTGCGAGGACTCCCGCTTGGCGGTGTAGACCACGTGTGCCCCGTCGAGTCGGCCGAGGTGCACGGTCTCGCCGAACTGCCGGGACAACTCGTCGAGCACCCCGGCGAGCAGTCCGACCGCGTCGTCGGTGTCCAGGTACGCGGCGCCTACCTGGAGGGCGCGTACGCCCAGCCCGAAGCGGGTACCGGTGTCGTCGGTCTCCACCCAGCCGCGCTGCACCATCGTGCGCAGGATGCCGTGCAGGCTGCTCTTCGGGATGCCCAGATCCCGGGCCAGGTCGCCGAGGGAACGTCGCCCGCCGGAGGCCGCCAGGGTCTCCAGCACCTCCAGCGTGCGCCCGGCCGACTTGACCGGTGAGAAGCCCTCGGCGGATGTCATGGCGCTCACTGTAGCGGGATTGACATCCACGGGATCAGCAGTAGGGTCACATATGTGACTGCCGTTCATCCTTCTGAACAGCCCGCCGACGTCTCGCAGACCATCGCCGCGGGCCGGATCCTGCCGGTCGTCGTGCTCGACGACGCCCGCGCCGCCGCCCCCCTGGGTGCCGCCCTGGCCGCCGGTGGCCTGCGCAGCGTGGAGGTGACCTTCCGCACCGAGGCCGCCGCCGAGGCCATCCGGGCCATGTCCGCCGACCCGCAGCTGCTGGTCGGCGCGGGCACCGTGCTCACCCCCGGCCAGGTGGACGAGGCCGTCGCGGCGGGCGCCCGGTTCATCGTCTGCCCCGGTTTCAGTGCCCGGGTGGTGGCCCACTGCCAGCAGGTGGGCGTGCCGGTCTTCCCCGGTGCGGCCACCCCGACCGAGATCCAGATGGCCCTCGACGCCGGGCTGGACACGGTCAAGTTCTTCCCCGCCGAGCAGCTCGGCGGCACCACCATGATCAAGGCGCTGGCCGCGCCCTTCCGGTCCGTACGTTTCATCCCGACCGGCGGGGTGAACACCGGCAACCTGCGCGACTACCTCAGCCTGCCGCCGGTCCTCGCCGTGGGCGGGACCTGGATGGTCGCCCCCAGCCTGCTCGCCGAGGGCCGGTGGGACGACGTGACCGCACTGACCGCCGCCGCCGTGACCGCCGCCCGGGAGGCCTGATCCGCCATGTCCGTTCTCGACCTGCGCCCCGCCGAGGATTGCCGCTACGACCTGGTCTCCCTCGGCGAGGTGATGCTGCGCCTGGACCCCGGTGAGGGACGGGTGCGCACCGCCCGCGCCTTCCGGGCCTGGGAGGGCGGCGGTGAGTACAACGTCGCCCGGGGCCTGCGCCGCTGCTTCGGGCTGCGCACCGCGATCGTCACCGCCTTCGCCGACAACGAGGTGGGGCGACTGCTGGAGGACCTGATCCTCCAGGGCGGGGTGGACCCGTCCTTCATCCGCTGGATGCCGTACGACGGCATCGGGCGCAGCGTGCGTAACGGCCTGAACTTCACCGAGCGGGGCTTCGGGGTACGCGGCGCGGTCGGCACCTCGGACCGGGGCCACACCGCCGCCAGCCAACTACGCGCCGAGGACGTCGACTGGGACCACCTCTTCGGTGACCTGGGGGTGCGCTGGCTGCACACCGGCGGCATCTACGCCGCCCTGTCGGAGACCACCCCGGAGACCATCGAGGCGGCCATGGTCGCCGCCCGCCGACACGGCACGATCATCTCGTACGACCTGAACTACCGGCCCAGCCTCTGGAAGGCGGTCGGCGGGCAGGCCCGCGCGCAGGAGGTCAACCGGCGACTCGCCCGGTACGTCGACGTCATGATCGGCAACGAGGAGGACTTCACCGCCTCCCTCGGCTTCGAGGTGCCCGACACCGACGCCAGCCTGTCGGAACTGGAGGTGACCAACTTCCAGCGAATGATCGAGGAGGTCACCAAGGAGTTCGACAACTTCCGGGTGGTGGCCACCACCCTGCGCACGGTACGCAGCGCCACGGTCAACGACTGGGGGGCGATCGCCTGGGGCGGCGGCCGGTTCGTCGAGGCCACCCACCGGCCCGGCCTGGAGATCATGGACCGGGTGGGTGGCGGCGACAGCTTCGCCTCCGGGCTGATCTACGGCCTGCTGGAGCAGCACGACCTGGCCACCGCGGTGGAGTACGGCGCGGCCCACGGCGCCCTGGCCATGACCACCCCCGGCGACACCTCGATGGCCAACCGCAAGGAGGTCGAGGCGCTGATGCGCGGAGCGGGCGCCCGGGTCCAGCGCTGATCCGCGACACCGCTGATGCCATCGCCCGGCTCCGACGCTGATCGGAGCCGGGCGATGGTCACTTCTCTCGTCATCGACTACCGCAGAATCCACGACAAACGTTGAACCACATGGTTCACTATCGCTATGGTGAACCATATGGTTCAGCAAGATGCTCGCCTCGATCGGATCTTCTCGGCGTTGGCCGACCCGACCCGCCGTCAGGTGCTCGTCCGGCTGGGCACCGCGCCGGCCACGATCAGCGAGCTGGCCGAGCCGTTCGCCATCTCCCTCACCGGGATGAAGAAGCACGTCCGGGTGTTGGAGGAGGCCGGCCTGGTGGTCACGGAGAAGGTCGGTCGGGCGCGGCGATGCCGGCTGGGCACCGAGCGACTGGACGACGCGATGGCGTGGATCAGCTTCTACCAACGGCTCTGGGAACGTCGTCTCGACGGTCTCGACGCCTACTTCACCCTGCGGAAAGGGACAGAACAGTGACCGAGACACCCGACCTGCGCCTGAGCCGGCACCTGCCGGCCTCCCCCGAGGAGGTCTTCGACGCGTACACCGATCCGGAGCAGCAGAAGATCTGGTTCAGCATTCTCGACGAGCAGCCCGGCATCGTGGAGATCGAGACCGACCTGCGGGTCGGGGTCGGGGTCGGGGTCGGGACGGCCGGCGGCGCGCAGGCCCGGACAACGCACGAATGAAGAAGCGCGGCCGGATATCGAATGTGATCGTGGCTGCGCGGCGTTGCTCACGCCGCCCCGTACGGGCAGCCATCCTCGACAGGGGCAGTGCCTCTCGGTGGGCGCCGCCCCCGGGCCACGACGCACTGCTGAAAGGCAGGACGAGCATGGCGCACATCGATCTCGGAGTCGACGAGAAGGAATTCCCCGGCATCAGCGGCCCGATGCGCTACCGCCCGGAGACGGCCAAGCCGCTCACCGAGCTGGCCGAGGTGCTGCTCCGTGCCCCCAACACCCTCCCGGCCGGCGAGCGGGAACTGATCGCGGCGTACGTGTCCGGGCGTAACGACTGCAACTTCTGCTGCGCCTCGCACTCGGCGTTCGCCGCCGCGCAGCTCGACGAGGGATACGACCTCGTGGACCAGGTGCGCGCGGACCTGGACAGCGCCCCGATCTCGGCCAAGCTGCGGGCCCTGCTGCGCATCGCCGGTGCGGTGCAGGTCAGCGGCCGCGAGGTCACCAGCGAACTGGTGGACGCCGCGCGCGCTGAGGGCGCCACCGACATGGAGATCCACGACACCGTGCTGATCGCCGCCGCGTTCTGCATGTTCAACCGGTACGTCGACGGGCTGGGCACCTTCGCGCCCGCCGGTCGGGAGGCCTACGCCGAGTCGGCGCGTCGGATCGTCGAGCTCGGTTACGGCGCCGCGATCCCGACTGACTGAGCACGCAGCACGGACAAGGGTGACCACACCCGGTTCCCTCTGCGAGGGTCGAGGGGCACGCCTGGCCAGGCCCCTCACCCGAGTTCGGAGGGATCGATGGACCACGCACGTCGTCTGCGCGATGCCGCTGACAAGCTCCAGGCAGACATGATTGACCAGCTGGCCACCCTTGTCGGGTGCGAGTCGGCACCGGGGTCGCTGCCCCACCTGGAGTCCTGTGCCGACCTGCTCGCCGAATGGGGCGAGCAGGTGCTCGGCCGCCCGGCCGAGCGGGTCGTGCTCGACGGTCTGCCGCACCTGCTGTGGCCGGCGGTGGACCAGCGGGTGCTGCTCCTCGGTCACTTCGACACCGTCTTCCCGGTCGGCACGACCCGGATCAGGCCCTTCACCGTACGCGGGAACGTGGCGACCGGCCCCGGGGTGTGCGACATGAAGGCCGGCATCGTGCAGATGTTCACCGCCCTGCGCCTGGTCGAGGACACCTCCACGGTCGGGGTGCTGCTCACCTGCGACGAGGAGAGCGGATCGGTCACCTCCCGGCCGTTGATCGAACGGGAGGCCCGGCGTTCCGGCGCGGTGCTGGTCTGCGAGGCGGCCACCCCGGAGGGCCAGGTGAAGGTGGCCCGCAAGGGCGGCTCGGTGTACCGCCTGACCATCCAGGGCCGCGCCGCCCACGCCGGGGTGGAGCCGCAGCGTGGCGTCAACGCCACCGTCGAGGTGGCCCACCAAGTGCTCGCCCTGGGTGCCCTCGGCACGGCGGACAGCGCGGGCACCTCCGTCACCCCCACCCTGCTCTCCGCCGGAACGACGACGAACACCGTGCCGGAGATCGCCAGCCTGGCCGTGGACGTGCGGGCCTGGACCCGAGCCGAGCTGGAGCGCGTCGACCAGGCCATCCGCAAGCTTGAGCCGCACCTGCCCGAGGCGACCCTGGCCGTCCGCGGGGGCATCAACCGCTACCCCATGCCGGCCGAACTCGCCCAGTCCCTGCTGGAGCTGGCCCAGTCGACCGCTGAGGCACTGGAGCTGCCGAAGGTCGTCGGGGCGTACGCCGCGGGGGCCTCCGACGGCAACTTCACCGCCGCGCTCGGCGTACCCACCCTGGACGGTCTGGGTGCGGTCGGGGGCGGCGCACACTCCGCCGAGGAGTACGTGTATCTGGACCGGATGCCGGAGCGGACGGCGCTGCTGGCCGGGCTGGTGCAGGAAGTGTCCTCGATGGAGGGTGCGAAGCCCCAACTGGTCGGCGAAATCCCGTAACCTGCTCACCGTCGGCAGACGGCCGACAGTGAGGGGTCGGCGGTGGCATGACTACGGGACAGGGCCCAGGATCGGCCATTCCCCGGTTCGGGGTCGAAGAGGAGTTTTTCGTCGTCGATGCCGAGCGGGGTGCGGTAGTCCCGGAGGCGGCCACCGTCATCGATCGCGCCCGGCCGGTGCTGGGTGCCCGGGTGGGCGGCGAGATCACCAAACTGCACATCGAGACCCGCACCGATCCCTGTCTGCGCCTGGCGGACCTGGGGGCCCAGCTGACCGAGGGACGGTGGGCCGTGCAGAGCGCCGCCCGGTCGGTGGGGCTGCGGGTGATCGCCAGCGGTTCCCCGGTGCTCGGTGATGTCGTACCACCGCCGATCACCGAGGGTCCCCGTCAGGACCGGGGCAACGCCACCTTCCGTGGCCTGCACGACGACCTGGCGATCTGTGCGGTGCACGTGCACGTGGAGGAGCCCGACCGGGACCGGGCCGTGCTGATCGGCAACCACCTGCGGCCACACCTGCCGGTGCTGCTGGCCCTGACGGCCAACTCGCCGTACTGGTGCGAGCGGGACACCGGTTACGCGAGCTGGCGCAGCCTGACCTGGGGCCGGTGGCCGGTGGCCGGGCCCCCGCCGTACCTGACCTCCGCACAGCAGTACGACAACCACATCGACATGCTGCTGGAGGCCGGTGCCCTGGTCGACCACGGCACGATCTTCTGGGATCTGCGCCTGTCGGTGAACCACCCCACCCTGGAGGTGCGGGTGGCCGACATGCCCGTCACCGCCGCCGAGTCCGAGGCCCTGGCCGCCCTGGTGCGGGCGCTGGTGGTCGTCGCCGGGCGGGCGGTCGACACCGGCGACGAGGGGCCGCAGCCGGCACCTGAGCTGTTGCGGCTGGCCTACTGGCGGGCGGCCCGCGACGGGATGGGGGGTCAGGGTGTCGAGGTGGCCACCGGGCGACTGCTGCCCGCGGCCACCCTGGCCGAGCGGCTGGTCGAGCTGGCCGGACCGGCCCTGGAGGAGGCCGGCGACCGGCAGCGGGTGCAGCAGTGGCTGGCCTGGCTCGGCACGGAGGGCGACGGGGCGACCCGGCAGCGGGCCGTCGCGGCGCGACACGGACGACTTTCCGATGTGGTCGACGAGGTCGCCGCGCACACCGCACCCGGGGTACCGGCGGAGCAAGAAGGCACGCTTAGGTAACGACGACACGCACACCCTGGGCAATGCTGGATGAACCGAACGTCGCGCGGCGCTTCCGGTCTGTCGGTGACGCCGGTCCACCTGGTTCAGGGAGGCCACAGGTGACCCACACGAAGCTGTTACCCAGGGTTCCGATCCAGCACAGTCGTCGCCAACCGGCGGACATGGTCCGCGAGGCGGAGGCCTTCGCGGATCGGATGGCGCAGCGCCGATCAGTGCGCGACTTCGCTGCCGATCCGTTGCCCGAGGGGGTGATCGAGGCCGCGATCCGCGCGGCCTCGACCGCGCCCAGCGGTGCCAACGTGCAGCCGTGGCGGTTCGTGGTGCTGACCGACCCGGCCCGCAAGCGTCGACTGCGCGAGGCGGCCGAGGCCGAGGAACGCGCGTTCTACGACCACCGCGCCTCGCAGGAGTGGCTGGGTGCGATTTCCGGGCTCGGCACCGACTGGCGTAAACCCTTCCTGGAGACCGCCCCGGCCGTCATCGTCGTGTTCGAGGTGCACCAGGGGCCGCACAGCCCCAAGCCGTACTACGTCAAGGAGTCCGTCGGCATCGCGGTCGGTGTGCTGATCACCGCCCTGCACCACGCCGGTCTGGTCACCCTGACCCACACCCCCAACCCGATGCGGTTCCTCAACGAGGTGTGCGAGCGACCCCGGGAGGAGCGCCCGTACGTGGTGATGCCGGTCGGCTATCCCGCGCCGGACGCCCTGGTCCCGGAGTTGGCCCGTAAACCGCTGGACGAGGTCATGATCCGCCGTTGAGGTGCTCGGTGAGGAACTCGGTCAACGGCTCGACGTGCCGGTCCGGTCGGCGCCACTCGGCCAGCAGGTCCTCCAGCAGATGCTGCTCGGCGATCAGTTCGCCGCCTCGGTAGCGCCGGATCACCGGGTGGATGAAGGCGCTCTCCCGGGCCCGGTCGGGGGTCGGATGACGCTCGATGGCGAAGACGTCGCCGTAGTCGTCGCGGCCCCACCGCAGCGCCAGGGTGTACAAGTGGGTGGCCTCGGCGAAGCGTTCCACGGCGTAGTCCTCCGGCAGGTCCTCGTAGTGCCGGAAGTCGCCGGTGGTCTCGTCGCGGACGAACACGTCGCACAGGTACTCGAACTGGGTCCACAGTGCCGAACTCCAGTTGACCCGGTCGAGCATCAGCTTGGTCAGCGAGGCGGGGTCGGCCGGGGTGGTCGCGTACGACAGCGGCACCTGCTCGTAGCGCTCCCGCAGCAGTCGGGTGAAGGTACGCAGGTTGTACCGAAATCCGTCGATGAAGGGTGAGGAGGCGTGCTTGACGTCGCGGGCCTGGGCGATGGTGCCGGCGAAGTACAGACCGTCGACGTTCGTGGACTGCCAGTCCGGACGCAGATCGGGCATCCGGCCCTCGCGCACCATGTCCGGGCGGCAGGTCTCGTCGAACAGGGCGGTGTCCATCTGGAAGCCGGTGCACCGCAGCACCTTGTGGTAGTCGAGCACCGCGGTCTCGCCGTCGGCGTGGGTGTAGGTGATCGACACCTGGAAGCGGCCGTCGACCGGCCGGATCTCGTCGATGGTGCAGTCCAGCACGGAGTGCAGGGTCTTGAACTGGTAGCTGTCCAGGATCGCGCCGTACTGGCCGCGTACGTCGCCGGGGTGTTTGGTGTTCCAGGCCAACTTCAGGGGGTGCCGGCTGGCCAGGTGCACCATCGAGGCCCGGCCGAGGATGGCCGAGGCGGTCTCGAAGGCGGAGTTGCCCTTGCCGATGATGAGGACCCGCTGGCCCTCGTACTCCTCGGGGTCGATGACCATGTCCTCGTACCCGGTCGCGTGCTCGATGCCGGGGATGGCCGGCACGAACGGCTTGCCCCAGCCGGTGGCCACGATCAGGCAGCGCGCCCGCACCTGCCCCTGGTCGGTGTCCAGGGTGAACCCGTCCTCGGTCCGGGTGATCCGTTCGACCCTGGTGTCGAATCGGATGTTGAGCTGGTAGTGCCGCTGGAACTCGGCGAGGTAGCGCACCAGGTCGTCGGCGGACGGCAGGTACTCCTTGCTGAAGTTCGGGAACAGCAGGTCCGGGGAGTCGTTGAGTAGTGAGTTCCAGTCCCAGCGCAGCCTGATCTCGGGATCGGTGCTGTCGGTGTGCACCTTGTTCAGGGAGATCAGCCGGCGGTGACGGGGGAACCGGCGGAAGAACCCGCCCGGTGAGCCTCCACTCTCCAGCGTCAGGTAGTCGGCACCCTGCTGCTGGAGGTAGTAGCTCAGCTGCACGCCGGCGGGACCCGCCCCGACGATGACGTACCTGTGTTCGTGGCTGACCATCCCATGGCCCTTTCGACGGAGAGCTGAATCTATTGACCATGAGATGCACGACGGCGTGTGTCAATGCCGCGCGGGCATCGGCCAGTGCCCGCACGGTTGCCGGAGTGGGTGAAAGCGTGCTGGAATGGCTCACATCGCCGCAGCGTGGGGGCAACCACGCTGGGAACGGCCAGCACGGGAGCATCGCGTGGTCGGCAGCGCACCGGTGGACGGACGCTGCGCGCCACAGCGCCGGGCCGCTCCCCGACACCGGGCACATCAATCCCTGGGTACGTCCTGCCGATTCGGCAGTACCGGCGACGAGGTGAGAAGCAGTCATGGTTTCCCGAGCAAGTCTCGCGGGGTGGTACCGCAACCGTTACGTGTGGGTCGCGGTGATCCTGCTGACGGTGTCGACCGGCGCGGTCGTTCTGGTCCGGACGGCCGGCTCGGAGGCGAGGCCGACGGATCTGCGTGGGCAGATCATGACCCAGATGCGGGTCTACCTCGAACAGGCCGACCCGGAACAGCACAACCACGCGGGGCACTACCCCCAGCAGGCGGCCGACGGCGAGCAGACGAAGCCGGCGGTGATCTGCGGGGTCAACGTCTACGGCTTCGAGCCCGCCGAGGCGACCAGACTCGCCGACGTGCAGACGGTCTACGGTTTCCACCTGTGCGGGATCGCCGAGCAGAAGCGCACCTGGGACTGGGCGGTCAAACTGGCCGGTCCGGTGATCATGGACTTGTCCACCGATCCGCCGGGCGTCGAGGTGGTCGAGGCGACCGAGGACGTCATGTTCATCGACCGACTGCGGCAGATGTTCCCGCCGAAGTACGCCGAGCCGGCGCAGAAGGAGGCCCTGGCTCCCGCGGAGATGGCCGACCTGCGCCGCCGGTACGACGCCGCGGCCGGACTCTGACCGCCGCCATCCGTCAGGCATCGGCAGTTGTACGTCAATCCACGCCGCATCGGCCCCGGCCATCTGGCCGGGGCCGATGATTTCACGGACTCCTATGCCGGAGAAATTCCTTCGGCAAAGTCGTAGAGACTCTTGATGTCGTCGTCGAAGTAGGGGCCGTCGAATTGGCCGTTGCCGGGATTGTCACCGTGGCTCACGACACTGTTGATAAATCCGTACCCGGTGCTGTCGTTGTATTCCTGAAGCCAGGGTCCGCCACTGGAACCGTAGGTCATGTTGCACCACATCCGGATCTGCTGGCCGCCGGCGTTCCAGGTGGTGCCTTGGCAGAAGTACTGGCTTTCGCCGCCGCCGAGGTTGGACGGGTAACCGAGGGCGGTCACCGAGACGCTGTAGCCGTAGTTCCAGCGCAGGCCGTGACCACCCACGGTCTCGACGACCTTGAGCCCGTAGGAACCGCCGTTGTTCATGACGGCGATGCCCATGTCCTCGGCGTAGCTGCTGCTGTTGATCCACGCGGTGCGGGTGTTCAGGCTGGACGCCACGAAGGTGCCGAACGGACGGGCCCCGTCGCGGTACCGCGGGACGAACTGCCAGTTGCTGTACCACTGCCCGCCGGCGCCCCCGTGCACGCAGTGGCCCGCGGTCACCACCAGCCGCCGCTTGCCACTGGCGACCGTGCTGGCCGAACAGGAGGCGGTGCCACCGCCGGGGACGGTGAAGTAGACCTTCCCGACGGCCAGCGACTCGTTGACCATGGTCCGGACGTCGTCGGTGCCGGCGATCCTCGGTGCCATGGGCGCCACCGCGCCCGCCGGCCCGGTGGGCTTCGGCGCGCGGGCCGGTGACTCGACGGCGCCCCCGGGCCGGGCGAAGGTCAGGTCGACCGCCGAGGCCATCCGCTCCGGCGTCCAGAACTCCGCGACCTCCTTGGCGATCTTGTCGTTGGTGATCGCGCGACCGTCGAGGGTACGGGCGACGGTACTGGTGTTGCCGTTGCTCTCGGTGGTGGTGGGATTTGCACTGACGGCCGGTGCGCCCCCCAGGACCAACGCGATCGACATTCCCGCGATCGCGGTCCAGCGCAGGGTGGATTTCAAAGAGGACCTCCCTTGTCCTTCGGACTCCCCAATGGGAGCAGGCATATCGTATTGACGTACGTGCATTGATCACAATGAACGGGAAGTGACTTGTAGCGGACTCAGTCAGGTCCCTTCAGGGTCCGACATAGACCGCATTCCCAATCGCAACCGACCAGGTGCCGCGATTGGCTTACGCCACAGCCGGTAATTGCGACCCGAGCTAATTGAGGACAACGCCATTCGCTGGATCACACCTGTGCGGGGAAGGCGATTCTCGCCACGACCGGTACCAGGCCGGGCGACCCCCGGCGTCCGGCCCGCCTGCCGTCAGTAATCCAGATCAGTTACAGAAAGCGTTGACCTGTCGATTGTTACCGTCGGCCAACTGACCTTCGAAGGGGGCTGCCGTGACGATCCTCGCGCCGACGGCGGCTCCTCGGGCCGGCCGCCGGATCCGGACGGCGCTGTCAGTCATCCCGCTGCTGCTACTTGCCGGGTCGGTGGCCGCCGCAGCAGTCGTCGCGTATCGGAGCACCGGCCGGTTCTGGGGGGACCTGGCCGTCTACCGGACGGCCGCGATCGCCGCCGCCAGCGGTGACGGCAGGCTCTACGACGCCACCCACCAGGGCGCCGACGGCATCGTGCTGGGCTTCACGTACCCGCCGTTCGCCGCGCTGGCACTGCAACCCCTGGCCTACCTCGGCGCCGCGACCGGGATCGGGATCTGGTCGGCGGCCACGGTGCTCGCCCTGGCCGCCGTGGTACGCGCCTCGCTACGAGCCGCCGGTACGGGCACCGGCCCCGGCGCCGTGCTGCTGGGCACGGTCGCGCTGCTGCCGGTCTTCCCGGTGGCCGGTCACCTCCAGGTCGGCCAGGTGGGCCTGTTCCTGATGCTGCTCGTCCTGCTGGACCTGACCGGTGACCCGGCCGGCCGCTGGCGTGGATGGGGGGTGGGTATCGCCGCCGGCATCAAGCTGACTCCGCTGATCTTCGTGGTGTACCTGCTCTGCCTGCGCCGGTGGCGGGCGGCCGGGATGGCGACGGTGGCCTTCGGTGCCACCGTCGGGCTCGGTTTCGCCTGGCGGCCGGCCGACTCGATCCGGTTCTGGGGCGGCGGTCTCTTCGACACCGCCCGGGTCACCGCCGACCCCCGGACGGTGCTGAACCAGTCGCTGCACGGTGCGCTGGCCCGCCTCGGTGACACCGCCGAGGTCACCGTCGTCTGGCTGCTGCTGGCGGTCCTGGTGGGGGTGGCCGGGCTGGTGGTCGCGGTGCGGTGTGTCCGGGCCGGCGACGAGTTCCTCGGCGTGCTGGCCTGCGCGACGACCGGTCTGCTCGTCTCGCCGGCCGCCTGGCACCACCACTGGGTGTGGTGCGTACCCGCCCTGGTGCTGCTGGCGGTACGCGGCCGGCGCGCGGGTGACCGGGTCGCGGTGGCCGCCGCCGCGCTGCTCTGGGCCGCCCTGGTGGCCAGCGCGGCCTGGACCCTGATCGGGCTGCGCGACACCGATCTGCACTTCCGGGGCCTGGAGTTGCTGCACACCAACCTGTACGTGCTCGTCGGTCTGCTGGCGCTGGGCTGGCTGGCGCTGCGCCCCGGTGGCGGACGGGCCGACCATGACGACCTCGAGAGGTGGGCCCGGTGAGGGTGTCCGTGGTGGTACCGAACTACAACAAGGAACGGACCCTGCGTGACTGTCTGTCGGCGGTCTACGCCCAGACGCCACCGCCGGCCGAGGTGATCGTCGTCGACGACGCGAGCACCGACCGGTCCCGGCAGATCGCGGCCGAGTTCCCCTGCACCCTGCTGGCCTTCGACGCCAACCGGGGAGTCTCGGCGGCCCGCAACGCCGGTGCCGGGCGGGCCGGCGGTGAGGTGCTGTTCTTCGTCGACTCGGACATCGCCCTGGCACCCGGGGCCCTGGCCGCGGCCGTACGCACCCTCAAGGCGTACCCGGACTGCGGTGTCGTGCAGGGCATCTACGATCTGCATCCGCTCTACGACGACGGCCCGGTCGAGGCGTACAAGACCTTGTTCGAGCACTTCTGGCGGCGGCGGGCCACCGGGCTGACCAGCACCACCATGTTCGCGCTCACCGCCGTACCCAAGGAGGTCTTCGACCTGGTCGGGGGCTTCGACGAGCGGCTGCGCGACGCCGAGGACGTGGAGTTCGGCACCCGGCTGCCGCAGCGGTACACCATCCGGGTCAGCGACGAGATCGTCGGCCGGCACGACGATGTGGATCGGCTGCGGCCGTACCTGTCGGAGTTGTTCCGCCGCGCGGTGACCTACGCCGGGGCGGTCGTCGCCACCCGCTGGGACCGTCCGACCGCCACCTCGGGCGAGGCACCGGCCGACCGGGCGCCACACCAGGTCGACCTCGGCTCGGTGGTCGGCATGGTCTCCAGCGGCCTGACGGTGGCCAGTGTCCCGCTGATCCTGCTGTCACCCTGGTGGGCCGCGCTGCCGGTGACCCTGATCGGCGCCGCCGTGGTGGCGGACCGGCACCTGCTGGCCTTCGCCCTGCGGCACCGCGGCCCCAGGTTCCTGCTCTACGCCGCCGGTCTGCGCTGGCTGACCCACCTCACGGAGTTCCTCGGCATGGGGATCGGGGTGTCCGGGGCCCTGTTGCGGCGGATCCGTGCGCTGGGCGCCCGACCGACCACTGTGGAGTCGCGCCGATGAAGGGCCGCTGGTGGCAGCTGGTCAACCGGGCGTTCACGGTCGCCTTCGTGGTGGCCCTGAGCATCGGTCTGGTGCTGTTCGTCCGCTCCCAGGACTGGACTCCGGTGGCGGCCCTGGCCGGTCAACTGGACCCGTGGCGGGTGGCGGTAGCCGTGACCGGGGCCCTGCTGATCAACGCCGTCGGCCTGCTGCTGGGGATCGTCTCGTGGCGGGCGATCTTCGTAGACCTCGGGGCTCCGGTGGACCGGTGGACGGCGTACCGGCTGTTCTTCGTGGGTTTCCTGACCAAGTTCGTACCAGGCCGCTTCGTCGCCCTGCCGGTCCTGCTGCGGATGGGCAAGGAGATCGAGGTGGGGCCGATCCGGCTGGCCGGGGTGTTCCTGCTCAGCTGGGCGGTGGTGGCGATGACCGGAATGACGGTCGCCCTGGCGGCCGGGCCGGCGGTGCTGTCCGGCGCCACCTGGTGGCTGGTGCTCGCCACGGTCCCCCTCGTCGCCCTCGTGGTCCGCCCGGATCTGCTGAACCGAGGGATCGGGCTGGCCGCCCGGTTGCTGCGTCGGCCGCCTCCGCAGGGCGCCGCCTCCGCCTCCGGCCTGCGTCGCGCCGTCGCCGCGCAGACCCTGTCCTGGTTCATCTCCGGGCATCACCTGTGGCTGCTGGCGGTGGCCGCCGGCGCCCCACCGGTGCGGTCGTACCTGATCTGTGTGGCGGGTTTCGCCGCCGCCACGGTGGCCGGTCTGGCGGTGGTCGTGGCTCCGGACGGGCTGGGCGTACGGGAGGCGGTGCTGATGCTCGGGCTGGCCACCGTACTGCCGGTGACCGTGGCCACTCCGGTAGTGCTGATCAGTCGGCTGGTCTGCGCGCTCAGTGAGGTCGCCGTCGGCGGGGGCGGACTGGCGCTGGCGCAGTACCTGCATCGGCGTCGGTTGCGACTCGCCCGGCCCGCCGAGGCCGGACCGCAGCAGAGTTCCGTCGAGGGGCCGGTCGGCGGCCCGGTGCACACGCAACTGTCCGGCATGAGCCCGGCGGAGAGGGGTCGGTGACGAAGGTGTCGAAGCTGAGGATGATCGCGGGGCGGGTCGGTGCACCGGTCCGGGCGCTGGTACGGCGCAGCCCGCGGTTGAACGCGGCACTCTGGGACGCCCAGTACGCCCTGGGTTTCTGGGGCTACCTGGACGAGGCCGGGGGTGGCAGTGTGCCACTGTCCCTGATCGAGGAATGGGCACCGCACCCGACGATTCTCGACCTGGGCTGCGGCACCAGCGCCAACCTGGCCCTGCCCCCCGGCCGCTACCGGCACTACCACGGGGTGGACATCAGTCGGCGGGCGATCCGGACGGCCCGGGGGCTCAACCGCGCGGACGCCTCCTACGCGGTGGCCGACATCCGGGGGTACGTCCCACCGGACCGGTACGACGCCATCCTGCTGCGCGAGGTGATCTACTACCTGTCCGTGGACGAGGCGGCCGAACTGCTGGGCCGGTTGCCGGGGCTGCTCACCCCGCGCGGCAGGATCCTCGTGCAGATCTACGACGTGCAGCGGTCCCGACAGTTCGTGCAGGTGATCCAGGACTGCGGGCTCGACGTGGCCACCTGGCAGGCCCCGGGGTCCGGCGAGGACTCCCCCGACGCCTTCTTCGTGCTGACCCCCGCCACGGTCGAATCCTGACCACCGGGATCGAATCCTGACCGTTGCCGGGTGGTCCGCCCCGGGCCACCCGGGCGGTCAGACCCGCACTCGCCGCTCCCACCACGGGAAGACCGTGACCGGCTCGCTGCGCAGCAGTCGGCGATGCAGGTCCTGGAGCCGGTGGCCGGGTTCCACCCCTAGCCGGTCGGCGAGGGTGGTGCGGGCGTCCTGGAAGGCGGTGAGAGCCTCCGCCCTCCGGGAGGTCTGCCCGAGTGCGACCAGCAGCAGTTCCCACAGCCGTTCCCGCATCGGATGCTCGGCCAGCATCCAGCGCAGTTCGGCGACGACGTTCTCGATGTCACCCAGCAGCAGCCGGACGCCGGTCATCTCCTCCAGCACATCCTGGCGAAGCTCGGCCAGCCGGATCCGCTCGGCCTCGGCCAGCGGGCCGGTGGCCTCGTGCAGGGCCCGCCCGGACCACCGGTCGAGGGCCCGCTGGAACAGGTAGAGGGTCCGGGGCAGATCCTGCTGGGAGCGGGCGGCGCGGGCGCTGCGGACATCCTGCTCGAAGCGGACGATGTCCACCGCGTCGGCCGGGATGTCCAGGGTGTAGCCCGGCCGGGTGGAGCGCAGCACCCGGGCCAGGGAGGGCCGGTTGCCGGGGGGTTCCAGGGCGCGGCGCAGCCGGCCGATGTAGGTGTGCACCATGTTCTCGACCGAGTCGGGCCGCCGGCCGACCCAGATCGCCTCGACGATCTGAGCGACCGACATCACCGTGCCGCTGCGTAACGCCAACACCGCCAGGACTTCCCGTTGCCGGGGCGTGCCCAGATACAGCTGGGTGTCGCCCCGACAGGCCCGCACCGGTCCCAGGAGCTGTATGGAAAGTTCATCTTGCGACATCGGTGTCTCCCCACCCCGCCGGACCGGGGCGTCACGACCCGGCTCGGCGATCTTCGGCGGCTCCGTCCTGGCAGCGGACGCCCACGACGCTGGGGGCGGCCCGGTCTGACCAGTGAACCGACGGGTTGACGTGTGGCTGTCCGACCCCATGCACGGGCAGGCCATGGCAAGGTCCACGGCAGCTACCGCTGGTCCGGGACGGTGACGAAGCGGAGCCCCCGGTCGGCCAGGCGCGGCAGCACCTCGGCCAGGGCCGCGACGGTCTGCGACCGGTCGCCACCGCCGTCGTGGCAGAGCATGATCTGCCCAGGTCTGGTACGCGACAGCGACCGGGCGATCCGGGCGACCCCCGGAGTGCGCCAGTCACTGGGGTTCACCGTCCAGTCGACCGGGGTGAGGCCGAGGGCGGCCGTGGTCCGCAGGACCCTCGGCGACCAGTTCCCGCCCGGCGCCCGAAACAGCGCGGGGGTGACCCCGACGGCGTCCTCGATCTCGCGTTGGGTGTGCACGATCTGGGCCCGAAGCTCCTGCCGGGTGAGGGCGGCGAAGGGCTGCGGGTGGGACATCGAGTGGTTGCCGATCAGATGACCGGCCTCATGCACCAGGCGGGCCAGGTCGGGACGTTCCCGCACCCGGTCACCGATGAGGAAGAAGGTGGCCCGTATCCCGTGCCGGTGCAGCAGGTCCAGCAGGGGTGCGGTCCACTCAGGATGCGGACCGTCGTCGATGGTTAGAGCGATCTCCTCTCCGGCCAGACCGAACGCCGGCCAGTGCCGGCCACCGGTGGTGGGGCGACGGCGCAACGCCTGCTGACCGCGGTAGGCGAAGAGCAGATAGTGCAACGCCTGGGCGTGCAGGTGGGCGCAGAACCGGGTGAAGGGCCCTCTACGGGTACTCATCGGGAGGTCTTCGCCGCGAGGCCGGCCCGGGTCGGTCCGAAGTCACGATCGACCAGGTGACGTAGCCCGCCCACCAGCGCTCCACTGACGACGGCCAGTTGGACCAGCAGATGCACCCCGAAGAAGAAGGCGGTGAAGGCGGGCCCACGTTGGCGCAGTACGAAGCGCAGCAGAGCTGGTTCAGCGACGGTGAACAATACGAAGAACAGCAGGGAGAGCACCGGCCAGCCGCCGGTCAGCAGCGCGGTCGGCAGGGTCGCCGGCACCAGGGTCGCGGTCAGCAGACCGGCCCGGGTGTTGGCGCGGATGCCGGCCGGCCCGCGTTCGGCCCGGGCGACCGGGATCAGCATCTGCGAACGGTGGAACTGTTTGCGCAGCAGTGCCCCGAGCCGACTGTCGTCGTCGTGGCGGCAGACCATCGTGTCGGTCAGGACGATGCCGTACCGGTCACCCATCCGATCGCCGATCTCCACGTCCTCGGAGGCGCGCAGCTTCTCGTCGAACAGACCGACCGAGTCGAACACCTCCCGCCTGATGAGACAGATCGCGAAGAGGGTGGTGCGGACCCGGCCGACGTTACGCAGCCGCCAGTAGTGCCCGTGCAGCAGCCGGTACGCCTCGACCGGCCCGTCGTCGATCAGGGGTTCGAGCGAGTAGATGCCGTGTACGCAGGCCACGTCCGGCTGATCGCGGAGGATGGCCAGGGCGTTGCCCAGGGCGTCCGGTTCCGGTGCGCAGTCGGAGTCCAGAAAGAAGATCAGGTCACCGGAGCTGGCCTGGATGCCACGGTTACGGGCGGCAGCCGGTCCCGCGTTGCGGTCGGTGACCAACAGTCGGCAGGGGAACCGCCGCGCGATCTCCCGGGTGTCGTCGGTGCTGGCGTCGTCGACGACGATCACCTCGGTCACCGGGTGTCGCTGCCGATGGATCGCGGCAAGGCACGCAGCCAGGGTCTTCGAGCTGTTGTGGGTCGGAACGACGACCGACACCGTCGGCGGCATGACGAACACCTCAATGGGGTTTGGATAATGCGCGAGAATTGATCGTCGGTAATTGGATCAGGCCCTGACCCAAGTTATCGAGCGGCAACCGACCACGCAAGGGTTGCCTTGCGTAGTCAAGGTTGCATCCAGCGAGGGTCCAGGAAAGATCGCGGGGCAATAGTTAGCGTCGCACCATGCCCAATCTCGTCAGTATCGAGG
The DNA here is from genome assembly GCF_049844505.1 of Micromonospora sp. DT229. Classification (NCBI taxonomy): domain Bacteria; kingdom Bacillati; phylum Actinomycetota; class Actinomycetes; order Micromonosporales; family Micromonosporaceae; genus Micromonospora; species Micromonospora sp. DT229. The sequence goes on along the minus strand of NZ_JBNCLD010000015.1, from coordinate 92,054 downwards.
AATGCGAGCGGCTCACCGTTCGTGAGGTGCACGATCTCTATCGGCAGTACGTGAACGCCAGCCAGGTCAATCTGATGACGTCGTTCGGGTTCGGCCGGGATTTGGTGGACAGCGCCGAGGGTGCCTACCTGACCTTAGGTGACGGCCGGCGCATCCTTGACCTCACTGGCGGAGTGGGGGTGCTCAACCACGGCCACAACCATCCACGGATCCTGGCGGCCCGACAGCGGTTCGCCGAGCGTCGCCGGATGGAGGTGCACAAGACGTACTTTTCCCCCTACCTGGCCGCGCTCGGTCACAATCTGGCGCAGCTGCTGCCCGGCGACCTCTCCATGTCGTTCCTGCCGAACTCCGGGGCCGAGGCGGTGGAAGGCGCCGTGAAGCTAGCCTACAAATACCACGGCGGCCACCGGGGTACCATCCTTCGGGCAGACTGCGCCTTCCACGGAAAGTTGCTCGGCTCCGGCGGACTCACCGGTCAGCCGCACTTCAACTTCCCGACAATTCCGGGAATCGCCACATATAGCTACGGCGATCTGGAATCTGTTCGGTCGACTATCGAGCAGCACGCCGGCGATGTCTATGCCCTGATCGTCGAACCCTTCAGCGCCTCGACCATTCAGTGGTGCGACGAGGATTTCCTTCGCGGGGTACGCGAACTGTGCGACCGACACGACATCGTGCTCATCTTCGATGAGATCTACACCGGCTGGGGCAAGACGGGCAGCTTGTTCTATTTCATGCGCTATCCCGGTCTGATCCCGGACGTGCTCACCACCAGCAAATCGTTCGGCGGCGGCAAATCGTCCATATCGGCCTTCGTGGCCCGCAAACCGGTGTTCCGCAAGGCGTACGACAACCTGACGGACGCCCTGCTCCAGAGCACCAGCACCACCTACTACGGCATGGGCGAGGAGTGCGTCACCGCCCTCGAGGCGATCAACATCGTGGTGGAGGACGACTACCCGGCACGGGCCCGCGCACTGGAGCGGGTCCTGGAACCGGCCCTGCACCGGCTGGCCAAGGAACACCCGGAGGCGGTGGGCCGGGTGGCGGGCGCCGGGGCGCTCTGGGGCGTACACATCGACGGTGGTCCCAAGATCCTCGACCTGGTGTCCCGGCTGGCCCCGGCGGGCATGGCCCGCGACCCCCGGTTCAAGGCCAAGCTGGTGACCTGCGCGGTCATCAACGCGCTCTACCGGGACCACGACATCTTCACCTACTACACCCTCAATGGGCTGAACCCCCTGATCATCGGCCCCTCCCTGGTCACCGAGCCGGCCGACGCCCAGCGCGCGGTGGAGGCCCTGGACGAGGTGCTCGGCCAGGGGTTGACCCGACTGGTCACCCGGTTCGTCGCGCAGAAGGTGGGTTCGCTGTGGTGATCGCGATCACCGGCGCGGCCGGCATGCTCGGCTCCCGACTGGCCGAACGTCTGATCGCCGACGGCCACCAGGTCCACGGCGTCGACCTACGGACCGAGCCCACGGTCAGCCACGTCGGGGACATCCGCGATCCCGAGCTGCTGACCCGCGCCTTCACCGGAGCCACCGCGGTGATCCACTGCGCCGCGGCCCTGCCCAGCTACCCGGCCGACCAGATCCGGTCGATCATCGTCGACGGGACCAGCACCGTCTTCGAGGCCGCCCGTCGGGCCGAGGTGGGGCGGGTGCTGCACATCTCCTCGACCGCCGTCTACGGGCTGCCCAAGCAGGTGCCCACCCCGGAGGAGTATCCCCGGATGCCGGTCGACGCCTACTCCGCGGCGAAGGCCGCCGCCGAGGAGATAGCCGAGCGGCACCGGGCCGAGGGCCTGCCGGTGGCGGTGTTACGCCCCAAGACCTTCCTCGGCCCCGGGCGGATGGGCTTGTTCGCCATGCTCTTCGAGTGGGCCGAGGAGGGGCGCAACTTCCCGGTCCTCGGCCGTGGCGACGTGCGGATCCAGATGTTCGCCGTGGAGGACCTGGTGGAGGCGGTGCTCACCGTGCTCACCGCCGACGACGACCTGGCCAACGACACGTACAACCTCGCGGCCGAACGGTTCGGCACCCTCCGGGAGGACTTCCAGGCCGTCCTGGACGCCGCCGGTCACGGCCGACGGGTGGTCTCCCTGCCCGCGCGGCCGGCCCTGCTCACCCTCAGCCTGCTGGAACGCAGCCGCCTGTCACCGGTCTACGGTCGGCTGCTGCACAAGCTGATGGCCGACTCGTACGTCAGCATCGACAAGGCCCGGCAGCGGCTGGGTTTCCATCCGAAGCTGTCCAACCAGGACGCCATTCTGCGCACCTACGAGTGGTGGCGGGCCGAGCGGCACCGTGACCAGCCCAGGGATGAGGGCCGGACCAGCCGCGATCCCTGGCGGCAGGGCCTCCTCGCCGCCACCAGGATCTTCTTCTGACGGGGGCCACGATGACAGCCGCCGATACCGTCGTGGAGCCGGTCGCCCCGATCGCCGCCAACCGTGACACCCGCCTTCCCCCACTGCCCCGCCACCTGCTCGCCCTGGCCCGGCCGGGTCATGTCGTCAAGAACCTGTTCGCCGTGCCGCTCGCCCTGATCGACACCCCGGTCTGGACGGTCACGGCGCTGTGGCGGTGCGTGTGGGCGGTGGCCGCGTTCACCCTCGCCTCCTCGGTCATCTACGTCGTCAACGACATCGCCGACCGACACCGGGACGGGGCACACCCCGAGAAGCGGCACCGGCCGATCGCCGCCGGGCACGTCCCGGTCCCGGTGGCCTGGGGGTACGCGGGCCTGCTCGCCGCCGGACTGATCACGCTGGCCGTCACCGCTCCCCCGATGGCCTGGTGGCCCCTGGTCGTCTATCTGCTCCTGAGCGCCGCCTACAGCAGATGGCTCAAACACCAGCCGCTGCTGGACGTCTGTGTGGTCGCCACCGGCTTCGTGCTGCGGGTGCTACAGGGCTACGCCGCGGTCGAGACGCCGCCGTCCAGCCTGCTGCTGACCGCGGTGTTCAGCGGCTGCCTGGTACTCATCCTCGGCAAACGCCGACACGAACTGGCGGTCCTGGGCGCCGGGCACCGGCCCGCCCTGGACGGCTACAACCTGCTGCTCGCCGACCACCTGCTCGGCCTGACCACCACCCTGGCCGGCGTCTCCTTCCTGCTGTACCTGCACCTCGACACACCGATCGACGCCTACCCGCCGGCCGTGCTGGCGCTCGTCGTACCCCTCGGGGTGCTGGCCGCCTTCCGGTACCTGCAGGCGGTGCTCGTGCTGCGCACCGGCGGCGATCCGATCCGGATCCTGCTGCGCGATCGGACGATCGTCGGCTGCGCCGTGCTGGTCGGGGTCGTTCTCGCTGTAGCACAGATCAACGCCCGCTATCCACACCTGCTGACCTGGACGGAAAGATGAGCCCTCCTCTGGTGTCGGTCATCGTGCCGAACTACAACTACGCCCGCGCACTGCACCTGTGCCTCGACTCCCTGCGGGCCCAGACATACCCGCAGTTGGAGATCATCGTGGTGGACGACTGCAGCACCGACGACTCGGTGGCGGTCGCCGAGGCCCACGGGGCCCGGGTCGTGCGTACGCCTAGCAACAGCGGGCCCGCCGCGGCCCGCAACCTCGGCGCCGCGGTGGCCACCGGCGAGATCCTGTTCTTCATCGACTCCGATGTGGCCGCCCGTCCCGACTCGGTCGCCAACGCGGTCGAGCTGCTCACCGAGGACCCGACCATCGGGGCGGTCTGCGGCAACTACGACCCGGTCCCGCTGATCCGGGACAGCCTTCTGGAGGAGTACCGCTGCCTCCAGCAGTCCTACTGGCTGATCGCCGACGAGGGCCGCATCAGCACCCTCTACACGGCCCTGCTGGCCATCCCGACCCGGGTGTTCGAGGAGATCGGCCCCTTCAACCCCCGGTTGCGGGAGACCGAGAACGCCGACTACGGCCTGCGGCTGGCGGAGCGCTACGGAATCCTGCTCTCGCCCCGGGTGCGCGGTGTGCACGACCACGACCACGAACTCGGGGTGCTGGTCCGCAAGGTCTTCACCCGCACGGCACTGCACATCCCGATGTACGCCCGCAAGCCGGAGTTCCCCGGCGGGCTGCGCAGCGGCCCCCGCGCCTGGGTCAGCATCGCCGCCCCGCTGGCCGTCCTCACCCTGGTGCTGCCGGTGCTGTTCGGCCCGGCGTTCCTGCTGGTGCCGCTGGCCGCGTTCGCCGCCTTCGTCGCCGGTGACCTGCCGATGCACCGGTTCGTCCTGGCCGAGCGCGGATGGATTTTCCTCTGCTACTTCGTAGCGATGCACTTCTTCCTTAATCTGGTCATCGCGGTCGCTGCGGCCTCCGGCGTGATCGCCTGGTTGTCCTCACCCCGCTTCCGCCGGCTCTACGATCGTCCGGAGGTCGCCACCCGATGAACGCGTTTCCGCTGGTCTCGGTGATTGTGCCGAACTACAACTACGCCGAGTCCCTGGATCTCTGCCTGCGGTCCATCCTCGACCAGACCTACCCGAACATCGAGTTGCTGATGGTCGACGACTGCAGTACCGACCAGTCCGTCGCGGTGGCCGAGGCCCTCGGTGTCCGCGTGCTCAGCACGGGCACCAACGGCGGCTGCGGCACCGCCCGCAACGTCGGCGCCGCCCACACCAGCGGCGAGCTGATCTGCTACGTCGACTCCGACCTGGCGCTGGCTCCGGAGGCGATCGCGACCGCGGTGAGCATCATGCGGGCGGAACCGACCGTCGGTGCGGTCTGCGGAATCCAGGACCCCGAGCCGCTGCTGCACGACACCATCGTCTCCCGCTACCGTGGCCTCCAGTATCACTACTGGTCGATCAGTTCAGAGGGTGACGTGTCGTTCCTCTTCCCCGCCGTGTGCATGATCCGGCGCTCCGTGTACGACGAGATCGGGCCGTTCAACCCCGCGCTACGGCAGACCGAGGAGGTCGACTACGGCTACCGGCTGACCCGTCGGCACCGGATGCGGCTGACCTCCGAGGTACGCGGACGGCACGACCACGACCACGAGCTGCGGGGACTGCTGCGCAAGCTGTTCCACCGGGGACGGTTGCGCATCCCGCTGTACGCACGGGCCCGACGCTTCGGCAAGGGCTTCGAGACGGCCTCCCGCGCCTGGGGCTCCCTGGTCGCCTTCCTCAGCCTGCCGGCCCTGGCCGCGCCCCTGCTGCTGGATCCCTGGTGGGCCCTGCTGCCGGCCCTGCTGTTCGGCGCCTCCCTGGTCTGCGACGCCGGGATGTACCGCTTCGTCCTGCGCCGGCAGGGGCCGCTGTTCCTGCTCGGCTTCGTCGTGTTGCAGTTCATGGCCAACGTGACGATCACGGCCGGGGTGGCCAGCGGCGCCGTGCAGTGGCTGCTGTCCCGGCCCTTCCGCGAACTGTACGACGCCTCGTTCCCGATCGACGGTAACCGCCAGTGGAAGTCGGCGTGACCACAGCGGCTCCCGCCGAGACCCGCGCCGACCAGGCCCCGTCCCCCCACCCGCCCCGGCGGCGGTGGGCGGGGCGGGTCCTGGTCGGCGCCGCGGCGCTCTGGCTGGTCTTCACCCTCGCGCACCGGATGATCAGCGGGCGTTCCTGGCTCTGGTTGGCGGTGGACACCGTGCCACCACTGGCCTTCCTCCTGGTGCCCCTGGTGCTGGGCCTCGGCGCGACCGTGCGCCGACACCGCCGGGCGGTGGCGCTGCTGGCCGCCGCCGGGCTGCTGCTCGGGGCGGGGCTCAGCGGGGTGAACCTCCGGTGGTGGCAGGGCGGCGACGGTGCCGCTCCGCCGGACGCCCTGCGGATCTTCTCCTGGAACACCGGCTACTGGGACGAGTGGGGGGAGACCGAGGCGCTGTACCGGGTGCTGCGCGAGGCCGACGCCGACGTCTACCTGTTGCAGGAGTACTGGTACGAGCAGGGCCACCCGACGGAGGAGACCCTCGCCCGACTGCGGGCCGAATTCCCCGAACACCAGGTGGTGGTCCTCGGTGAACTGGTCACCCTTTCCCGGGTGCCGGTGCTGCGGCAGGTGCCGGTGGAGGCGCCCGACCTGCCCGCGGCGGTGGCCGAGGCCGGCGACGAGTGGCGTTACAAGGCCCTGCGTACCGATCTGGACCTCGGCGCGGGGCGGGTGCTGTCGGCGTACAACGTGCACCTGCCGGTGCAGCTCTCCCCCGAGCATGGCCCGTTCGACGGCGACTTCTACCGGATCATGCGGGAGCAACGCGCCCAACGGGAGCCGCAGTGGCGGGCGCTGGCCCGTGACGTCCGCGCCAACCCCCACCCGGTGCTGCTCGCCGGTGACCTGAACACCACCCCGGCGATGGGTGACCTACGGAAGGTGCCCGAGGGCCTGCGGGACGCCAAGTACGCCATGTCGTCGCCATATCCGGCCAGTTGGGCCTATCGTCCCGAGTGGCCGCACTGGTGGCGGTTGGACTGGGCCTTCGTCTCACCGCAGGTGCGGGTGCACGACTACCGCTTCGGTACGGCGGGCGGGGCCTCCGACCACCGACCTCAGGAGTTGCGGGTCTCCCTGTCGTAACCGAGGACACGCACCGTGCCCCATCGGTCACCCTCTGATCAGGGAATTCACTGCCGGATGCCCCTGATGCACTTCGGCACCGCACACCCGCCCCTCACCAAGATCGTCAACATTCCATCATCGGAAGTTCTGCTATACGGTCGAGGGGTGAAAACCGAGCGTCACTGGTGGAACGGTAACCGCACCGTGCGCGGACGTCGCGATGTGTACATCCGCACTGACGGTCAGTCATGGGAGGTGGAGGCCCGAGCCGGCGGCGAAGCCGGCCGGTCGAAGATCCACCAGTGCCCCGGGCGGCAGTCGGCGGAGATCCTGGCCCGCGCCTGGATGGACGAGCAGAGCCGCTGGCAGGTGGTCTCCCCCTGAGCGGTACCGGGTTACTCCTGGCCGCTTCCCGGCGGCCAGGAGGCCCCTGCGGCGGCTTCGAGTAGACTGGCAGCACGGCCGGCCCACCATAGCGGCCGGGTTCGATGTCCCACGCCACGCGCCGCGGCCGTACGGTCAGCGCCGGGCGGGACGTCCCTTCGACGTTCGGAGCCTTCATGGCGGCACGCCGCCCACACCAGAACACCTCATCTGACTCGCCCACCTTCGCCGACCTCGGCGTGCCCGACGCGCTGACCCGCGTACTGGCCGCGAGCGGCGTGGACCGGCCGTTCCCCATCCAGGCCGCGACCCTGCCGGACGCCCTGGCCGGGCGGGACGTGCTGGGCCGGGGACGTACCGGTTCGGGAAAGACCTACGCCTTCGTCCTGGCGGTGTTGAGCCGCCTGGCCGCCAACCCGACACCACGGCGGGCCGGGCGTCCCCGGGCACTGATCCTGGTGCCCACCCGTGAGCTGGCCAACCAGATCGACAGCGTGATGGCGCCCCTGGCCCAGGCCCTGTCGCTGCGCACGATGACCGTCTTCGGCGGAGTCGCCGCGCGGCCCCAGATCGCCGGGCTCCGGGCCGGGGTGGACGTCCTGGTGGCCTGCCCGGGCCGCCTGGCCGACCATGTCGGGACCGGCAACGCCCACCTCGACGCCGTCGAGATCACCGTGTTGGACGAGGCCGACCACATGGCCGACCTCGGCTTCCTGCCCACGGTACGGCGGCTGCTGGAGCAGACCCCCCGCAGCGGGCAGCGCCTGCTGTTCTCCGCGACCCTGGACGCCGGCGTCGATGTCCTGGTGCGGCGGTTCATGGTCGATCCGGCCACGCACAGTGTCGACTCGACGCTGTCGCCGGTCACCGCGATGGCGCACCACGTGCTGCACGTGAACGCCGAGGACCGGTTCGAGGTGCTCGTCGAGTTGACCGCCGCTCCGGGCCGTACGGTGGTCTTCACCCGTACCAAGCGGGGCGCGAAGACCCTCGCCCGCCGACTGGTGGCGGCCGGGGTGACCGCGGTCGAACTGCACGGCAACCTGGCCCAGGGTGCGCGTACCCGCAATCTTCAGGCCTTCTCCGACGGGCAGGTGCACACCCTGGTCGCCACCGACATCGCCGCCCGGGGCATCCACGTCGACGACGTGGCCCTGGTCGTGCACGCCGATCCGCCGGTGGAACACAAGGCGTACCTGCACCGCTCGGGCCGTACCGCCCGGGCCGGCGCCGCCGGGACGGTCGTCACCCTGATGACCGACGGGCAGGTGCCCGAGGTGCGGGAGTTGACCCGCAAGGCCGGCATCAAGGCGACCACCACCCGGTTGCGCCCGGGTGACGCCCTGCTGCGGGAACTCGCTCCGGGGGAACGGACCCTCACCCCCCGGCCGGTGGTTCCCACGGCCGAGCTTCGGCACGAGGCGCCGTCCACCAACGGCGGCCGGGGCCGACGCGGCGGCGGCAAGCCGGCCACGGCAGCGGCGACGTCGACGCGATCCGCACCGGCGCGCGGCGGGGTGGCTGCCTTCTCCGCCCGGGCCCGGCCCAGCGCCCGCCGCAGCGGACGCTGATCACCGCGGGCACCACCCCTCTCCGGCCAGGTCCAGAGGCTTGATCATCGGGCCTGGCCCGGCGTCGGGTGGTGCGGTGGCAGAGGCCCGCGCCGGTCGGACGACCGCCTGAGGCCACGGTGGCCGACCCGGTGCGGCACCCTGATGAGGTGTACGCCGAAGAATCCGCCGATCACGTCCGATTACCCCGGGCCCAGGTCGGGTCCAGCCCGCAACACCTGCTGGCGACCCTGCTCGGCGAGTACCTCGACTCCTCGGAAGCCGAGTTGCCGTCGACCGCGGTCATCGCGATGCTGCGGGAGTTCGGAGTCAGCGAGTCCAGCGCCCGGGCCGCGCTGTCGCGACTGGTCAAGCGCGGTCTGATCGCCGGGCGTGGGGACGCCCGGCCGCCGGTCTACCACCTGACGCCGCAGGCGATCGCCAAGCATCGCGCACGGATGCAGCACTTCCTGAACTTCGGGGCCTGTCCCCCACAGTGGACCGGCGCCTGGGTGATGGTGTCCTTCTCGATTCCGCGCTCCGGTCAGGCCTTGCGGCACACCGTACGCAGGTCGTTGAGCGCGCTGCGCTTCGTGGGCCTGTACGACAGCGTGTGGATCCGGCCGGGCTCCGACGCCGCACCGGTGCGCAGGGCGTTGGCGGAGTTGCTGCAACACGTCAAGGATGCCCGATGGTCGGTCATGCACGTCCGGTTCGACGAGGAGGCCGGGCCGCACGGACCGGCCGGCGCGTACGACCTGACCGCTCTGGCTGCCGGGTACTCCCGGTTCATCCAGCAGTACGCCGAGCTGCGCAGGGCCGCCCGCAGCGGAGAGGTGAACCCGGTCAGGGCCCTGGTGGCCCGCACCTCCGCGATGAACTCCTGGCGCAGGTTCGCGGACTCCGATCCGGATCTGCCGCAGCATCTGCTTCCGCAACCGTGGCCGCGTCAGCAGGCCAGAGACACCTTCCTGGACATTCACACCGCGCTCGGCGCGCTGGCGCAGGCCCGCCTCGTCGAGGTGGTCACCCCGTACTGGCCGGACGCCGCTTCGTGGATCACCTACTTCCAGGCATCCAGTGACCCGACACGGCCGGAACCGGTCCGCGCAGAGCCGGGCGGCCAGCTCTCGCAGGTCGAACCGAATCGTTCCGCACATTGACACTTTTCGTTGCTCTGGTAATAGTTACTGCACACACCGCTCCCTTGAGTCGCCTGTGGGGACCGCAGCCGGGCGGTCAGGGCAGCCACACCGATTCGACTCGTTGGCCGGTGCCGACCTCGGTCAGGGCACGGATGGACAGCGGCCACCGCCACCGCAGGGAGTGCCACCAGTGACATCCCCCTGGAGGGTGCATGAAAAGGAGAACGAAGGTCTACGCGGGACTCGCCGCCCTCGTCGTCCCGGTGACCTCTGTGATCATGGCGATCAGCGTGGCTCCGGCCAGTGCCGCGGTCGGCGGCTCCGGCCCCTACCCGGCCGACTACGAGACCTCCCCCAGCCTGGCCAACCACACCATCTACCGGCCGCAGAACCTCCCGTCCGAGCGGCTGCCCATCCTCGCCTGGGGCAACGGGGCCTGTTCGGGCAACGGCCTCTCGCAGGCCAACTTCCTGCGTGAGATCGCCTCCCACGGCTTCCTCGCCGTGGCCAACGGGGCGCCGAACGGCGGCGGCTCCACCAACGCCCAGATGCTGACCCAGACCATCGACTGGGCCGTGGCGGAGAACTCCCGGCCGGGCAGCAAGTACTACAACCGGCTGGACACCACCAAGATCGCGGTGGCGGGCTTCTCCTGCGGAGGGTTGGAGGCGTACGCCGTCTCCAACGATCCCCGGGTCACCACGACCGGCATCTTCAACAGCGGCCTGCTCAACGACGCCGACGACTACCAGCTCAGGCGGTTGACCAAGCCGATCGCCTACTTCGTCGGCGGGCCCAGCGACATCGCCTACCCCAACGCCATGGACGACTGGAGCAAGCTGCCGGCCGGGCTGCCCGCCTTCATGGGCAACCTGAACGTCGGGCACGGTGCCACCTACGACCAGCCCAACGGCGGTGAGTTCGGTCGGGTGGCGACGCTCTACTTCAAGTGGCGGCTGAAGGGCGACACCGCCGCCGGGGCCAACTTCGTCGGCCCCAACTGCGGCCTGTGCGGCAGCCAGTGGAACGTCCAGCAGAAGAACCTGACGCTCGAGGGAGATCCGCCCCCCACCACTCCCCCGCCTACCACGCCACCACCCGCCAGCCCACCACCCGCCAGCCCGCCGCCCGGCGGAAGCGGCTGCACGGCGGTCTACACCGTGCAGGACCAGTGGAACGGCGGCTTCGTCGCCAACGTCAACGTCACCGCGGGAAGCACCGCCCTCAACGGCTGGACAGTCACCCTGAACCTGCCGAGCGGCGTGTCGGTCAGCAACATCTGGAACGGCGTGTCCACCGGCACCAGCGGCATCATCACCGTGACGAACGAGCACTACAACGGACAGCTGGGCGCCGGTCAGACCACCAGTTTCGGTTTCCAGGGCACCGGAAACGGTAGCGGAACCGCCGCCGTCTGTAGCGGTAGCTGAGGGCACCGGTAACCAACCAGGGCCTCGAACGGGCCGATGCCACGGCACCGGCCCGTTCGAGCGTGTTCCGCGCCACGAGGCCGGACTCAGGTTGGGACGCCGCTGGTTGATTGACCACGCGGCAGGCAGGCGGGCAGCCGGAACGAGACATCCGATCCCGGCATGCCTCTTTCGGTCACCGACCGCCGGTCGGCGTCGTCGGCGCGACCATGGCAAGGCCCGCCGCCTCGGCCCGGTCGAACCTGTCGTCGATGACGACGACCTCGCGGCCCGCGTTGGCCAGCAGCGACGCTGCGGCGGTGGCGCGGTAGCCGGAGCCACAGTGCACCCAGACGGTGCCGGCGGGCACGTCGGCGAGCCGCTCGGGCAGGTCCGGTAACGGGATGTGCACGGCCCCGTCGACGTGGCCGCCGCGCCACTCGTTGGTCATCCGCACGTCGAGGACCACGTCCGGGGCGGCCAGGCCGGCCGGCAGTCTCCCCTTGCGGGCGGCGGCGAGAGCCGGAAAGTCGGCCATCCGCAGTTCGCGGAGCTGCCCGGGCTCGGCCGCCCACTGCTCGGCCTCGCCGGTGGCCTGCGCGGCCGGCCGGTCGATGCCGATGCGGACCAGTTCCCGCTGGGCGTCGGCGATCTGCTCCGGGGTCTCGGCGAGCAGGGTGATCGGCACACCCCAGTCGATCAGCCAGCCAAGCCAGGTCGACATCGGGCCGTCGAGCCCGAGACTGACCGTCCCGGCCAGATGGGAGGCGGCGTAAGCCTTGCGGTTGCGCAGATCCACGACCCACTGACCGGCGGCGATCCGCTCGCGCAGCGCAGCGGCGTCCGCCCGGTTCACCGCAGTGAGGTCCACCGGGGCCGGTCCGGCGAGGTTCGCCACGCCCATGTGGGCGTAGTACGCCGGGTAGGCGTCGAGGCCGGCGAGGGTCTGGTCGAGGAACTCCTCCGCAGCCAGGCGCAACACCGGGTTCACCTGCTTCTCCCGGCCGATTGTCGATTCCGGTGCGTCGGCCTGGCTGGCCGAGCAGAAGCTGCCGAAGCCGTGGGTCGGCCACACCTGCACCCCGTCCGGCAGCAGGTCGGCCAGTCGCTGCGCCGAGGCGTACTGCTGGTGGGCAAGGTCGTGGGCGTACTGCTTGCCGAGCAGGTCGGTGCGTCCGGTCGTGCCGAACAGCAGCGATCCGCCGGTGAAGACCCCCACCGGCCGCCAGTCACCACCGGCGGCCTCGTCCAGGACGTACGACAGGTGGTGGAAGGTGTGACCCGGGGTGGCGACCACCCGCAGCCGCAGCTGGTCCGAGACCGGCACCACCTCGCCGTCGGCGACCGGGGTATGCCCGAAGTCGACCTCGTCGGCCGCGGCGACCAGGTACTGCGCCCCGGTCATCCGGGCCAGTTCCAGACCGCCGGAGACATAGTCGTTGTGGATGTGGGTCTCCAGCACATGGGTGATCCGCACCCCCTTCTCGCCGGCCAGATACAGCACCCGGTCGATATCACGCTGGGGGTCGACCACGACCGCCTGTCGCCCGTCCGAGGCCAGGTAGCTGCGGTCGCCGAGTGAGGATGTCGGGATCACGAACACCTCTACTGCCATTACCGCTCTCCCTTCCCATGCCGGGTACGCCCAAGGGGATGTGGTGCGCAGACAGATCTCTGCGCACCAGTTGACTACCCGCCCCCGCCACCGGCACGCGCCCAGGGATGTCACTACTAGCCGCTCTAGTACTATGCTGCTTAGTACTACGGCTGTTAGTAGCCTTCGACAGGGCTGGAGGAGGCGCCGATGAAGCCTTCCCGTGGAGGCTCCGGGAAGACCCCGCTGCTGGTGGTAACCGCGGTGCTGTCCGGGTCGAAGCTGCTCGCCGCCGACGGTACGGTCGACTGGTGAGCCGAGATCGACGGAAGGACCCGGGCATCGACCGTCCACTCGGTCCATTGGAAGCCGCGGTGATGGACGCGCTGTGGGCGGCGGCCGAGCCGCTGACCGTACGGCAGATGGTCGACGCGATGGCGGACCGCAACCTCGCCTACACCACCGTGATGACCGTGCTGGACAACCTGCACCGCAAGGGCTGGGCAGACCGCGACCTAGCCGGCCGGGCCTACCGCTACCGCCCGAGGGCCAGCCGGGAGGAGCATGTCGGGCAGCTCATGGCCGAGGCCCTCACCTCGGCCGCCGACCAGCACGCTGCGCTGGCCCGGTTCGTGGACGCCATGCGTCCCGAGGAGGCGGCGGCGCTGCGCGAATTGCTGGATCAGCGTGGGAGGCCGGGTTCGTGACCAGCCTGGTCCTGCTGGCCTGGGCGACCCTGGTGGCGGCCCTGGCCCCTGCTTGAGCTATATCACGGGCTGAGTGTCCCGGGCAGGCGGGCCGGCGGCCAGGATTCCCGCCGTGATCGCAGACGGCCGGAAGCCCCGGACGATCAGATAGACACCCAGCGAGAACTCCCAGACGGCGATGGGCAGGGCCCCGATCGCCGTGACCGGGGACAGCCGGTCCCAGAGGCCGAACAGCACGCACAGGTCCGAGACGATGAGCAGGGGCGCGCCGACGAGACCGAGCACCGGAAGAACCCGCGGCACGAGGCGTGCCTGATACAACAGCGAGCCCAGCAACAACGCGTTCGCGGCCGGAATGAGGCTCTGGCTGACCAGGAAGACCGAGTCGTAGAAGGCGACCAGCATCTGGCCGGTGACCACGGCCTCCGCTCCGACTCCTTGCCGCCGAAGTGCCACGACCGTCAGCAGACTCGCGACGCCGATGAAGATGCAGGCGGCTTCGAGGATCCGGACGCTGACGAAGCCCAGCGCCCGGGTCTCGCCCTGCCGCTTCACCACCGGATACAGCACGACGGCGGTGCCGATGCAGGCCAGGGCGACGATCACCTCGAGGACACCGCCGACGAGGACCGAGGTCTCGGAGGTGGTGCCGAGGAGGTAATCCGCGTCGCGCACCGCCCCGTAGAGCGCGACGGTCGGAATCGAGACGAAGGTGAGCACGTAGCACCCGCCCGCAGCCAGTGAGGTCTTTCTCAGTGCGTCCATCGGCGCTCCTCTTCGGTGCGGCCACTCAATAGACGGTGGTCATACCGCAACCTTCGGGCGGATCGGCGCGACGGCGAATCCGCCACTCGGGCGATCCTGGGCCAGATGGAAGGACGACAGTTCTCTCGAAAGCCGCACAGTGCTACCGAACGGCGACCGTTGTCGCTGTTCAGGGCCGAAGTCCGCACGATACGAGACGTGTTCGGAGAGCGAACCTTCGATGCTGTCTGCGCGAGCACGGTGACGACCGGAGCGCGCCACCGCAAAAAGAGCACGAAGGAAGGACTATCGACATGGCCCACCTTGACAGCCGCAACAAAGCGCTAATAGACCCACCGAGATCCCGGCCACCGGTACGGGCGGCACTCATCGCCACCCTCGGGGGCATCCTGCTGGCTGTGGTGTGGTCGTTCGAACTTGTCGACTCGGTCATCGGCGACACCGTGGCCAACGCGGCGCTGGGCCACGACGCGAAGACCACCCCCATCGCCGGGACGGCCGCCGGCCTGCTGTTCGCCTTCGTGTCCGGGCTGGCCGGCACCTTCACCGCCTGCAACATCGCCATGATGGCCTCGGTCGGCCCGCTGACCCAGGCCAGTACGGAACGCACCGGGCGGGCCCGGCACACCATCGCCGCCCTCCTGCGCCCGGTGGGCTGGATGACGGTCGGCATGGTGACGGTCTCCGCGCTGTACGGCGCGATCGGGGTGATGCTCGGTGACCGGCTGCCGCAACTGTCGACCGAGACGGTCGGCGAGATGCCGGTCCGGATCATCCAGTCGTCCGTCGTGTTCGGCCTCATCGGGCTGGCCTTGGCCTACCTGGGCCTGGCCGCCCTCGGCTTCCTGCCGGACGTGTTCGCCCGTCGTCCGGTGGCCCGGGTGGTCACCATCGGTGCCCTCATCGGCGGCTTCCTCATCGGCCGGCCGTACCCGCTGTTCAACAAGCTGTTCCACTGGGCCGTGGACACCGGGAACCCGCTGAACGGCGCCATGGCCTTCGTCCTTCAGTCCCTGGGCAACATCCTGATCGTGGCCCTGCTGTTCGCCCTCATCGTGCTCGTCACCCGGGGACGCTTCCTGGAGTGGGCCTCCGACCCCTCCCGCAGCATCATGGTGACCGGAGGGTTGATGCTCATGCTGGGGGTTTTCACCGTCGTCTACTGGGATCTGCGGGTCCCGGCGATGTTCGGGTTCGGCTGGTTCCCGATGATGCCGTACCGCTGATCTGCGACCTGCGACCGTCCGAGCCCGGTCCGACCGCGTCGGCGAACGCGGTCGGACCCGGCCCCTCGGGGCCGCAGGGCGGCGAACAGTTACGCGCGAACTCGACCGGCTCCATGACCTCGACCCGTACGTCGTGGATGGACATCGGGCTCCTTCGGGCCGGCGGGTTGTCCACTCCATCGTCGCGGTGGCGCCTTGCCGGCGGCATCTTCCATGCTGCCCAGCTCCCCGGCCCCACGGTGACCGGCGGCGAGGTCCCGGCCGCACCGAGGACCTCGCCGCCGAGGTCAGTCCCGACGATTGCGGTAGTGGTGCACCACCAGCAGCACCGCGCAGGTCAGGGTGACCAGTCCGAACCCGGCGCCGACGAAGACGTTCGCGTCGGCGATCGACATGCTGGCGTTGATGACCGCGCTGATGATCAGCACCAGCCAGAGCACCGGGCGGAACAGGCTGCGCGTGGTGATCTCGACGGGGGCGATGTGGTCGGCCATTGTTGCTCCCTGGTTGTGTGGTCGGCGATGAGGACAACGCTAGGGCTGCGGAGGGTTGCCGACGATCCAGTCAGCCGCCCGAGCCGGGTACAGCAGGCTGTACCTTTCGCCCCGCCGTGAGCCGGCTCCGACCTCGGTCACCTATGGTCTGTGCCGGGGAGGTGCACATGGCGGACGCAGACACCGGCGGAGGCCGCGAACGCGGGGTGCGGCGGTATCTGCGCGAGCGGGTACGGATCTCCGTGGACGCCCTGGAACACCTGGTCGGCGGCCTCGGTACGGCGATCCTGGCGTTCGCCGCGCTGCTACTGCTGTCCGTGGTGGCACTGGCCTGCCTGGTCGGCATCGGCCTGCCGGTGATCCCGTCGGCCTTGAAGGCGGTACGGTCGGCCGCGCGGCGGGAACGGGCCCGGCTGTCCCGATGGGGGTTCCGGCTGCCCGAGCCGCCACCGGTGCCCACCGGCCTGCGGCAGGCCCTGCGCGATCCCTGGGTGCGGCGGGAGTGCGGGTTCGTGGCCATCCACGGCACGCTCGGTCTCGCCCTGGGTGTGCTCGGGTTGTCCCTGCCGCTGTCGGCCGTGCAGAACCTGCTGTTCCCGCTCTACTTCTGGTTGCTGCCCCCGGAGGCGGGTGGCCCGGGTCTGATCACCTGGCGCATCGACGGGCTGCCCGACGCCCTGGTGGTCGCCCTGATCGGGGTCGGCTGGCTCGCCGTGGCCGTGGCGCTCGGCCCGCGAATGGCCCGCCTCCAGGCGCTGCCGGGACGACGGCTGCTGGCCCCGCCTCCCGACGTCGACGCCTCCCTGCGGATCGCCGAGCTGACCGCCACCCGGGCGGCGGCCCTGGACGCCCACGCGGTGGAGTTGCGCCGCATCGAACGCTCCCTGCACGACGGGGCGCAGAACCGGCTGGTCGCGGTCACCGTGCTGCTCGGCGCCGCCCGGCGGGCGCTGGCCCGTGACCCGGAGCAGGCGGCGCAGGTGCTGGACCGGGCCCAGGACGCGGCCGAGTCGGCGCTGGCGGAACTGCGTACGGTGGTGCGGGGAATCCTGCCGCCGGTGCTGGACGACCGAGGGCTGGCCGGTGCCCTGCACGGGCTGGCCGCCGGCTGCGGGGTGCCCTGCACCGTGCAGGTCGAGGTACCGGGCCGGTGTGCCGCGTCCGTCGAGGCCACGGCCTACTTCGTGGTGGCGGAGGCGCTGACCAACGTCGCCCGGCACAGCGGTGCCGGTACGGCGGCCGTCACCGTCCGACGCGAGGCCGACCGGCTGTACCTGTCGATCACGGACGACGGTCGGGGCGGCGCCGACGAGCGCCACGGCTCCGGCATCGGTGGCATCCGGCGGCGGGTCGAGGCCCATGACGGCCGGTTCACCCTGACCAGCCCACCCGGTGGGCCGACGACGATACTCGTGGAGTTGACGTGCGGATCGTGATCGCCGAGGACGACGCCCTGCTGCGCGAGGGGCTGGCCCTGCTGCTGCGGGCCGAGGGCCTCGACGTGGTGGCCACCACGGACTCCCCGACCACCTTCCTGTCCGCGGTGGACACTCATCGGCCGGATGTGGCGATCGTCGACGTGCGGATGCCGCCCACCCACACCGACGAGGGGATCGTGGCCGCGGTCGAGGCCCGGCGTCGGCACCCCGACCTGGCGGTGCTGGTCCTCTCGGCGTACGTCGAACAGGCCTTCGCCACCGACCTGCTGGCCGCCGGCGCGGTACGGCTGGGCTACCTGCTCAAGGAACGGGTGGGCCGGGTCGAGGAGTTCCTCGGCGCACTGCACCGGGTCGCCGAGGGCGGTACGGCGATCGACCCCGAGGTGGTCGGCCAACTGTTCGCCCGCAGCCGCCCGGACAGCACCCTGAGCCTGCTGAGCGCTCGGGAACGGGAGGTGCTCGCGTTGATGGCCGAAGGGCTGGGCAACACCGCGATCGCGGAACGGCTGTTCGTCACCGAAGGGGCCGTGCACAAGCACATCCGCAGCATCTTCGCCAAGCTCGGCCTGGCCCCGGACGACTCGGCCGACCGTCGGGTCACCGCGGTCCTGCGGTACCTCAAGGACACCCAGGGCCGCGTTTAGTACAGCCTGCTGTACCCCGGTTGGCCCGTACGCTAGATCGTCCGTGACGCCGTATCGCCATAGCTTTTCCGTGCACTCGATTTGCCGAGCTCACGGAGAGGCCGATATTCATGTCCGCCATTGCTGGACGACCCGCCGAGCCGGCGGTCCGCGTCGGACAACTCACCCGCACCTACGGCACCGGACCCCAGGCGGTCACCGCCCTGGCCGGCATCGACGCGGAGTTCCACCGCGGCACCTTCACCGCGGTGATGGGTCCCTCGGGCTCCGGCAAGAGCACCCTGTTGCAGACCGCCGCCGGTCTGGACCGACCCACCACCGGTCAGGTGTGGATCGGTGACCAGGAACTGTCCCGGCTGTCCGAGACGAAGCTGACCAAGCTGCGCCGCAGCCGGATCGGTTTCGTCTTCCAGGCCTTCAACCTGATCGGGGCGTTGACCGTGGAGGAGAACATCCACCTGCCCCTGCGGTTGTCCGGTGCCCGTCCCGACCCCGCCTGGCTCGGGCAGGTCCTCGACCGGGTCGGGCTCGTCGATCGGTTGCACCATCGTCCGGCCGAGTTGTCCGGTGGGCAGCAGCAGCGGGTGGCGATCGCCCGAGCCCTGGCGATGCGCCCCGAGGTGATCTTCTGTGACGAACCGACGGGCGCCCTGGACACCCAGACCGCCTCGGAGGTGCTGGCCCTGCTGCGGTCCGTGGTGGACCAGAGCCGGCAGACGGTGATCATGGTGACCCACGATCCGGTGGCCGCCTCGTACGCCGACCGGGTGATGGTCCTGGCGGACGGCCGGATCGTGCACGACATGCCGCAGCCGGGTCCGGAGCGGATCGCCGAGCAGTTGGCGCTGCTCGGACGCCGTCAGCTCGTCGCGCAGGGGAGCTGAGCCATGCTGAGCCTGGCTGTCCGGATGCTGCGGCACCGGATCGGAAGCGCGGTGGCCACCCTGGTCGCCCTGGCCTGCGGGGTCATGATCCTGATGTCGGTGGGGCTGCTTGTCGAGTCCGGACTGCGCTACACCCCCACCCCCCAGCGGTACGCCGCCGCCGACATCGTCGTAGCGAACCACGACATCACCATCACCGGTCGGGAGCTCGACGGGACGACCACCACGACCAGGGTGCCGTTGCCCGAAGGCGGGACGGTGCCGGTCACCCTGGCCGACCAGCTCCGGCAGGTACCCGGAGTCACGATCGTCGCCGTCGACCACACGATGCGGGCGGTCGTACCGACCGTGGCGCCACAGAGTACGGCCGCCCACGGGTGGAGCAGCGCCGCCCTGACCCCCTACCGGATCGTCGACGGCCGCCCGCCGACCGCAGCCGACGAGATGGCCGTCGACCTGCGGCTGGCCAAGGCCGCCGAGACCGAGGTGCGCCCCGGCGACCGGATTCCGGTGCTCGCGCAGGGCGAGGTGCGCAAGTACACCGTCAGTGCGGTGGTGGAACGCGCCGTGGACGGCGACTGGCCCGCCGCCGTCTTCTTCACCGACGCGCACGCCGCCGCGCTGAGCCCGCACCCGGGTCGGGCCGGGGCGATCGGGATCGTGGTGGCCTCCGGCGCGGACACCTCCGCCGTGCTGACCGAGGTACGGCGGCTCTCCACCGAGGCCGGGGCGCGGGTGTTCACCGGTGCCGAGCGCGGGCGGTTGGCCCAGTCCGAGGCGCTGGCGGCCAGCAATCTGCTGGTGCAGGTGGGTGCGGTCTTCGGCGGGTACGTCGCCGGGCTGGTCATGTTCGTCGTGGCCGGCACGGTCGGGCTGGCGGTCCGCCACCGCCGCCGTGACCTGGCCCTGTTGCGGGCCGTCGCGGCGACCCCCGGCCAGATCCGGGTGATGATCGTCGCCGAGGTCCTGCAACTGAGCCTCGTAGCGGTCGGGTTGGGCATACCGGCCGGACTGTTCGCGACCGGCTGGGTGCACCGGCAGTTGATCGCCCGGGGCTTCATTCCCGAGGGCTTCCCGCTCAGCGGCGGTCTGCTCTCCGCCCTGGCGGTGACCGTGACGATCATGCTGGTGGCGGTGACGGCGGCCCTGATCGCCGCCCGGCGCACCGTACGCATCCGCCCCACCGAGGCCCTCGGCGAGGTCGCCGTGGAGCCGGCCCGCAACAGCCGGACCCGGCTGATCGTCGGGCTGGTGACCCTGGCCGCCGGGATCTCGCTCACTATGGTCACCACGGCCGCCCGGGGCCCGGCCGCCCTCGGGGCGGCGCTCGGCATGCTGTACGTCCTCGTCCTGGCCGCCGCCCTGCTGGCGCCCTGGATCAACCGGTACGCCGCACAGGCCCTGCGCCCGGTGCTGCGGACCGTCTGGCGGGACAGCGGATACCTGGCCGCGGCGAACCTGCGGGCGAACGCCCAGGGCATGGTGACCGTGCTGACCGCCCTGGTGCTGTCGGTGGGCTTCGGCGGCTCGATCTGGTTCCTCCAGGACAACCTGCAACAGCAGACCCTGGTCCAGAGCCGCGCCGGAATGCTCGCCCAACACGCGCTGGTCTCGCCGGTAGGGCTGGCCCGGACCGCCGTGACCGACGCCCGCGCGATGCCCGGAGTCCTCGCCGCGACCCCGATCCGACGTACCTCGGTGCTCACCCGGGTGATGGGTGAGACGCAGGAGGCCAGCGCGCAGGGCATCGACCCCGCCGGGATCGAGCAGACCCTGGACCTCAAGGTCACCGAGGGCCGGCTGGCCGACCTGCACGGCGCCACCGTGGCCCTGTCCACCCTCCAGGCCTCCGCCCAGGGGGCGAAGGTCGGCGACGAGGTGGCGATGTGGCTGGGCGACGGCACCCCGGTGAGGTTGCGGGTGGTGGCCCTCTACGAGCGAGGGCTCGGCTTCGCCGACGTCACAGTGAACCGGGAGATCATCGCCGGGCACACCGCCACCGACCTCGACGACCAGGTGCTGATCCGCACCGAGGGGGATGCGGTCCCCCTCGCCGACCTGGTCGATCGTCATCCGGGCAGCGGGCTGATCGACACCGGCACCATCAACGGTCAGCTGGCGCAGGACCTGGCGGTCAGCGCCTGGCTGAACAAGATGCTCATCGGGGTGATGGTCGGCTACGCCGCGCTGGCCGCCGCCAACACCATGGTCATGGCCGCCCTGGCCCGGGGTCGCGAACTGGCCCTGCTGCGGCTGGTCGGGGTGACCAGACGCCAGGTCAAGCGGATGGTGCACGCCGAACAGGTCGGCCTGCTCGGTACCGCACTGCTCATCGGCGGCACCATCGCCGTGGTCACCCTGACCTCGGTGGTCCGCACCCTGACCGGGCAGCCGGTGCCCTACGTCCCGCTGGCCGGCGGGCTGGCCATCATCGGCGGCACCGCCCTGCTGGCGTTGACCACCACTGTCCTGCCCATCGGCGCGCTGCTGCGCACTCCGCCGGTCAACAGCATCGGGATCAAGGAATGAACCCGGAATCCGTTTCGTGGATCGCGGCACCTGGCCGCCGATCCGACAACTCACCAGGAGGTCCCGTGTCAACGTCAACGACAGAGAAGCCCAGCGCCCGCCGCAAGGGGGTCCGGGCCGCCCGACGGGGCACCGCCCTGCTGGCCGCCTGCACGATGATCGGGCTGGCCGTGGTCGGCGTACGGTCGGCCGATCCGGCCGTGGCCAAACCGCAGAAGGACACCATCCAGGTCAGCCTGAACGAGCTGGTGCGCGCCGGTGTCGCACCGGGAGCAATGGCCTCGGTACGGGACCGCACCGGTCGGGTGACCCACTACACCGCCGGGGTGGCCGACCTGCGTACCCGGGGGAAGGTCCCCGCCGACGGGTACTTCCGGATGGCCAGCAACACCAAGATGTACGCCGCCGTCGCCGTCCTGCAACTCGTCGACGACGGCAAGGTCCGCCTCGACGAGCCGATCGAGACGTACCTGCCGGGTCTGGTTCGCGGCACGGGCTTCGACGGGCGGACGATCACCGTCCGGCACCTGCTGGAGCACACCAGCGGCCTGCCGGGTTACGACATGCCGCACGTCTTCCAGTGGCGCGACCGGTACTTCGAGCCCCGCGACCTGCTCGACTCGGCCTTCGCCAAGGAGGCGACCAGCCCGGTGCCCGGCACGACGACGCAGTACAGCAACACCAACTACATCCTGGCCGGGCTGCTCGTGCAGAAGGTCACCGGACGGCCGATCAGCGAGGTGATCACCACCCGGATTCTCGACCGGGCCGGGCTGCGGAACACCTACTGGCCGGGGGTCGGCGACCAGAGCATCCGCAAGCCGCACGCCAACGGCTATCTCCCCCACCCGGAGACCGGGAAGTGGACCGAGATCACCCGACTGGACCCCTCCATCGGCTGGGCCGCCGGGCAGATGATCTCCACCCCGAGTGACCTCAACCGGTTCCTGGTGGCGTTGCAGAACGGCAAACTGATCAAGCCGGCGACCCTGGCGCAGATGCGCAACGGCAAGCCGTTCTACCCGGGCGGGGAGGACCTGCCCGAGCTGGTGTGGCACTACGGGCTGGGCGCCATCGGGTTCGAGCTCAGTTGTGGCGGTCTGGCCTGGGGGCACGGCGGCGACATCGACGGATACTCCAGCCGTACCGCGATCACCGCGGACGGTCGGGCGGTGACCCTGGTGGTGACCGCGGACTCCAGCCCGGTGCAGGACGGGGTGTTCCGGGTGCTCGACGCCTTCGACGCCGCGTTGTGCGCCGGCCGGTAGTCGTACCCTGATCGGCCGCCCCTGCGGGTTCCGCGGGGGCGGCTTGTCCCGTCAGGGGTGCAGGACCGCCTTGATCACGTCCTGCCGTCGGTCGAAGCGTTGGTAGCAGTCGGGGGCGTCGGCCAGGCTGCCGTGGTGGGTGACGATCGTCGGGCCCGGCCGGAGGTCACCATGTCCCGCAGCAGCCGGGTGTAGCGGCGATCGTGGGTACGACCGAACCGCAGCGCCACCCCCTTGGCGAAGAAGGTCCCCCAGGGTGCCTCCAGGTGCCCGTCGGCGCTGCCGCCCGCCTGGGGGATCAGGTCCTTCTCCGGGTGGACGCCGGCGACGGCGACCCCGCCGCCCGGATTGACCAGGCGGGCCGCGTCGGCGAGCACCTGGTCGGCCCGCTCCCGGTCGGGGTGGGCCCGGTCGTGGGCCTGGAAGCCGACCGCGTCGATGACCTTGTCCACACCCGGCAGCTTCTCCTCCCCCAGCGGCAGACCCGCTCGGGCCCGGTCGGCGCGGATCTGCTCGACCGGATCCCCCGCCCGGAAGTCGACCGGCACCGCCCCCAACTCCTCGGCCTTGCCCAGCCGAGCGTCGACATGGTCGACGCTGTAGACCCTGCGGGCGCCGAGCAGGCAGGCGGAGTACGCGGCGAGCAGTCCGATGGTGCCGGCCCCGAACACGGCGACGGTGTCGCCGGCCTGCACCTCGGCGAGGGTGGCCGCGGCGTGCCAGCCGGTGACGAAGGCGTCGGCCAGCAGCACGAAGTCGTCCTCGTACCCGTCCCCCGGCTCTCCCGGCAGGGGCAGGCAGTTGGCGTCCGCCCACGGCACCCGCAGCAGTTCGGCCTGCGCACCCGGGTAGGGGCCATGCCCACATAGCCGTACGCTGCACCCGGTCCGTCGGGGCGGGCGCGCAGACACAACGCGGACCGGCCCCGGGAGCACATGGCGCACACCCCGCAGAACAGGTGGGTGGGCAACACCACCCGGGTCCCCGGTCGAACGGTCTGCACCGCCGACCCCACCCGCAGCACCACCCCCAGGGGCTCATGGCCGAGGACCAGGCCGGGCTGGGCACCCGTACGCCCGTCGTACATGTGCAGATCCGTGCCGCACAAGGCCGTGGAGGTGATCTGCACGACCGCGTCGGTCTCCTCCTGCACCTCGGGGTCGGGCACCTCGCACGGAGGGTTTTGCCGGCAAGCAGGTCGACGGCGGTGCCGGCTGCGGTGGTGAGTGGGTCGGCTCAGGTGTGGTCGAGCACGAAGGCCCGCATGAGGGCGGCGCACTCGGCCGCGTGGGTCTCCAACAGCAGATGTCCACCGTCGTAGATGTGGGCGTCCATGCGGTCGAGGACCCGGTGGTAGGCGAGGACCTCCTCGACGTCGAAGTACGCATCGTGTCGTCCCCACAGCACCAGGGCCGGCGGCTGATGAGCGCGGTGGTACTCGGCGATCTCCTCGAAGCGGGCCACGTGGTGGGCGTAGTCGGTGAAGAGGGCGAACTGGGCGTCGAGGTTGCCGGGTCGGCTCATCCGCTCCCAGTCGAGATGCCACGACTCCGGTGGATGCAGGATGCGCAGATGCTCGGGCAGCCCGGCGAGGTACTGATCGCGGGTGCCGGCGAAGTTCAACCAGTCCGGTAGCGCCGCGCGTCTGTCCTCGGTCGGATCGGCCCAGTACGCCCTGGCGCTGTCCCACTGCTCCCCCAGGCCCTCGTGGTGGGCGTTACCGCTCTGCACGATCAGGCCGCGGATGCGTCCCGGGGCCCGGGTGGCCAGGTGGTATCCCACGGGTGCGCCGAAATCGTGCAGGTAGACGAAGAAGCGCTCGACCCCGAGATGGTCGAGCAGGTGTTCGACGGTCCGCGAGAGACTGTCGAAGGTGTAGTCGTAGCCGTCGATGGTCGGCGCGGAGGACATGCCGAAGCCGGGCAGGTCAGGCGCGATCACCCGGGCGACCTCGGCCAGGGTGGGCATGACCTCGCGGAAGGTGTGCGACGAGCTGGGAAATCCGTGCAGCAGCAGGAGGGTCGGCTGGCCGGGGCGCCCGGCCTCGCGGTAGAACACCTCCAGGCCGTCGAGGTCGACCTGTCGGTGCCGGACCTTCTGGACGTCCTGCATCGTCGGCCTCCCGGGCGGTTGGCATCGCTCACCAGCCCCATCGTGGCGGACCGGCACCCTGATCGCCCGCCCGTTGCGACACAAGAGGTCACTGTCAGGGCCCGGCGCTACCCTGCCGGCATGGAGAGGGCCGAGCTGGAGGAACTGATTGTCGCCGACGCCGCGGCGCTGCGGGACTGGTTGTCGGAAAACCATGCCCGCTCCCCCGGGGTCTGGCTGGCCCTGGGGCGCAAGGGTGGCACGGTGACGAGCCTGACCTGGCAGCAGGCGGTCGAGGAGGCCCTCTGCTTCGGCTGGATCGACGGGCAGGCCCGCAAGCGGGACCAGGAGACCTCCTTGATCCGGTTGACCCCCCGCAGGCCCCGCAGCTCCTGGTCCCAACGCAATGTCGCCCATGTGGCCCGCCTGGAGCAAGAAGGGCGGATGCAGCCGTCCGGCCGGGCCGCGGTGGAAGCCGCGAAGGCGGACGGGCGCTGGGCGGCCGCCTACGCCCCGCCCTCGGAGGCCGAGGTGCCGGCCGACCTGCTGGCCGCCCTGGCCGCCGACCCCGCCGCCCAGGCCATGTTCGACGTCCTCACCAAGACCAACCGGTACGCCCTCATCCACCGCCTCGGCGCGGTGAAACGGGCCCAGACCCGGGAACGGAAGATCGCCGAGTTCGTCGCCATGCTGGCCCGCCACGAGACCATCTACCCCCAGAAGGCCAGGCCCGCCCCCTCGCCGTGATCGGCTGCCGCCCGAGGGCTTACCCGCATTCCTGATTCCTGGCAGGTGCTTGGCCGCACGGCAGAAGATGCGCACTCGGCGGCCGTGCTTCATCGTTTGCCTGTCATCCACCCGAAGGGAAGACGAATGGGACAGGCCACGGTCATCCGCTACACCACCAGACCGGAAGTCGCCGACGAGAACGCCAAGCTGGTCGAGGAGGTCTTCGCCGAACTGGCGCGGACCCGACCGGACGGCCTGCACTACGCGACCTTCCGGCTGGGCGACGGCACGGAGTTCATGCACCTGCTGGTCGCCGAGGAAGGCTCGACCGCGCTGACCGACACGGCCGCCTTCCAACGTTTCCAGGAAGGCATCCGCGCCCGCTGCGCCACCCCGCCCCAGTTCACCCAGGCGACCGTGGTCGGCTCGTACGCCCTCGGCGGCATCTGACCCTTCTCCGGGGTACGGCGGTCAGCCGGCCGACCGGCGAGGACGGGGATCACGATCGCCGCAGCGACCACGTGCGCCGGCCATGGTCGTCGAGCCGTTCGATGAGTACGGTGGAGGCCATCAGGACCCTTTCCGACGTTCTTGTTGATCGCGTAGTGACACCACGGGACGGCTCAGGACGTGCCACCTCATCGGAATGTCGGATAGTCAGCGCGATCTTCCGGCAGCGCGCTCATCTGGGCTTTGGCATTGTTGGCTGACCTGGTCAATGCCATCGGCAAGCCGAATCTTCTCCTCTCCGGCGGCGGTGCCGGCGTCGTCGAATGCTTGCTGATTGCGGCTGCGGGCGGTCGCTCGGTCATCGCATTCCCTGCGGTACCGGCTGCGGTAGAGTCGGTGCGGTGACGGACCCTACCGCGCCACTCTACGCCACTGCGGACATTCATGGCCACCGCAAGGAGTTCGGCCGCGCGCTCGTCGAGGCGGGCCTTGTCAGCCCGAACGGCCATTGGTGCGGCGGACATGCCCGATTGTGGCTGCTCGGTGATTACGTCGACCGTGGCCCCGACGGGATCGGGGTAATCGAGGACATCTGGGCCCTGGCTGCGGAAGCAGCCGCAGTTGGCGGCGAGGTACGTTGCCTGCTGGGCAACCACGAGGTGCAACTGCTCGCCGCTCACCACTTTGGCACGACGCCGGTTGTCGGGCTCAACGAGCCGGGCGGTTTCCACAGTGGTTGGGCCAGGTTCGGCGGCTGTGACGAGGATTTGCGCCGGTTGACCGACGAGCACCTCACGTGGATGTCCGCCCTACCGGCTGTGGCGGTCGTCGACGGCATCCTGCTCGTGCACTCCGATTCCGTGCGCTATCTGGAGCACGGATCCGATGTGGAGGCCGTCAATGCCAGTGTGCAGAACGCCCTACAGACACGCGACGCCAAGGTGTGGCTGGAGCTGTCGTATCAGATGAGTGATCGTGGCGCGTTCCGCGGCGACGACTCGGCGAAGGTCGAGGCTGCGGTTTCCGCAATGCTCGACCGCCTGGGCGGCACGGAGATCGTGCACGGCCACAGCACCCTGACGAAGCACTTCGGGGTGGCGCCCGAGGAGATCAAGGGGCCACTGCGATACGCCGGCGGCCGGGTGTCGGCCATCGACGGCGGCGTCTACGAGGGCGGCCGCATCATTGTCACCCGGCTGCGGTGAGCGCCACCACCGTGGTCGGGCGGCGACACCTGCCGCCCAACCACGGTTGCTACCGCTGCGATGGCACGGCTGGGGTCGCCGCGCCGTTCACGGAGGCCGCTGGTGGCGACGGGCAGGCAACATAGCGGCTGTCGGCGAACATCAGCGCCGGCCCGTCCGACAGGACGTCGAAGGCTTGGACAGCGCCGAACACGACGGCGTGGTCGCCGGCGACACGGACATCCACCACCTGGCAGTCGAAGTAGCTGACACCCTGCTCCAGGATCGGTGCCGAGGAGCACGGCGCCGGCCGCCAGTCGACGCCGGTGAAAGCGCCGGCCCCGGTCCCCCGGCGGGAGCTCGCGAACCAGTCGGCCACCGGCTGTTGGTGGGCGCCGAGCACCGTGACGGCGAAGATGCCCGACGAGTGAATCCGCTCGTAGGTGCGACAGGTCAAGCCGAGTGACACCAGCACCATCAGCGGTTCCAGTGAGACCGTGACGAACGAGTTGACCGTCATGGCGTGCGGCTGGGCGTCGTTGAGGGTGCTGACGACGGCCACCCCGGTCGGGAACCGGCCGGCGGCACGCCGAAAGCGGAGGCTGGTCGAGTCGGGGGTCCTGGTCGCCTGCGAGGTCATGGGGTCTCCGCCGATGTCAACGCGCGGAGCCGGTCGAGGTGCTCGAGACCTTCCATCACCTGGTCGGCGGGTACTCCGAAATCGATGAGGCAGGCGACCTCGTCAACCCCGGCCTTGGCGAAACGCTCGACGGTGTGATGTGCCTTCTCGACCGTGCCGAGCAGGCCACTCTCGTCGTAGTACCGGTCGAAGGCTCTCTGCACGAGCGCATCGATGTCGCGCTCCCGCAGCTTGGACGGATCGATCCGGCGGGCGGTACCGGTCTGCGAGCCGAGTAGCAGGCCGAGTGAGCTCCGCAGGTATGCACTGAGTGGCTCACGGACCAGATTGCGGACGTGGTCGTCGGGGCCCAGGAAGGTGTGCACCATGAGCACGACGTGACCGGGCCACCCGTCCGCGTCCGGCCGCTCGGCGATCGCTTCGCGATACGCCTCGATCTTGGTGGCGACGTCGTCCAGGTTCTGCCCCAGCAGATGCGTCAGGACCCCCGCGCCGATCTGCCCGGCGGCGCGGAAGGTTTCCGCCCCACCGGCACTGGTGATCCAGATCGGGATGTCGTGCTGTACGGGGGCCGGGAACGCACGCACCTCAGTGGCCGCGCCCACTCCGTCGGTGACCGGCATCGGCTCACCACGCCACAGCCGCCGCACCTGCTGGGCGTACTCCACAGTGAGCTCGCGGCGAGTCTGGTAGTTCTCCGGCCGCAACGCGAAGTCGACCGCGTGCCAGCCGGAGGCGAAGGAAACTCCGGCCCGACCTCCGGAGAGATTGTCGACCATCGCCCACTCCTCCGCGATACGCAGCGGGTGGTGCAGGGGGGCCACGACACTGCCGGCCCGCACCGCGACTCGCCGGGTGACCGCGGCGACGGCAGCCGCCGTCACAGCCGGGTTCGGATAGATCGCACCGAACGGGTGGAAGTGTCGCTCGGGAGTCCAGACGGCCGTGAAGCCGCGCTCGTCTGCGAATCTGGCTCCGTCGAGCAGCATCCGATAACGGTCGTGTCCGGCGTCGCGCTCGTCGCTGGCGAAGTAGAAGAGGCTGAAGTCCACCGGCATCTCCGTTCAGTTCGTGGGTGCGAGCGAGCGCACCATGTCCAACAGCCGGTCGTAGCTGGCGTCGAGGTCGCTCGACATGGCCAGCTCCCAGATCAGTCGGTCGGCGAGCAAGCTCCGCAGGTCGTCTTCGATTTCACCGAGGAGCACCGGATCGGCCTTACCGGTAGCGAAGTCGTCTCGGCATCGCTGCACCGCCTCATCGACGGTCAACGGCCGTATGGTGGCGTCTCCGCGCGCCAGGAACACCACGCTGTCCGGCACGACCGAGGACCGCAGCCTGGCGGTCAGCGGCCCGCTGATGGTCACGCGAAGCTTCTCGCCGTCATTGACCGGTGCGGTCACCGCCTGCGCCAGGTCCGCGTTGCCGGCGAGCTGCTCCGGGGCGACGTAGAGGGCCTGCGGGTAACCCCACAGCCGTCCTGGTACCTCGTCACGCAGGTCGCGGACCATGATGTCCTCGCCGACGAGTTCGGCGCCGTGCCGCAGAGCGGTGTGGACGAAGGTCGACTTGCCCATGCCGGTGGGCCCGCTGACCAGCACAGCGTGCCCGTCGGCGACGAATGCCCCGGCGTGCAGCGGGTAGAGCCGCGACGAGCGACACACCAGGTACAGCGCGAGTCGCTCGAAGATCCACCGACCCCACACGATCGGGTTCGTGAGGTCCGCCGCGCACAGGGTCACCCTGGCGACCCCCGCTGTCACGTCGAACTCGCACCTGGAGCCGCCCGTGTCGATGATGATCGGATCAGCGGCGATCACCTCCTCGGTGTGCGGCGGCTCCGCGGTGGCTCCGGCAGGATCGTCCACCACCCGGACGGCCAGCCTGAGGCTCGGCGCGTCCGCGCGTGGCGCGACCGGCGCGCCGAAGAAGGCGTCCACCACCGCAGCCGCGCGTGGATCCGCGACGCAGTGCACCGAGATTCCGTAGATCTCCCGGTAGGTCTCGTTCATCGCGCGGTCTCTTCCTGACGTGGGGGTGTACCGGGGACCGGGCCCATGCCGCTGTCCACGGTGGTGGCGGGCGCCACTGCGGCAACATCGTGGGCAGGAGGGCGGGTGCGTTCGGCCCAGCGCGCCACAAAGGGTGTGATCGCGCCTGCCGTGAACAGCAGTGCGCCGAAGATCAACCAGCCGGGGCGGCCGACGCCGATGATGAGGACCGCGGTGATCGCCGGGGTGACCATCTTGGCCACCTTTCCCCCCATACCGAACAGGCCCTGATACTGCCCCTGCGCGTGCTCCGGTGCGAGTTCGTACGACAGAGCCCAGGAACCGGCGGCGTAGAGCAGTTCCCCGAGCACGTGGATGAGCGCTCCGACGATGAGGACGACCACCGCCAGCCAAGCCGGCGCGCCGGCGGCGAGGGCGAAGAACCCGCAGCACACCGCCAGAAGCATCCCGGAGCGGCGCAGCGCCCGGGCACCGCCCTGGACGGTCTCCGCACCGGCGCTGGCCCGCACCTGAAACAGGATCACCATGATGGTGTTGACCAGGAGGATCGCCGAGAACACGGCGACCGGTGCGTCCGTTCGGTCTGCGATCCAGAGCGGCAAAGCCACCGTCAGCAGCCCGTCGTTCATGGCCAGGACCGCCGTCAGAGCAGTGACGGCGAGATATGGCCGGTCCTTGAGCACCAGCCCGACTGAGGCCTTCTCCTCGTGGCGGGTCACGTGCTCATTGCGCAGACGCAGGAAGAGCAGGGCGCCGAGGATGAAGGCGGCACCGCTGACCAGCAGCATCGTCCGGTAGGCGGTACCGGTGTTGAGCTGTAGCGCGACGCCACCCACCACCGTGCCCAGCGAGATGCCGATGTTGGTCACGGAGCGCAGGTAGGCCCGAGCCTTCACCCGCTGCTCCCGGGGAACCGCCTGGGCGACCAGCGCCCCCCGCGACGCGTCGGCTCCCGCCTCCGCACCGACGACGAGCGCGGCCAGGACCACGAAGCTCGTGAACCCGCCGACGAACGTGTACCCGCAGACCAACGCGCCCTGTAGGGCGACGAAGGCCATCGCGGTGTTGCGGGCGCCGAGCCGGTCGGCGACATGACCCGCCGGGATACTGATCAGCATGCCGAACGCGGCGGCGAGGGACAGGCCGAGCCCTACCCGGGTCGGCGAGATACCCACCGAGCGGATGAAGTACAGGACGCTGACGGAGAGGAGAATGCCGTTGCCGAATGTGCGGGCCAGGTTGCTGACGGCCAGCACCCGCACCGGCCCCTGCGGCGGGACGAGATGTTCGAGCAGTTTCACGTACGCACCCCCGCGGTCGGGCGTTCGGCTTCCGGTGACGGATCGGCCAGGAGAGCTAGCAGCCGGCCCCGGTCGACCTTGCCGTTGCTGTTGAGTGGAAACTCGGTGAGGCAACGGTAACGACGGGGGACCATATATACCGGGACCCGACGGCGTAGCCAGGTGAGCAGTTCGTTGTCGGCCACTCTCCCGCCGGTGTAGAACGCGGCCAGCACGACGTCCTCCCCCTGGGGAGCTGCGACGACGACGGCGTGGTCGACCGCGGGGTGGTGGCGCAGCGCCGCCTCGATCTCACCCAGCTCAATCCGGTACCCCCGGATCTTCACCTGGTTGTCCAGCCGACCCAGGTGCACGAGCTGGCCATGCTCCACCCGGACCCGGTCCCCGGTGCGGTAGTAGTCCGCCGCCGACGGAGTCCCCAGGGTCGGTGTGACCACCCCCCGGTCGTCGAGGGTGAAGAAACGGCCCCGGTCGTCCGCCGGATCGAGGTATCCGCTGAAACGTTGCTGCCCGCGCACCACCAACTCTCCCTCGCTGCCGGGGACCCCGTCCTCGTCGACGACGAGGTATTCCAGCGACGGGTAGACAGCGCCGATCGGCACGGTGTCGTTGGAGGTCGGCGGCCAGGTCTCCGGATCCGGATCCAAGCGGTACTCGCTGCACGCCAGGGTCAGTTCCGTGGGCCCGTACACGTTGTCGACGATCGCGCGCGGCGCGACCGCCCGCCACGCTCGGGCCTGGGTGTAGGTGAGCTGCTCGCCGCAGAAGATCGCGTACTTCAGTTCGGTCACCCGCCCCACCGGCAGGTTTCCGAGCCCACCGGTCACCGTGATGACGGAGGGGACGGAGAACCAGTGCGTGATCGCGTGCTCGACCAGGTAGTCGACCGGGCTCAGCAGCTCGTCGCGGGTGGGCACGATCAGGGCCGCACCGCCGCCCCAGGTGACGAAGAGGTCGAACACCGACAGGTCGAAGGTCAGGTCGAAGGTGTGCGACATCCGGCAGCCGGGGCGTACCCGGTAGCGGTCGATGTTGTGCGCGAGGTACCCGGACAGGTTGTGGTGGCGGATGGGCACCCCCTTCGGCTGCCCGGTCGAGCCTGAGGTGAACAGCACGTAGGCCACATCATCCGGCGAGGTGCGGTAGGGGGGCAGCGCATGCGTGACGTGCGCCGCCAGCAGCTCCTCGTCGGTGACGGTCAGCACCTGGGAATGCAGCTCGGCGGCGACCGCAGCGGCGACGGCCCCGTCGGACAGGACCAGGTCCACCTCGGCCAGCGCGCAGACGGTGGTGTTGCGAACGGCCGGGTAGCGCGGGTTGAGCGGGACGACGGCGGCACCGAGACGCTGTACGGCCAGGTAACCGGCGTACGCGACGATGCTGCGCGAGGCCAGGAGCGCGACCCGTCGGGGCACGGCGCCGTGCTCACGCACGATGTACGCGGCGATGGTGTCGGCGAGATCCGCCAGCCGCCGGTAGCTGATGGAGGACCGACGGATGCGCAACGCCTCGAAGTCCGGCCACCGTCGGGCCGACGCGGCGAACCACTCGTACAGGGTCTCCTCAGGTGAGAGCGCAGGTCCAGTCGGCTGCAACTTCGTCACCGCCCTCCAGGTCGACCGCGACAACGGTGATCGTCGTCGGCGCTAGCTGGGGCTGCGGCGACAGGTGCAGCCGTTGCAGGTCGTCCGCGGGAGGGAGCGCGGCCAGGCAGTCGCAGGGCCGCTCGTCGAAGCCGGCGAACCGGTAGGCGACCTCCATCATCCGGTTGCGGTCGCTGCGTCGGAAGTCGGCCACCAGGTGCGCGTCGGCACGAGCCGCCTGATCGGTCAGCCAACGCAGGATCACCGCGCCGGCGCCGAAGGCGACGACCCGGCATGACGTGGCGAGCAGCTTCAGGTGATAGACCCCGGGGTACCGCTCCAGGAGGATCACGCCGACGGCGCCGTGCGGGCCGAACCGGTCGGTCATCGACACCACCAGCACGTCGTGGCCGCCGCTGGCGACCATTGCCCGCAGTGTCTCCTCCGAGTAGTGCACGCCGGTGGCGTTCATCTGGCTGGTACGCAGGGTGAGCTCCTCCAGCCGCACGATGTCCGCGTCGGTGGCCCGATCGATGCGCATCCGCAGGTCGAGCGAGCGCAGGAACTCCTCTTCCGGTCCGTTGAAGCTGGCGCGCTCGTTGTCCCGCCGGTTGCTCGCCTGGTACATCTCACGGCGTCGCCGAGAGTCGGCGGTGATCACCGGCGGGTTGAACTCGGGCAGCTCGGCGAGGCGGAGGGCCTCCTCCGCCGGGTAGCACCGGACCTCCGGCAGGTGGAAGGCGACCTCCGCCCGCTCCGCCGGGTGATCGTCGATGAAAGCAATGGTGTGAAGGGCGAACTTCAACGTGTCCGCGATCTGACGCACCGCGTCCGACTTGCGCCCCCAACTGATCTGCGGAACGACGAAGTACTCCGCCAACCCGAGCTTCTCCAGCTGCGCCCAGGCCTCGTCGTGGTCATTGCGGCTGGCTACCGACTGCAGGATGCCCCGGGTGTCCAGATCGATGACGATCTGACGGATCTCGTCACTGAGGTGGACCTCACCGTCCTCGAGCAGAGTTCCCTTCCACAGCGTGTTGTCGAGGTCCCAGACGAGACACTTGATCGTGGCTGGGCCGTTGTCGAGGGTCATCACACCTCCCAGATGGTCGCCGACCAGGCGGCGACCGGGCTGTTGTTGAGCACCAGGACGAGGTCACCCTCGGCCACCTCGCCGGTGGCGAGCAGATCCTGAAGGTTGAGCACGACATCCATCGCGCCGAGGTGACCCCACCGGGCCAGGTTGTCTCGGCACACCCGATGGATGGGCAGGCCGAGCAGCGTCTCGTAGAAGTCGAAGGCGCTGGCAGTGACGTTCTGCATGAGAGTCGCGGCGACCGCGCCCTTGTCGACGCCCGCGTCGGCGAGCACTCCCTCGACCAGACGGCTCAGCCGCAGCCTGCTGTGCATCGCCAGGTCGAAGCGATAGCGGTCGGGCGAGAGGCACTCCTCGCGCCACTCGTACCAGGGGGCCTGCTTGTAGTCGACTCGGAAGAGGTCGTGGAAGGTGCCGTCGGTCTGCATGCGGTGAGCGCGCAGGACCGGCCGGCCACCGCGCACCATGGTCATGGCGTACGCGCCGTCACCGATCACCGCTACCGGGAACCGGATGCGATCCACCCCGGTGGGGCGGCTGCCGTGGGCGATCATGATGGTGTCGCGGCTGGAATCGGCAACCAGCAGGTCTCGGGCGAGTGCCCAGGCCACGCTGGAGCCGGTGCATCCCAGACCGTCTACTTCGAACGCGAAGGCCGAGGTCAGCCCGGCGTCGGCCTGCACCCGGCAGGCGTCCGAGCCGAGCAGAACGTCGGGTGAGCGTGGTGCGACGAGCAGAAGCATCTCCGGTGCCGGCGACCCGCCCGCCAACACCTCCCGGCACGCGTTCGCGGCCAGCTCCGCTGCCGTCGCATTCTCGAACAGCCCCACCGTCGACACCCCACTGCCACGGACGAACTCCGCCTCCTCATGGCCGAGGGTGGGGAACTCCGGCAGGTCGATGGCGTTCTGCTGTGTGTCGGGCAGCAGGCAGTGCACAGCCCCGATGCCGATGGCGGTCATGGCGTCACCGCCAGCGCGTGTTCGGCGAGCAGCAGCTGACTGATCTCGTTACTGCCCTCGATGATCTCCATGAGCTTCGCATCGCGATACGCCCGCGCGGTCGGGGTGCCGTCCACCGCGCCGGCGGAGGCGAGCACCTGCACGGCCGTCGCGGCACCCCGCGCGGCGCCGCGGGCGGCGACCTGCTTGGCGGCGACCACGGTGGCGGCGAGATCCAGCGAGTTGGTGTCCCAGCACAGGCTGGCGTGTTCGCACATACGGGTCGCCACCTGCTCGGCCACGAACAGCTCAGCGAGGTGCCGGGCGACCAGCTGGTGCTGGGCGAGCGGCTTGCCGAACTGTTCCCGGACCCGGGCGTGCCCGGTCGCGGCGACCAGGCAGGCACGCAGGATTCCCACGCACCCCCACGCCACCGACAGGCGGCCGTAGCTCAGTGCGGACGTGACGAGCCAGCTCAGCGGCTGACCCGCACCGCGCAGCACGTTCGCCGCGGGCAGCACGACCTCGTCGAGGGTCACCATCGCGTGCCCGGCCGCGCGACAGCCGAGCGGTTGGGCGATGCGTTCGACCCGCACGCCGGGCGAGGTGGTCGGCACCACCACGGCGGCGCCGCCGTCACCGTACCGACCGACAACCACCAGCAGATCGGCGTAGGCGGCACCGGTCACCCACACCTTCTGCCCGGTCACCACCGCACGGTCACCCTCGACGGTGACCCGGGTGCGCATGCCGGTCAGGTCACTTCCCGCGCCGGCCTCGCTGAACGCGACCGCCGCGGTGTCCCCGCCGGCCAGTCGGGTGAGGTACTCGCTGCGCTGCCCCTGGTCACCGAAGCGCTGGATGACCCAGGCGGCCATCCCCTGCGAGGTCATCAGGCTGCGCAGGGAGCTGCAGATGGCACCGACCCCTGCGGTGTACTCGCCGTTGTCCCGGCTGGAGAGCCCCAGCCCGCCGTAGGCGACGTCCACCTCGGCGCAGAGCCGCCCCTGCCCGGCCAGCTCCCGGATCACCGATCGGGGAATCTCACCGTCCCGGTCCCAATCGTCGGCGCGGCCGGCGACAAGGTCGGCGACGGTGCGGGTCAGGTCGTCACCCACCTGCCGCCTCCGAGCGCAGTCGCCGCACCAGTGCGGTGATCCGATCGACCGTGCGGAAGGTGTCCAGCCGCAGGTCGTCTCCACCGACCACCACGCCGAAGTGGTCCTCGACGTACGCCACAAGTTCCATCGCGAACAGCGACGACACCAATCCGGAGGCGAACAGGTCGCGGTCCGGCTCCAGGTCTGTCTTCGTCCGGGCCGACAAGAAGGCCAGCAGTTCCGACTGCACCCAGGCGTCGGTGCTCTGGTCGATTGACGCGGTCATGACGGGGTGCCTCCGTACTCGAAGAAGCCCTGGCCGCTCTTTCGGCCGAGCTTGCCTTCCCGAACCATGCGTTGCAGCAGCTCCGCCGGCTGGTACCCGGCGTCGCCCGTGCGTTCCTGTAGGACCCAGAGGGAGTCCACTACGTTGTCCAGGCCGATGAGGTCGGCGGTCGCCAGCGGGCCGGTGCGGTGACCCAGGCAGCCGACGAAGAGCGCGTCGACGTCGGCTGGGGTACTCACCCCCTCCTCCACGAGGTGCGCCGCCCGGTTGATGCTCCACTGGAGGATGCGGTTGATGACGAAGCCGGGCGCGTCACCGACCACGATCGGTTCCCGGGTGACGCTGGTCAGCAGGTCCAGGCCGCGTTCCAGCGCGGTGGGACTGGTGCGCCGGCCCCGAATCACCTCGACCGCCCGGATGATGTACGGCGGGTTCATGAAGTGCGCACCGAGGACGTCGGCCGGCCGGGCCGCCGCCTCAGCGAGTTCGTCGACCGGGATCCCCGAGGTGTTGCTCAGCACCGGAGTGCCGGGTGCCACGACCTTGGTGACCTCGGCCAACACCTCAGCCTTCAGGTCGGCCCGTTCGGTGACGCACTCCACGACGGCGGTGGCCTCGGCCAGGTCACCGACCAGCCCGGTCGTCACCAGCTCGCCGGCCTGCGCACCGCGCGGCAGGCCGCCCATCATCTGGCCCAACCGCGTCAGGCGGAAGACCTCCGACCGTGCCCGGTCCAGCTGAGCCTCGTCGATGTCGATCAGCACAGTGGGTATGCCGTGGCCGACCGCCAACGCGGCGATGCCGGTACCCATGGTCCCGGCACCGACCACGGCGAGCCGGTGTGCGAATGCGGTGCTGGTCACGGCGCCCCCACTTCGATCTTCTCGGCGGACTCGACGTCCTCGGCGATCAGCTCGCCGAACTTGGTGGTGGTGCGGGCGAGGAAGGTCAGGCAGCGGCGCAGCAGGTCACCGGTCGGTGCCGGGTCGAGACCGCGGGCGGCGAGCCACCGCCGCCACGCGACCGCCTCCAGGCCGCGCTCGCCGAGGGCGTGGCCTTCCAATTCGTAGAGGGCCATGGTGGCTAGGAGTTCGTTGCCGGTGGCCAGGGAGCGGTCGGCGACCCGCCGCTGCCACTCCTCAGGCGTGACCGCAGTGGTGGGAAGCCCGACCTCGGTGAGCAGCGCGAAGAGGCGTTGTGGGCTAACCGCGACCTCGTCGGTCAAGTGGTACACCCGACCTGCGGAGCCCGGGTCGAGGGAGAGCTCGGCGATCGCCCGGGAGACCAGGTCGACCGGGGCCATGGGCATGGCCCGGTCGTCCATCGGGTGCGCCCCCACCGCCAGGCCGCTGGCGGCGATGTGCCACACCAGGTCCTTGTGGTTGCAGGCGCCGGTCTCGGTGGAACCGAGGATGAATCCGGGACGGAAGATGCGGACCCGCATGCCGTCGGTCTCGCTCCGTTCGAGGATCCGCTCGCACACCCACTTGCCCACGCCGTACCCGCCCTGCTGGGGGTCCAGCGGCTGCTCCCGGGTCTCCAGGATCCGGCCGTCCGCGCCCAGCGCGTGATGGGTCGCGGCCACAGTGGAGACGAAGCCGAAGTCCGCGATGCCATGCCGGCGCATCCAGCGCAGCAGTTCCACCATCGTCAGCACGTTGTCGGTACGCAGCACCCGGTAAGGCTCGGTGAACACCACCTTCGCGGCGCAGTGCACGACCGTGCCGACGCGTCGAGCCAACTCGCCGTCCCGGTACGTCTCACACAGGGTGCCCACGTCACTGAGGTCGCCGAGGACCAGGTGGACCCGGGACCGGTCCGGCGCCGGCAGGAGAAGGGAGGTGGCAGCAGCGTCAAGCCGGGCCCACGCCTGATCCTCGTCCTCGGCACGCACGATGCAGTAGATCCGGCCGGCACTCGCCTTGAGCAGCTCGTGCAGCAGGAACGTACCGAGGAAACCGGTAGCGCCGGTGAGGAGCACATCGGTGCCGGCGGCCGGGCGCGGGTTGACCTCGCCCAGGGGCAGTTGCAGATCGAGGTCGATCAGCTCCCCGTCGCCGTCCGCGATCGGATCGATGTCGTCGGCCCCCCGTGCGGCACCGGCCCGGACCCCCCGGACGATCTCGCCGATGCGACGGACCGTCGCTCGGCTGCCGCCGGCGCGGTGCAGGTTCACCAGCACCCCCAAGCGTCGCTGCACCTCCAGCGCCATCTGCACCGAAAGCAGGGAAGAGCCGCCCAACGCACCGAATTCGTGGTCGACGCCGATGCCCTCGACGCCGAACAGCTCACGCCAGATCGCCAGCAGTTCGTCCTCGACCTCACCGGAGCCCGGGCTGGCCGGCATCGCCGGAGCGGGTCCGGTGGCCGGGGCGGAGGCCTCCGCAGCAGACGGGTACCGGTCGAGGATCCAGTGCCGCCGACGGGTGAACGGGTACGTCGGCAGCGCCACCCGCCGTCCGGTGCCGCGACTCAGTGGCTCCCAGTCCACCCGTACGCCGTGCAGCCAGGCGGCGGTGACAGCCGCTTCGATCTGTTCGTCGTCCGCGTCAGCAGGCAGGACGTATCGATCGGTACCGGCTTCCCCGGCCCCGACCTGGATGAGGAACCGACCGGGCGGTACCACGTCGGGAACCCTGTCGGTGACCTCGCAGTCGGCGCCGAAGACCTGCCGGAGCCGCTCCACGACAGCGCTCGACGATCCGCCAGCCACCACGGTGACCGCTCGTTCGGTCGAGGTAACGGTACGTGCGGCCGGCGGCCGGGGCAGCCGTAGCGTGGCCGCCAACCGCTCCGGTGGCGCGACGACGGCGCGGCGCACATCGAAGTCGTGGCGTCCCACCCGCAACGTGTGCGCGACGTCGGCCGGAGGCAGCTCACCCTGTTCCAGCCG
This sequence comes from Micromonospora sp. DT229, assembly GCF_049844505.1. Taxonomy (NCBI): domain Bacteria; kingdom Bacillati; phylum Actinomycetota; class Actinomycetes; order Micromonosporales; family Micromonosporaceae; genus Micromonospora; species Micromonospora sp. DT229. Next base: position 53,212 of record NZ_JBNCLD010000015.1, on the reverse strand, counting down.
GTCAGCGAGATTACGGGACATGGCGTCCAGTTCGCTGCGGTTGCGGGCGGAGAGCACCAGCGTGATCGTCGGCCGGACGGGCGCGCTGGGCCGCACCGGCGCGGGGGGCGGCGCCAGGACCACGGCGGCGTTGGTACCACCGAGGCCCATCGAGTTGACCAGGACGAGTCGCGCCGGGTCGGCGGTGTGCCCTGCCTCGGTGCTGACGAAGAACGGACTTTCGGCGAGCATGCCCGGGTGGCGCGGATGCCGGAACAACGGGTGCGGGGGAAGGTTGCCGGTCCGCACGACATGCACGGCCTTGATGAGGCCCGCGATGCCGGCAGCCGGCCCCGGGTGGCCGATGTTCACCTTCACCGAACCCAGCCCGCAGTAACCGGTGTCGGCACCGTAATGACGCAGGCCATCGCTGAGCCCGCGCAGTTCGATCTGGTCACCGAGCGCGGTGCCCGAGCCGTGGGCCTCGACGTAGCGTAAATCGCGGCCAGAGGCGTCGGCGACCCGCAGCGCCCCGCTGACCACGTCGGCGACCCCGGACGGGCTCGGCGCGGTGAAGCCGGAACGGGCGGACCCGTCGTTGCCCACCGCGGAGCCGCGAACCACCGCCAGAACGTTGTCGCCGTCGGCGAGCGCGTCCGTCAGCCGCCGCAGCACCACGACCCCTACCCCGGAGCTGAACGACGTGCCGGTGGCCCGGGAGTCGAAGGCGCGGCAGAAGCCGTCCTCCGACATCAGCCCACCGGCCTGGTAGCGGTAGCCCATCACCGGCTCCAACACGGTGGCACCACCGGCCAACGCGATGTCGCACTCGCCGGACAGCAGGCTGAGCACTGCGTAGTGCAGGGCGTACAGCGACGACGAACAGGCCGTCTGGACGCCGACGCTCGGCCCCCGCAAGCCCAGCTTGTACGCCACTCGGGAGCTGAGGAAGTCGCCGAGGCCACCGAGGTGCAGCCCCATGTCGTCCACTGCGGCAGCCAAGCCCGACTCGCGCACCTTCGCGGCGAACACGGCCGAGGAGTACGTGCTCGACGCGCCCCCGGCGAAGACGCCGGTCACCGGCCCGTCGGGACGGGCGGGATGCCCGGCGGACTCGAGCGCCTCCCAGCATGCCTCGAGGAACAGTCGCTGCTGGGGGTCGATCAACTCCGCCTCGGCGGGCGGATAGTTGAAGAACTCCGAGGCGAAGTCCGCCGCATCCGGCAGGGTGGCGGCGACCCGGACGAACGCCGGATCCCGCAGGCTGTCGTCGCTGACCCCGGCCGTCCGAAGAGTCTCCTCGTTCAGCGGCCGGGTGGACACCACCCCGCTGTCCAGGTTGCGCCAGAACGTCTCCGGTGTGGTTGCGTCGGGAAACCGGCAACCGACTGCCACGATCGCGATGTCGGTGCTGCTCACTGGCTGTCCTTCGGGTCACGGCGGGCGCGATTGAACAGGGCTGAGCGCTCGCCGGGCCCCACCTTCGCCCGGGTCACCGGAGCACGGCCACCGCAGATGAGGTCGGCCTGCGCCACGACGGTGGTGTGCTGGAACAGGTCGGCGGCGTCGAGCCGGCCGTCCGCGAGCGGATTGAGCTGATCGAGCAGCAGGATCAGCAGCAGCGAGTCGCCGCCGGCCTCGAAGAAGGACACGTCCAGTGGCACGTGCGCCACGTCGAGGACCTGTTCCCAGGCGCGCCGCACCTTCTCGACGATCTCTGATTCGACGATTACCACGAGCTCTCCTTCGTGACTCCAGCGTTCAGATCGGTGGTGAGGTCTGTGACGCAGCGCTCGAGGCTGTCGAGCAGGGCGTCGATGGTCGCGGCGTCGAACAGGCCGGTCGCATAGGTCGCGGTGTACGAGACGCTGTCCGGTAGGTCGGTTGCGACAAGCTCCAGCTCGTACTTCAGGTGCAGCGGGACGAGCTGGCGGAACCGCACGGTGGCGTCCGGCCCGAAGTCGGGGACGGCCGGAGGGGCATCCAGAGCGGCGAGGTACACCGGTGTGACAGGTGGGCGGCTCAGATCCCGCCCGGGGTGGATGGCGGCGGCCACCACGTCGAACGGCACCGCAGAGGCGCGGTAGGCGGTCATCGCGCTGTCCCGCACCCGGCCCAGCAGCTCTCGCCAGCTGGGCTCGCCCCGCAGGTCGACCCGCAGCACGAGGGTGTTGACGAACATCCCGACCGCGTGCGCGGTCTCGCCCGTCTCGCGGCCCAGCCACGGGAACGCGAACAGGAAGTCCCGCTGCCCGCTGGACCTGGCCAGCACCGCCCCCAGGAGGGCCGCGGTCGTCATGAAGGTGGTGACGCCCAGGTCGTTCATGGTTTCGCGCAGCCGCGCCGCGAGCCCCTCATCGAGGGTGCGAATCCGGGTCGCGGCGGCAGTCGATTGAACGGCGGGTCGTGGCCGGTCATGCCGCAGCTCGATGTCGGTGGGCGCGCCGCGCAGGTGAGCCACCACCGACTCCACCGCCGGCACCGGGCGACCGGTTAGCACTGCGCCGGGATGAATCGCCGGCGGCAGGTCAGCGGTGGCCCCGCCTCGGCGGGCCCGGTAGACCGCCGCGATCTGGTCGAGCAACTCGGCTTGGCCCCAGCCGTCGATCACGATGTGGTGGATGGCCAGGATGAGCAGCACCCGCTCCTCGCCGACGATGAAATCGGCGCGGGCCGGTGCCTGCTCCGCCAGGTCGAACGGGCTCCAACAGGCGGTCGCGAGGTGCGCGGCCAGCCGCTGCTCGTCCCAGCCCCGCGCGGAGGTGATCTGTAGCGGTGGAGGCGGGCCGTCGGTGGTGTAGACCACCGCGCGTGCTGTGGTGTCGAGCCTGAACCGGGAACGCAGCGCCGGATGCCGTGCGAGCACGTGCCGGGTGGCCTCGGCGAGCAGTTCCACGTCGCGGTCACCGAATCCGGCGGAGTCGAACTCGAGCACGGTCGGTGCGAGGTACGCAGAACGCAGTTGCTCCACCCGGTCGATCAGCCAGAACCGGCGCTGCGCCGAGGAGGCCGGGTACACCCCGTCGGACGCCGGGGCTGCGGCTGCCACGGATCGCCCGCCGGCGAGGAGCCGGCCGAGACCGGCGACCGTGGGTTCGGCGAGGAACTCCCCGAGCGACAGCGGGTGGCCCACCTCCCGTTCGGCGGCGGCGAGCATGTTGACGGCCAGCAGCGAGTGGCCACCGAGCACGAAGAAGTCCGTGTCCGACGCGAGCGCCGGGGCGTCGACCGGACGCCGGCTCTGTCCGGTGCCGGCCAGTGCGGTGGCGAAGATCCGCGCAGCGCGCAGTTCGTCCCCGTGCAGTTGCACGCTGGTTGCGGCCGCGTGGGGCAGTCGCACATCCCGCATCCCACGCAGCGCCGTCAGGTCGGCCTTGTCGTTGACGGTCATGGGGATCGCCGGCACGGCGTACACGTCGGTCGGCAGCACGGCCGGCGGCAGCCAGCGCTGCAGGGGGCGCAGGACATCCTCCCGGCTCGACGGCGCGTCGACGTCGTCGAGTTCGACAAATGCCACGAGTCGACGAGGTTCCCCCTCGGCGAGGACCACCGCGCCGCGGATGCCGGGTTGCTCCTCGATGAGCCGCGCGACCTCGTTCGGCTCCACCCGGTGGCCCAGAATCTTCACCTGGTCGTCCACCCGCCCGAGGCAGAGGATGGCGCCGTCCTGGCGCAGCACCGCGCGGTCGCCGGTGGCGTACATCCGGGCGCCCGGCTCGTCGCAGTACGGGTCGGGCCGGAACGCCGCCGCCGTCAGCTCCGGCTGCCCGAGGTAGCCCAGGGCGATGCCGGTACCCGCCAGATACAGCTCACCGGGGACTTCCCTGGGCAGTTCCTCCCCATACGGCCCGAGCACGTACGCGCGGGTGTTGGGCAGCGGACCGCCGATCGGCGGCCGTTCCTCGGCGAGGTCGACCGGTGCGAACGTGCCGATGCAGGACGCCTCCGTGGGGCCGTAGATGTTGCGGACCTCGACCCCCCACGCCTCGCTGCAGTCCCTGGCGAGCTGACGGGTGACCGCCTCACCGCCGAGGTAGAGCGTGCGCAGCGTGGTCGGGCCACCTTCGTCACTGTCCAACATCGCCCTGGCCAGGCTGGGGGTCATCGAGGTCACGGTCGCCCCGAGCGGGCCGCGTATCAGGCGGGTGAGTGCCCTCGGGTCGCGCCGCTCGAGGTCGTCGGCGTAGACCAGGGTGGCACCGCTGACCAGGGTGCGGAACGCTTCGAAGGTCGCCCCGTCGAACGCCGTCGACCAGGTGCACAGCACCCGGTCCTCCACGGTCAGCGTGGTGTCGGCGGCCCACCACAGCGCCGTGTTGAGCAACCCGCGATGCGGTACGAGCACCCCCTTGGGCCGACCGGTGGTGCCGGAGGTGTAGATGACGACCGCCGGGTCGTCAGGTTCGGTGCCCACGGCCGCCGGCAACCCGTCCGCCCCCCGCAGGTCCTCCAGAAGCGTGCGGTCCACGGCCAGTTCGTCGAGCATCGACCGGCCCGCCTCGTCGGTGAGCACCACTCGTGCGTCGAGCTCGCTGAGGATGTGGCGCAGCCGATGCTTCGGGGTGTCCAGGCTCAACGGGGCGAATGCCGCGCCACTGCGCAGAACGCCCAGGCAGCCGGCCACGAGGGCGCCGCCGCGCGCGGCGAGCACCGGCACGAAGTGACCCCGACCGGTCCCCCGGCCCTGCAGGTGGGACGCGACCGCGCCGGACCAGGCGTCGAGGCCAGCCGACGAGAGACTGGTCTGGCCGACGCGCACGGCGGTCATGTCGCGGGAGCGCAGTTGCGCTACGACCAGGTCCGCGATGGTGGTCACGCCACTCCCCCGATCATGGCCGCACGGGCTCCAGCGAGGTCGCTGACCGGGCCGACCAGCACGCAGGGCGGCACGAGGTCTGGCTCCCGTCTGGTGAGGGGCAGATGGCACACCCGTTGGTCGGGGTCGGCCACCGCGGCGGCGAGCAACACCTGAAAGTGCCCGGCGAACTCGACGGCGAGATCGGAGGAGTACATGTCGTCGGCATATTCGACGGTGCCGACGATGGCGTCCGGCCGTTCCTCGAGGATGAGGAGCAGGTCGAACTTCGCCGTCCCGGTGGGAAGCTGGACCGGCGCCCGCCAACGCGGTCGGACGGAGTCCCAGGCCGGCATGTTCTGCAGCGCGAAGCCGACCTGCACCAGCGGGCCGTTGCCGCCGATCTCCGCACTGAGCTGGTCGAACGGGATCAACTGATGGGTCAGCGACCGGAAGGCCTCCTTGCGGACCTCGCCGCAGAGGGCACTGAACGAATCCTCCGCCTGAGGCGCGCAGCGCAGCGGAACCGTGTTGACGAAGAAGCCGACCAGCTTCTCCGTGGCCGGATGGGGCCGGTTGGCCGTGACCGTACCGACGAGGAACTCGCCTCGTCCCGACCAGCGCCGCAGCACCTCCTGGTAGGCCGCGAGCAGAACGACGAAGGGGGTCACGCGCAGCCGGGCCGCGAGGCGGTGGACGTCGGCGCGCAGCGGGTCGCCGACCTCGAACACCACCTGCCCGCCCGGACGGGTCTGGGCCCCGCCCCGGCGTGCCTCCCCCAGCCCGAGCACCAGCGGACTGGCGTACGGGCGCAACTCGGCGGCGCGGGCGGTGAGCCGCTTGCGGGCGGCGTCGCCCCCGGTGACCTCACCGTCCCAGACGGCGAAGTCGATGTACCGAATCTCCGGCTCGGCCAACTCGACGGGACGCCCGGCGAGCACCGCGCCGTACGCATCCTCCAAATCGGCGAAGAACACCGACAGCGACCAACCGTCGATGGCGATGTGGTGGAAGGTGATCAGCGCGGCGTCTCCCCCGGGTACGCCCTGCCACACCCGGCAGCGCACCAGAGTTCCACCCGCGAGGTCGAATGGCTCGCACGCCGCTGCGGCGGCCTCGGCGTGCAGTCGGTCTTCGGGGTTGGGGTCCCCCGTCAGATCCACCACGTCCAGACGAGGAGTCACGCTCTGCGTCACTTCCTGGACGGGCTGACCCTCGACGAGGTGATACCGGGTTCGCAGCACCGCGTGTCGGTCGACCACCGCGGTCAGCGCGGCAGACAGCGCCGCCGGATCGAGCGGCTCGAGCCAACGCAGGAGAAGCGGCACGTGGTACGTGGCGGCGCCGGGGTCGGCTGCGTCGATGAACCACAGGCGCTGCTGGGCGTGCGACAGCGGGGCCTGGGACAGACCGGTGCGTCGCAGGACTGGTTCGACATTCGCTGTGATCACGATGATTCCCGCTGAAGATCGAGGTGACTGGTGAGGGGCGTCCTCGCCCCGGATCGAAGGGACCTGGCCAGGTCGGCCATGGAATCCGCCAGCAGTACGTCCGCCGCCTCGACCTCGACCGACAGTTGTTGCTGAAGTCGCGACATCACCTGTACGGCCAGGATCGAGTTGCCGCCGAGGTCGATGAAGTTGTCCCCGGGGGATACGCCGGGCCGGCCGAGAACCTCGCGCCAAATCGCCCGCACCTGTTGGAGTACCGGGTCGTCCGTGTCCGGCGTCGGCTCCAACTCCCGGGCCTCGGCGTCGAGCAGTGCCCGTAGGTAGTCACGGTCGACCTTCCCGGTGGCACCGACTGGCAGGTGGGTCAGCTCGATCCACCGCGCCGGCACCATGTAATCCGGCAACCGCCGGCCGAGTGCCTCGTTCAACGCGGGCATGTCGACGGACGCATTGGCCGGGGGCAGCACGAAGCCGACGAGCATGGCCGAGGCCCCCTCCCCCACCCGCTCGACAAAAGCTGCGGCGGCCAGGCCGGTGCCGGTCGCGGCTCGCTCGATCTCCTCCAGTTCAATGCGGTAACCCCGCATCTTGATTTGGCGGTCGCGCCGGCCGAGCAGCTCTACTGCCCCGTCGGATCGCCGACGAGCAAGGTCACCGGTGCGGTACATGATTCGTCCGGTCCGTGGGTCCGGAACGAAGCGCTGAGCGGTCAGGTCGTCCTGGCCCAGGTATCCGGTGGCGACGCCGGGGCCACCGATCCACAGTTCGCCGACCTCGTCGTCGCCCACCCCATGCCCATCCTCATCCACGATGGACAGGTCGGTGTTCTCCAGTGCGAAGCCCACCGGGACCCGATCGAGGCCGTCCAGGGTGGCGGGCGTACAGGTGAAGAAACTGGCGAAAGTTGTCGTCTCGGTGGGCCCGTAAACGTTGATCAACCGCTTCGGCGGATCGGCGGCCAGCACGGCGCGTGCCGCGCCGATCTCCAGTTGCTCGCCACCCACCAACAGATCCCGCACCGACCGGAACGCGTCCGGCCGCTCGCGGGCGACCGCATGGAACAGCGATGTGGTCAGGAACATCGTCGTGATCTGGAGCCGCCGGGTCTCCTCGACCCAGCTCTCGATCCCAAGGTCGGTAAGGGCGGGCAGCACCACGACGGTGGCACCAGCGCACCAGGTGCTCCAGATCTCGAAGGTCGTCGCGTCGAACGCCGGGTTGGAGGAGTTGGCCACCCGGTCGCCGGGGGCCAGCGGGCAGTAAGGCTGGTCCTGCACCAGTCGGCGCACCGCCCGGTGCGGGATGACGACACCCTTTGGCCGGCCGGTGGACCCCGAGGTGTACGCCACGTAGATCGGATCGTCAGCGCTTCGCGTGCGTGATGCACCGGCCTCGCCGACCTGCCCAGTCCGCCGGGTCCACTCGACGGTCAGCGCCCCGTTCTGCACGTCGACCACCGCGCGGGCGGCCGTCTCGTCGAGAATCGCGCTGATCCGCTCGGCCGGCGCGTGCGCGTCCAGCGGTACGTACACGGCGCCGGCCCGGACGATGCCCAGGACAGCGACAAGCAGATCGAGCGAACGGGGCCCCCGTACAGCGACGTACTCACCGGCAGCGACACCGCCGCCGGCCAGCCGGTCGGCGACCCCACCGGCGCGCTCCCACAACTGCGCATAGGTCAGGACCGTTGATGTGCCGTCGCATGCGGCAGGCGCGGCGGGTTGGACGGCGGCCCACTGCTGCACCAGGCATGCGACATTCTGATCTGCGACATCGTTGTCTCGATTCACCTCGGCGCCCCCATCCGCTCGGTCAACCCGACGCCCAATGGTGGAATCGACGTGCACCGTTCAGGCACCGTTCACGCATCGATCGTGCACGGTTCAACACGTTGGGGTAATGCACTCAGGCGAAGGAGCACCTATGATCTGACCGATACCCAGGCAGGTCAGGTTGATCAATTCACGTGTCGCCAGGTTAGGTTGGTCATGTCACGTATAGCGCTTCTCGGCCTCGGCCGTATGGGCAGCCAGATGGCTCTCCGGTTACTCGACGAGGGCCATCAGCTGACCTTGTGGAATCGAAGCGGGGTTCCCGACGTTCTGCGAGGAACCGACGCCACCGCGGCGCCGACGCCAAGTGAGGCGGTGCGAGGGGCCGAAATCGTCATCACGATGCTGACCGACGGGGCGGCGGTCAGCGACGTGCTCTTCGGCTCGAACGGGGCTGTCAACGGGCTGAGTCCGGAGGCGGTGCTGGTCGACATGTCCACCATCGGTCCCGCCGCCGTCGCTGAGTTGCGCGCGCGACTCGCACCACAGCTGCGGTTCATCGACGCACCCGTGCAGGGCAGTACGCCCAAGGCCCGCGCCGGCGAGTTGGTCATCCTTGCCGGTGGCGCTCCGGTCGACGTCGACCATTGCCGACCTGCCCTCGAGTCGCTCGGAAAGCTGCGTCATCTGGGAGCACTCGGGGCGGGTGCGGCGGCGAAGCTCGTGGTCAACCTGGCTCTCGGTAGCTCGTTCGTTGTACTCGGCGAGGCGCTCCGGCTCAGCGATCGGCTCGACCTCGATGCCGAGATGATGCTGGACGTGCTCACCGGGACCGCCGTGGGTTCCCTGGTCCCGAGGTTGCGCGCCCGCCTGTCGAACCCTGACGCGCCCACACAGTTTTCGGTGGGCCTCGCCGCCAAGGACCTACGCCTGGTCGGTGCCACCGGAGCGCTCGACGACGGCGCGGTCGCAGGCGCGGAGCGCATGCTGACCGCAGCAGCGGACGCCGGCTACGGTGAGATGGACATCACAGTCCTCCCCGCTTTTCTGCGCGGCGGGAAGGATCACTAAAGCGATTCGGGCGATTTTGTGTCATTGCGCGACTAGCAGATGGAACCCAGGGGTGGGGGTTCATCTGCGCACTCACAACAGACGATTTTCAGACGCTATCGCCCGCATAAGCGGGTAGGGTCCAGCACCGGACCGCCGCTCAGCGAGCCGTGGACTCTGTCAGAAGACTGTCGCTGACTCTGAGTGCACCGTATCCGTATAACTTGGAGACGATCAACGGCGCGAATGCGCAACAGGCACGGGGGGATGTTCCATGGAGTTTTCCATTCTTGGCCCGCTGGAGGTGCGCGGCGCCTCGGGTCTAGTCGATCTCGGCGGTGACCGACAACGGAAATTGCTGGCAATTCTGCTCGTCAACGCCAATCTCAGCGTTCCGGTCGAACGGATGGTGGACGAGCTGTGGGGCGACCCACCCAGAACGGCTCGGCGGCAGGTCTACAACGGGGTCGCCGCGCTTCGTCGGCGATTGGTGGAGGCCGGCTTCCCATCGACAGCCCTTCACACCGAGGCCGGGGGCTACCGCATCCGACTCGACGAGGCGGTCCTGGACGCTGACCTGGTCCGCCAGCGGATCGCCGAGGCCGACCGGGCGGTAGCCGAGGGTCGCACCCAGGAGGCCATCCACCTGCTGGCCGCCGCGGTCGGCCAGTGGCGAGGCAACACCCTGGACGGTTCGAGGACGCCCCTGCTCGACAGCGTGGCGGCCCGCTTCGATGAGCAGCGAATAGGCCTGGTGGAGAGGCTGGCCGAGCTACGGCTCGCCGCCGGCGAGGGCTCCAGCCTGGTCAGCGAGCTCAAGGAATACGTCGCTCGCTACCCACTCCGGGAGTCCTTGCGGGGCTCCATGATGCTTGCGCTCTACCGTAGTGGCCGACAAGCGGAGGCCTTGGCAATCTTCGATGAAGGCCGCCACCGCCTAGCCGAGGATCTCGGTCTCGACCCAGGTGTCGAGTTACGCCGGATCCACACGGCCGTGCTGCGAGGCACCGGTCATCCGCCAACCCGGAAGGCCTACGAGCCCGCGGCCCCCGCCGCCACGCCATCCACCTGCACCTCTTACCTGCCACCGCGACTGTCCGACTTCGTCGGACGGCAGGATTCGATCGCTCAGGCGATCGAGGTGGTCGAGTGGGCTGCCGAAGCCAACCGCCCCACAGTCGTGGTCATCGATGGCATGGGCGGAGTGGGTAAGACCGCATTCGCCGTCCACCTGGCTCATCGACTGGCCGAGCGGTACCCCGATGGGCAGTACTTCGTCGACCTGCGAGGCTTCAGCGCTCGGCAGCATCCGCTCAGTCCCGAGGCAGTGGTGGACGCACTGCTGCGTCAGGCAGGACTGCCACCGGCGCTCAGGCCCTTTGAATTCGACGCGGAGGCCGCGCGGCTTCGGGCTGCGTTGGCGGGACGTCGCGTGCTGATGCTCCTCGACAATGTCGCGGACACGACCCTCGTGCCGGCCCTGCTGCCGGGAACGCCGGGTTCTCTGGTGCTCGTCACCAGCCGGAGACAACTGATAGCCCTGCCGGACTCGCACCCGGTGAGCCTTCATCCGCTCGGGCCGGACTGCGCCCTGCAGCTGTTCAGGACCACCTGCGGCCAGAACCGGGTCACGGAGGAACTCGCAGCGAGCAAGGAGGCCGTCCGGCTCTGCGGACACCTACCCCTCGCCGTTCGAGCAGCGGGCTCCCGCCTGCGCCATCGACCTATGTGGACCGTTGCTGACCTGGTCAGGCAACTGCAGCACCCAAGTCAGCGGCTGCGCCTGCTCGGGCCTCACGAGCAGACCGTCTCCGACACCCTGCTCGCCTCCTACGACCGTTTGAGCGACGCGCACCAACGCCTGTTCCGGCTCCTCGGCCGGCAGAGCGGCCCCCGGATAAGCGCTCGGAGCTGCGCCGCAACAGCCCGCATGCCCCTCGCCGCGCTGGAGCAGGGGCTCGAGGCGTTGGCCGACGTCAACCTCATCACCGCCTGCGATCGCAAGCGCTACCAGTTGCATCCACTGCTACGTGATCTCGCGATCGAGCTCAACGACCGCGCAGAATCCACTACAGCGGTGAGCATCGAGACGATCGGACACGCGAGCTTCGGTCGCAGCCCAGCAGTCTCGTGTCGATCGGCGGCAGATGGCCAACATCCAGCAGACGGCTCCGCCGCGTGACCACCCCGGGAACCGTTGTGGATCGGCGCTGACGCGCCGCTCGGGCGGTACCTACCGACCCGATCACGATTAGTAGTGATACTCGACCAACGTCACTCGGCGTTGGGCGTCGCGCGGGCAGAGACGACCACCGCGTTGATCATCGATGGTTTGTGAGGACAACCGAAGATCGTACGGTTTGAACCGTCCCGGATTCTGTGAGACTCCACAGAACCGGGGCGGTTGACCGCTCCGGAGATCAACCGCGCTGCATGCCGGCAGGAAGACCGCCCGGCTCTACTCAGCGCGGAAGCTCTGCGGTGGCGGCACGTGTTCCGTCCTCCACCGGTCACTCACCCCGACCCGATACAGACAGCGCCACCGGGCCCGCTGGGTCGGCCCCGCTTCGGACCGACCCAAGGGCACGGTCGGTCTGGACCTGTCTCACCAACCCTCCGCGTTCCGAGGCCGATCCGCAGCCGCAGCCGCAGCCGCAGCCGCAGGGAGCATGTCGAAGATGCGGCACGGCAGCGACGGCCATCTCGGCGAGGACGGCTTTGCTGCCATATGTGTTCCACCAGCCGCCGTAGATGCCCCTGACCGCAACGGCCGGGCTGATGAGGGCTGACACATAGTTCTCGGCGAAGATTTGGCCTGTGTTCCACAGCGCGTCGGACGCTGGCTTCACCGGAACCCGGGTTTAGTGATGCCAGCGCATCGCCCTCGACGCTGGCGCCGACCCGGCGGTGGTCACCGGTTGGATCGCGCAGACCCAGACAGAACGCGCCCGCGCGGAAGCAGACCTCCGCACGATCGCGGGCACCACTCCGCAGCGAATGAGCCGAGCAGAAATCACGGCCCTGATAACCGCGCTCGGCGACATCACCACCGTGCTCCGCGACGCGGACCCCGCCGACAAGGCTGAGGTGTACCGGCAACTCGGCCTCCGGCTCGCCTACCAGCCGGAAACGCAAACGGTGCGCGCTGAAGTCGATCTCAGCGCACACCGTGGGGTTATGGTTTGTGTCCGAGGATCGACACGAACCGATACCCAACACGGGTTGCGCCTTATCGGTGCCATCCCGATCGGCTGATACTCACCCTACCCGTACCGAAAGAGCTCGGCCGACGTCTACGCGAATCCACACGCATCCGGAAGTCGGCTCCGCCTAAAAGGGGTGAGCCGGCCTTGACACCGGACGGAGGCGGAGTGAGAGGACGATGTCCGTCATGGTCCCTCGGCATCAGCGGCACTGCGAGCGCTGCCGTCACCGAGCCCAACATCTGGCGATCGGCCTGGTTCCACGGGATCGAGGGGGCCAGCCCACCCAGATCGAGCAACGTTTTCGACGCCACTGACCAGCATCTGAGCAAAGCGATCGAGGGTATCCGCCAGTCCTTGGCCTGCGGATACCTCGATCGTGGAGACAGCCCAACTTGAACCGACAGCCCCTTATTACCAAGAGTAGCTATCCCGGATCTATCATCAGCTGTCGAAAGTAGGCGCCGAGCTGCACTACCGGAGGTCCACCGGGCTCATGGAGTCACCGACGGCCTCGTCCACCGTTACCCCAGCGAGGTCGTTCATCACCATGTTCACCAACTCCTCAGGGATGTCGTGGCGCCCAGCCTCTCGGATCTCCTCGTAGATGAGCCGGGGCGTCCACGCGGCCGGACTTCGATCGACCATCTCGATGATTGCCTTGACCTTGGCCCAGGGGACCTCGTCCGGTCCGCCGTAGGTGCTGTAGAGGTGGAGCGGCCGAAACAGCCGTCGGCCGATGTCTTCGTCACGGACCACCTGTATCTCCCTAGCCTCGGGAGACCGACGCTAGGGAGCACGCGGATCGCGGGTCCATGACGGCGTGCCGGCATGTTTCTGCCATAGACATGCGGAAACCTGCAGCTCTGCGGTGTCTAAGCTGAGGTTCTGTCGCGCTGGGGAGGTCTGTCGGCCGTGGCCGTCCCTGTCGGCGTCTTCGACCCCTTGCCGATGTTCCGCCAGGGGGTGGTGGCAGTTTTGTCCGCCGCTGGCTACGACGCGGATGACCCTGAGGATGTGGTGGCGTGGGCAGGTCGGGCGTCAACCGGGGTGGTTCTGCTGACACTCGGCACCGACCAGGACTGGCAGCTGCTAGGACGGCTTCACGAGCGGACGCAGACGGCTGTCGTCGCCCTATTCGATGAAGTCGACGCAGTGACCGCGGCACGTGCGCTCCGGGCGGGAGCGCGGTCGGTGCTGCCCCGGCAGGTCACCGCCGCAGCGCTGTGCCGCACGGTCGAGGCGACTCTTGACGGACAGGCGGTGCTGCCGTCGAACACCGCGACCGTACTCGCGGCCGGCGAAGCGACCGGCGAACCTGGCGAAGCGATGCCATCGGAGGAACAGCGGATATGGCTTCTGCGCCTGGCCAACGGAACCACGGTGGCGCGGTTGGCGGTCGAAGTCGGCTATTCCGAGCGGGCGATGTACAGGTTGCTGCAGGCGTTGTACGAGCAGATGGGAGTCGAGGGCCGCATGCAGGCGATCATCCGTGCCCAGGCCCGGGGTTGGCTCCGCTGATTGCACTCAGCACCGGGCCGAGCCGGCCCGGTTGGCGGCCGCACGTCTCGAGTTGCCGAACCAAGAAGTTCAGGAGCTCTTCCGTTCCCCTGGCCGGCGGGTCGGTGCAGTCTCGGGCAGCACGGATGGCGTTGACGGAGGCACGCAACGCCGTATCACTGTTGAGCGCACGCCAACAAAGCGCGAGCCCCCGCATCTGCAACGCGCTGATGTCTTGGGGGTCCCGGCTGCGGCGCTCGGCCTCATTCTGCAGGTCCTCGAAGCACCGATGGGCCTCCTCGACCCGGCCGTCGAGCGCGATTGTCAGGGCTCGGAGAGCGGGAACGATCAGCGACCGATGCTTGCGTCGTATGCGGTTGGCGGCATCGATCGCAGCCTGCGCGGCGGCTAGGTCGACGGGCTCGATCCGCAGGTACGCCATGCACCGGACGGTGTGCGCCTGAACTTGCAAAAGCAGGCTACGTTGGCGACGGGCCCGGGCGAGCACGTCGTCCGCCAGGATCAGCGCCTCGTCGGGCCGGCCGCGATCGAGAAGGAGGTCTGCCTTCGCGTCGTCGCACGCGGTGCGCAGCGTGCTGTCCGGCTGGTTCTCTGCTTCGTCCCGGGCCTCCGCGATGCACCGCTCAGCGTTGGCGAACTCGCCAAGCTCGGCCGACCATCGGGCGAGCTTGAGCGCGATGGCGACGGCGCCGTCCGAGCCGATTTCGCGGGCCAGTTTCAGCGCCCGTTGCGCCAGCGGTACCGCCTCGCGGTAGTTACCCCAGCGGCGGTAGCAGTCGGCAAGCCCTTCGCTCGCAGCGAGTTGATCGTCCGGCGTCTCCCGCAGGTTCGCCTCGGAAAGCGCAAGCCCGAACAGTTCTGCGGCCTTCTCCGCCTCGCCCAGATCCCAGTGCGTCGCAGCCATATTGATCTGAATGGACAGACGGTCGGAGGGAACACCTTTGGATTCCGCAATGTTCAAGGCGTCCTGAAACGCTTCGATCGCGTCGTCGAGACGGCCCCGTGATCGATAGAGGTCGCCTAGACTGTTGAGGTTCAACATCTTCGGTCTCGGGTCGGTGAGCAGGTTCCGAATGTGCTCGCGGCGCCCGAGAAGGAGTGCCTCGCTGTCCCATCTTCGGAGCAAGACGTCGAGCTGCTCCATCTTGGAGAGCGCAGCCTCGTACCGTTTGGCGCGCCGTAACACGTCGATGAGGGCGAAGTGCCCATGCAGGTCATCGACGCCATTGACGTCATCGTCAGCCTTCAGTCGGCATCCGAGCTCACGTGCGGCGCTCCACAACATTCGCCGCCAGTCCTCCCCTTCTAGCGGAGGCTTGCCGCGCATCTGGTACGGGTCTGAGGGTGGCAGGCTGTAGAGGCCGTCAACCACCGTGACCAGTCGTTGATCGGCCAGCTTCTGCAATAACGAGGTTGCGTGTTGAGCGGGGAGCCAATGCTGGACCAGGGCGGCAATCGCCTCGGGCGCCACCGGCGTCCCGAAGGCAGCCAGAGCCGCCAGCAGCCGCCGTGAGTGTTCATGCAGCTGATTCTTGAAGGCGTCCGCGAGGAAGCGGGGCACCTCTTCCGGCGGTCGGGCAGTAACCTCGTCGACCAGTGCACCGGCACCATACTCGCTGCCGACCGATTGGACGATGACCTGGGCGAGCCAGGCGTACGAGGGGTTGCCGCCGAGCCGTTCGCGCAGCGTGTCGGCCTGGGATTTGGTCAGCTCGGTCAGGCCTGTCCCCACCGGTTCATTGAGCACACGGAGAAGGCGGCCGAAGTGCGGCTGATGTAAACCCTCCACCGCGATCTGTTTGGCTGCGCCCGGCCACGTACAGCCTAGTGTCGATGACGGGCGGGCGCTTGACACGAGAAGCACCTTCGCAGCCCTGCCCGGTGTGGTTGCGATGGTATCGAGTGCTTGGTCGAACTCGGTGTCGACGACAGCACCGGTCTCCTGATCGAGCAATACTTCGGCCTGATCAATCATGATCACGACCGGTCGGTCGAGTGCATCCAGAGCGGCGTTCAGACGGATGTGCACCGTCTCGCCGGGCCGCAGCCGGTCGTCCGTAGTCCCGTACTCTAGGCTTTCCACCAAGGTCATGGCATCTGGTCGACGAACGGCAGCGGCGTGGTGTTCGACCACCCGTACGCCACGAAGCCGCAACTCAGCCGCCACCGCTCGGGCGATGATGGACTTGCCGACACCGGCCGGGCCGAGTAGCAGTGTCACGGCCGGACCAGGGGACTCCAGTGCCTCACGGAGCTGCTTCCTCGTTCCCTCGTGACCGATGACCGGCCGAATGAGCAGGGCATGCGATCCCCCGGCGACGGCGAACATCTCCGGAATGAGGCGCATCGGCTGAACGTCGGGCCGTCGATAGGACAGAAGACCGCGTGCGAGCAGACCCGCGAGCCGCAGGCACCACCAGCGCCCGACTGGGCCCACCGATTCGTACGTGCTGTGCCAAACGGCCTGGGCGAGGAGGGACACCTGCATCTGCTTGTTCCAGGGCCCCCGCCATGTGGCCGCGAAAGGCGCCTCGCCTGGATCACAGAGAGCCCGGATCACGGCGGCAAGGTCGGTCGGCGCATCGGTCGGTTGCTTACCCGGGGCGAGCACGAACTGCAGAAGGCCGTTGAATGCCACCTGATCGAGATTCGTGACCCGATGCGCGAGCAGGGAGACGAGCAGCGTGGCCAGATCCCGGGTCAGCGGCGCGCTGGATTGAAACGTGGCAACGTCGATCAATCGATACCGACCGGCGCTCGGGTTGCGTCCGATGTTCGCCGGCACCAAAATGTTGTCCTGGTGTAGATCGCCGTGCACATGGCCGGTGATGCGGGGCTCCGGCCGCGCCATCGAGAGTGCAGGATCGTTCAGCAGGGCCAGCGGATTGGGGAGCGCCCCGTCGTCGTCGGTCATGAACCACCGAACGTCGGCGGGAACGGCCCAGCCGCTCGTTAAGTCCCCGAGCTCGCTCCGAAGCAACTCGGGAACCGTCATCTCGGGCATCTGAAAGGCCGGACCCGTCCACTCCTCAAGCAAGCCCCGGCGTACCTGATGGCATACGTCACCGAGTTGGTGATCCCGGATCCTCGATAGGACCGTCATGCTGTCGAGGTCGTCCCCGGCAAGGTGCTGGAAACTGACGAGTTCATCGGTCGGGCATCTCACCGGGTCGAATGCGATGCCGACCATGTGGTTCCGCGGGAAACTCGAGACGACGCCGTGCTGGTTCGCGGCATCGTGCTGGGCGTTCTCGGGCGCAGCGGCGCCCGGTGGGCTGACCTTGGCGATGCATCGTTGTGGCACCTTGTGGTCAGCGTGCGCGTGTTCGACCACGACAGCGACGAGCTTGGCGCCAGTGAAACCATGTGCCTGCCAGCCGCTCGAGTCCGGTCTGATCGTTAGATTGCGATCGCCGAACGCTGCCCGAACCGCATCCGCCGGCACCTTACCCAGTGCCTCGGCAAGGGGGTCTTGTTGCGGCACTGCAGGTCCCCCATCTCTTTGACAGCGGCGTGCCGCGAGTGTCACACATCTGCCACCGAGCCGATACTGGTCGTCACGGCGCGACGGGAGCCCTGTCGGAAAACAGACAGGAACTCAGGTCCCGGGCTGCCTGTTGAAGCGCTCCTCGAGCGCCTGCTTCCGATACTCAAAGTCGCGCTGGTCGCGATCGTGGTACCGCCGGAAGAACCACACCGGCGTGCGAGCTTGCTGTCGGCGCAGGATGAAGAGCACGTCCTGGAGCTGGCGGGCGAGGGCATCCCACTCCGGTCCCGGCATCAGCCGAGTCGTGGACGACTGGGCGCTCAGTCCGTACACCATCTCCCGGACCCGGGTCCGCTCGCGATTGCTCGACAGCTGGACGCGGTAGGTGTCGAGACACAGCATCAGTAGACCCAACGACGGCACGAACCAACCGCCGATGAGTGCCGACACGCTCATACCGGTGAGCAAGCCTATGATCACTCCGGTCAGTACCCACAGGACAGCCAGGCCAGCCAGCAAATGGGCGTAGCGTTGACGCACCTTGGAACCCCAGGCGAGATTCTGCTCGAAACAAAACAGAGCACCATAGGGCACGGGGACCTCGGCGACGACGTAGTAGTCCCTGAGCCAGCTCTCCTCGCCGTGGAAGCGGCTCTTCAGCTCACTCAACTGGTCCTCGGGGACAGCTGGCCCGACGAGGACAGGGTTGGCAGGGAGGTTGAACAGCGTGCAGTCCATCATGTCCTGCAGGACTGCACTCAAGCGCTGGTAGCGCTCCGCCCATGGATTCAAGACGATCGCGTACACGCCAGTCCACAAGGCACCCGTCAAACTGACGGCGGACGCGGTCATTGGTGCGATCTTGGCGACGATGCCGAGTGCGGCAACAGCCATGGAGAAAACCAGCGCGCCAGTGTAGACCCGTTGTGAACGCTCATGCGTGACGGCGATGGCGCGCTGCAAGTCGAGGATCCGGGCGCTGTTCTGTCGGGTCGCCAGATCCGCCATCAAGACCTCCAGCAGCCGGGCCGATGACTAGAACCTAGTGACGAGGCAGGCCTCGGCATAGTGCGAGCCGGCACTTGGGCACGGGCCGCTGCGGCTCCAACGTTCCCGGCAGCTCCCCGACTCTAGGCCACGTCGTGCAGCCTGGCCAGGTGCCCACGCTCCAGAGTCCCTGTCTCAGACAGCGACCGTCGGGAGGCGCTTCGACGTCCCGGAGCTCTACTCCGGTAGAGCCATCTCCACGCCGCGGCCGACGCAGAAGCATTCCTTGTCGGAAAATTTACGCATCTAGGTTGCTTTCAACGCAGCCTGAAGGGCCGCCCTCGCAGAGGCTTCCTGCTCGATCGCGTAGCCCCGATGCAGGCAGCGTTGCGCGAAGGCGCCAACCTGATCTGGGCGCTGTGCAAGCTGCTGTAGATGGCTGCGGCTGTGGGTGTTGAAGGGCCGGCCTTCGTCGTGCGGCACGGTGCCGACGTCCACGACGTGGATGGTGGAATCCGGCGGCAGATTGTCGTGCATGCGGGCGGTGATGCGGACGCCACCGAGGTCGGCGTCCGCGCAAATGACGACCGCGGAGGTCTGCTGCGTCGCCTGGACGATCATCGACACGACGGCGTCGGGCGGCTGCCCGTGGCACCAGATGACCGGCAGGTCGGCCCGGGTGTCACAGACCGTTTCGGCCGCCTGCCGGTTCTCCACGACCAGCAGGACATCGCCCGGTCCGGTGACGGTCAGTCGCGGCAGCATGTGGGGACTCAGCCGGATGTCGTGCGGCCCGGGCATCGCCGACAGGTCGAGGATGGAGCCGTCGGTCGTGTGCAGCAGGATCGGGCCGCCGAGCCCGATGTACGGGTTGCGGGCCACGCCGAGTGCGATGAGTGTCTCGTGGTCGAAGCCCATCGAGGCGAGCAGATGGTTCACGCCGTCGCGGGCTTTCGTGTCCTTGGCGTGACTCTGCACAAAGGCGCGAAGCGAATCGTGGCTGCGGCCCTCGGCCAGGTCGGTGGCCGCGCGCACTGCCCACAGCAACCGGTCGGGATGATCGGTATCACGGAGTGCCCGGCTGACATCCGGCCAGTCGTCGGCGAGCGCCGACGCGATCTGCTCCGCCCTGGTGCGAAGGGTGCTGGTGTCGTCCCGACGGCGGCTTCGACGTTCCTGTTCGGCTGCCGTGAGGTCGGGGTGCGGGTACACCCGGCGTGGCGGCTGGGCCAGGGCGTTGCCGTTGAGGGTGTAGCCGATAGTCACGCAGCCAAATTCGGTGAGCTCCAGCATGATGCGCAGCGCGTCGGTACCGAACCTGCTGCTGACACCGGCCCAGCCGTGCTCGCTGCGGATGACCCAGCTCCAGTCGCTGTCGCTGAGCAGGCCCTCCGGTCGGCGGGGGGCCTCGCTCGGATTTGCCGTGCGGAGCCGTGCAGAGCGCGGTCTCGGTCGGCCTCGGCTGTCGCGGGGGTAGCGGCCGCTGGGAGGCAGTGGTGCGTAGGCGACCAGGCCCGGATAGTCGCGGATCCAGCTCAGGGTGATCTCGGGATCCAGTTCCCCGTCGGTGGTGCCGTCGGTGTCGGTCATGTCTGCGGCTCCGGCCGGAACGAGGTCATCCAGTCGGAGAGCAGTTGCACCCGGGCGGTGTCGGCTTCGCTGCCGATGACGACCGGTGCCTGGTTGTACGGCATGACGTCGGACGGGCGGCGCAACTTGATGTAGAGGCTGGACGCGCCGATCGCGTACCTCTCCATGTCGTCCTGCAGGGCGCCGACGACGCTGATCGCCCGGTCGCGGCCGATGTCTTCGAACAGGGCGACGGCGTCGCGGCGGTGTGCCGCGCCGAGGTTGCGGCCGAGTTCGTCGAGGACCAGCAGCAGCGGCCGGTCTTGGGCGCCGGCGAGTGCCGCCGCGCAGACGAGCTTCACTGCTTTGTCGTCCATCTGGGCGGTGTTGCCGCGCAGCCGGTACGACGACGGCGGCTTGCCCTCGCCGCGCCGCCACCGTGGGGTGATCGTCCACTGCCACGGCTTCTCCGGGTCGGCGGGGGCTTCCGGTTCCGGGAAGTCGAGGTTGCCGCCGTAGCCGCCGTAGGTCTGGTCGAGCCGGTCGAACTCGTCGGACACCTGCCGCAGCTTCGCCTTGATCGCTTTGGCGGTGGTCGACCGCAACGCCTCCGACGTTCGCCGAGCCTCGCCGAGCGCGGCCTTCGCTCCAGTCAGGGTGATCGTCTTCGCCTGCCGCTCCCGCTGGATCTGGGAGGCGTTCTCCCGGTCGACACGCTCATGATCGGTCAGGAAGTTCCCAACGATCCGCAACACATCGGGGATCAGCCGCACATATGCACCTCCGGTGCGCCGGTCGGCGCGTTGCTCGTCGACGACGCGCAGTTCCTCCGGCCGGTTCTGCTCCGGGTCACCGGGCGGAAAGCACGCGGCGCGCACCTCGTTGGCCAGCCGCGCGCACACCTCGTCCCACTCCGCCGGCGGCCGCATCGCCTCACTCTCGTCGAGCGTGAGCAGATGCTGCTCGGCGGTATCCACCGTTCCGGTCCACTGCGCGTTCAGGCGGGGAAGATCGAGATCTGTACGGTGCTGGAGCAGTGCACTCCACTGTCTGCGGTTCTCTTCGAGTTCCTTCTTCAGGGTGGCCAGAGTGCGGCTCGCCGTGTCGATCTGCTGGGCCCGGGCGGCTTTCTCACCGAGAGCGGCTTCGTAGCCGATCTTCGCCTGCCGCAACGGTCCGTCGAGTTTGCTCAGCTCCACTTCGATGGCGGAGTTGCGATTACGGAGCTTCGTCACCTTGCCTTGAACCGCACCAGCCTCGGCCTCGGCTTTCGCGCCACGCAGGTGCGCGTCAGCGCGGCTCTTGGTCCGTTCGGCCTCACGGATGCCCTCGTCAGCCTCGTCGTCCTCGCCGGCGGCTTTCTCCAGTTGAGCCTGAGCGGCTCGGATTCGGCCAGCACGACCGGTCAGGGCCTCCGGGAGACCGGCGATCCCGTGCACACCAGCCACAGGATCGATATGACCGTCAGCACCGGCGCGCTCTGCCAACGCCGCGAGGAATCGCCCCACCGGCAGGTCGGGTTCCGCGGCGGCCGGCAGGCCTGGCCCGAGCAGGTGGTCGGCCGGGTCTGCTTCGACCAGCAAGCTTCCAGGTAACGCGGCCAGTAGTTGGACGGCTTCCTGAGCTTGGTGGTGAGCGACGGCGACCGCGTGCCGATAGGGCAGCAGCCGAGCTTCCCATACAGGCCGCTGCTGTTCGGTCAAGGAGATCGTGTCGACCAGCGGCGCAGCGGTGATGTCGTTCGCCCGTAGCAACCGGACCTGGGCAACCGCGACATCCTCGCCCTTCTCCGCCGCCGACAGCGCCGCCTTGGCAACCCGCAGCGCGTGCTCGGTACGGCCTTTGATCCGCTCCGCTGCCTGGACCATTCTCCCGGCTTCGGCGATCTCCTCCTCGGCCTGTTCAACGGTGCGCCCGTCAGCGACGGCCGCGACGGCTTGAAGGGTGCGCAGCTGTCCACCGAGGGTTTCGATCGAGCCGACGTTCTGATTCTGCTCGACCTTCAGCGCGCTCTCAACGGCCTTCTGATCCTCGTACGTCTTGATCCGGGTTCGGCAGCTCTCGTCGAACGCCTTGTCGTCGGACAGCCGATGGACCTTCTCACCGGCTGTCTCGATCTGCGCGTCCAGTTCCTTGCGCCGACGTTCCTTCGCCTCGACGTCTTGGCCGATCCGCTCGGATTCGTGGAAGCCGTCGACCAGGTACCGGGCGCAACGGCTTCGCCAGCTGTCACGCGCCTCGGCCAGCAACGTCCGGGCACGCTCCCGTGAAGCGATGCCGTCCTCCACCACCTTCATCCGGTCGTCCCACAGCTCGTACTCCTCCTCGGCCCGCGCAGCCCGCCCGGCATGTTCGTACTCCTCGGCCCGGGACTTCTGTTCCTGTTCGATCTCGGCGGTCAGGCCGGTCAGCGCACCGATGGCCTCGAAGATCCGCTCCGGGGTCAGCTCGTTGAGCGGCTGGGCGAGCAGGTTCGCGGTCGGGCTGGCCCGTACCGAGGTAGACAGGAAGGACACACACCTGACCGTCGAGCCGTACAGGGTACGGGCGAGCCGGTTGGCGCGGATGTCGGTGCGGCCGTTGCTGCGCGGCAGAGCATCCCACAGGCCATCGGCGCCGCCGGCCCGCTCGTCCTCCGTGTCACCGAACGGCACGTGCAGCCGATGGGCCCACCGCAACTCCACGTGCGGGCTCTGCCGGTTGATCCGCAGCCACACCGTCAACGCCGACGCATCCAGCTCCTCCGCCGTGGTGGCCTGCGGCGGCACGAACACGCCGATCAGGTAGCCGCGGTCGGCGTTGGCGTGCATCGCCTCCTGACCGGCGAGCTCGGCGGTGAACAGCAACTCGGCCGCTGCCTGCGCCCCCGACTGCAACCGCCATTGCTCGTCGGCGTGCAGCAGGCTCAGACCGGCGATGAACGACGACTTGCCGGCACCGTTGGAATCCGAGGGCCCCTGTCCTGCCACGGTGATCAGCCCACGAGCGGTGATCGGCACCGGGTGAGTCGACAGCCGCGAGATGTTGACCATCTGGATGCCAGCGAGGACACGCGCTCCGACGATGTCCTCGACGACTCCGTCCGACGGCACGGCTACAGACGTCAACGCTGCCCTCCCACGCGGTTGTGCCGGCGTTCCCGGATCGCTGCGGCCAGCGGATGGTCTGGTGCCGCAGCGAGAATCAACTGGTCCTGCAACTGCTCGCGGGCGGCCGGCGTCAGCCGCGACAACTGCGGGCCCGGGACGTATCCGCTGTCGTGGTCGCCGCCGCGAACCGTTCGGAGCAGCCCACACGCGGTCATCCGGCCCAGGGCCGCTCTGACCTCGCCGACCGGCACCTTGCTGTCACGGGTGACGTCTTGCAACGTGGTTGGGTGCGGGCTCTCCCAGGAGTCCGCGGCGATCTGCTCCTCGCTGCGCGGGATCGCCACCGAGTAGACCAGCACCAGGACCAGAACGGCCCGGTCGGCGAGCGACAGCGGCTGCCACCCGGTCTCGGTGAGCTCAGTCCGTACGGCGTCGTCGAACCCGGACGTGAAATGCAACTGGTCGACCGTCACCAGTGTCCGGCCGGTTCGGCGAAGTAGCTCTTCCAGCCGCTCACGGCTCGTCGCATCGCTCAGCGCGGGCAGGAACTGCCGGTGCACCGGGCCACTGCCATGCTCCAGCAGCGCGTACGCGGCTTCGACCAACTCCCGCTGCCGATCGGGCAACGTCCCGAGCACCTCTTCGAAGATCGAATTCGGGCGGTTCACGACCCCTCCGACCTGTCCTCAGCGGTGTCGGGGATCAACCGCCACAGCTCCCGAAGAGTGCTCAGCTCCAGCGAGCCAAAGGATGCGATCCGAGGACCGATCCGTACTGTGTCCGCTCCCTCCAGCAAGACCCAACCGGATACCGCAAGGCGCCGGAGTCCTGCGGACAGCAGTTGCTGACGACTCACCCTGTTGCGGGCCGGCACCAGCCGTTGCAACACCTGACCGACATGACCGGTGGAAGCCGGCAGCCCGGGCCACGGATCCGTTGCGGGATCGGGCCAGCAGCACCGCAAAGTCGCGGCCAGCACTCGCAGGGTTCCCTTGCTGTCCATCATCGAGGAGCCCGACACCCCGTACTCGATCAGAACAGCCGGTCCCGCGCCGTCAGGCAGGTTCGGGATCAGCCACACCGCCTTGGCGTCAGCCTCCACCAGACGACGCAACCCGGCCGGTGTCGGTCCACCAGCGGAGACCTGCTGCGGACCGCCGGACCGGATCCGCGCCCACCACAGGGCCGCATCCCGCTCGTTCACGCCGCCTCCTGCTGGTCCCGGCGGAACCAGCCGTCGGAGACCCACGTCCGCGTGGACGTCACATCGACACGCCACCCATCGCCCCAGGTCACCGTGTAGGGCAGCTCCGGGCGTAGATGGATCGCGGTCACCTCCGACAACACTCGCCGGCTGGTCGGCCAGTCACCCGCGTCGGCGAGAAGCTGCGCCACCGTGACCACATCCCGCCCGGCAAGCAACTCCTCCGCGCGCTGAGCCAACAGCGTCGCCTCTGGGTCGACGTCGACCTCCGTCGGCGGAGGCTCCTCGTCGACACGCGGTCGCGGCGGCGGCACCCGACCACTGTCGGACTGCAGCCCTTCCTCCACCGCGTCCAGCAGATCGTCGGCGGTGAAGAACGGATCCGGCGCGTCGAACAGCAAACCGTCCAGCGCCTGCGCCAGCCCCTCGGTACTGCTGTCCCGCGCGAACGTGCGCCACCGCTCGGTCGGCAGCAACCCCAGTGCACGCGTCTTACCAGCGTGCGCCAGCAGCCGCCCGGCCGCGGTGTTCAACGCGTCGCGATAGGCCGCCAGCGCCATCCGGAGCTGCGTGCACTCCGGCAACAACTGCGGATGCCGGTCCGCGGCCGCGTTGTGATACACCCGCGCCTTGTCGACCAGGTCGCTGTTACCCAGCAGCGGCTGCGCCTGCGTCCGCAAGGACTCGACCGTCGCCGACTTCGCCAACTGCATGATCGGATTCGCCAGCAGCCGGAAAACCGTCGTCATCTCCAGCAACTGCTCGCGCACCACCTCCGGTGTCGTGTCATCGTCGTCCAGCGCCAGCCGGGCCATCGACAACATCCGGTGCAGCTCCGCCTGGCCCCCGGTCTGCGACAACCGGCGCAGAAAGAGCAACATCACGTACGGCGCGAACGTCGCCTGGTAGAACATCTCGTGCGGCCGCTCGTTGACGCGGGTCACCGCACGGTACGACCGCAGCACCTCGAACCGGCGCCGGACCACATCCGCCGGCAGCGCCGGACATGCAAGCACGGCCTGTTCGATCGTCATCCCGGCTGGCCCCGCGTCAGCGAACGCCTGCAAGATCGACTCGTCGACCCCGACCGAGTCCGCGTCGTCCACCATCGCGTTGGCGTTCCGCGCCAACACCGCGAAGACCTGCCGGTAGATCCCGAGAACAGCCGATTCGGCAGCGTAGTCATCGAACGTCAAGGCCGCTGCATCGCTCATAGGAGGTCGACAATATCGCGGCATGCCAGCAAGCAGGAGAACCTACCTACGCCAGAGCTACCGGATGCTCCCCCGGCCTTCGACGGCAAGATCATCGGACGACCTCGCCCTCCAGTCGCCCGGTGACGATTAGCGACGGACGGCTCGACGGTGATGCACTGAGCCTTCCCGCGCGACTGCACGGCCGATCGGGGCGACACAGCCGGACCGGCGCTACCCGCGTCGCTCGGGATATGGTGAGTCGTTTCAGTCGGTCTGGAGGCCCAAGGGGCGGGCTTGTGGGCTGGTCGACGTGGGGCGTGCAGAGCGAACTGCTGGAGGAACAGGTGGCCGACCTCGACACCCTCATGCATCAGGTATGGAGCCCGGAAGTCCGCCCCTTGGCCGAGGAAGCCCTGCGCTGCTACAACGCCGGTGCGCTCAGGGCCAGCATCGCTGCCACCTGGGCAGCCGTCACTGCGGACATCATCACCAAAGTCGCGCGTCTCGCTGACGAAGGCGACACCCTCGTCGCCGACTTCCACAAGAAGATCACCGATGCACAGGAGAAGGGCCTCACGTCCGATGGCGTCCGGGCGATGCAGACCATCGAACGTGACCTGCTGGCCAAGGCCGTCGAGTTCGAGCTAATCGACTCGGTCGACTGCCGTGAACTCGAGCGAATCCAGCAAGACCGGAACCTGTGCGTCCACCCGTCGTTGCGCGCGCACGGCGGTGCGTACACGCCGTTGCCGGAAGTGGCTCGCGGGCATCTCGCCGTCGCCATGACGATCCTTCTGGTCAATCCGCCCACCCAGGGCAGCAAGGCGTTGAAGGAGTTCTGCGACCACATCTGCGACCCGCACTTCCAGCCAGCTCTGCCGCACATTCAGGTAACCTACTTCGACCGAGTCCGGGCCGCCGGCCGGCGCAGCAACGTGCAGGTCGCTGCGAAGGCGGCGCTGCTCGAGACAGACCCAGCCGGCAGGATGCCGCCGCACGAGCACGCCGACCGGATGGCAATCGCACTGGAGGCCTTCGCCAGTCGCGACCGCGACCTCGTCCGACAAACCTTCGCCGGGTTGAGCGAACGGTTCCAGCGCAGCGACGGTCTGATCCAACGCCGTGCCCTCATCCGGCTCTGCGACACCGACTACTTCTGGGAAGCGGTCAACCCGGCGCTCGCTGGCCGGCTGGAGAGCCTGGCGGTACCGCCTGCACCGTTCAGTTCAGCAGGCCCGCTATCGACCGATTACGCATACAGTCTCGCGATCGTGCGCAGCCCCTACGTTCGCGAGCAGATGCCGAAGGTCGAGGCGTCTGTCGCGGAGCTTCCCATGCATCACAAAATGCAGGTCATCGCCATCTACCCTAATCAGTACTTCGTACCGATGACCATCCAGTTCATGCACGATGCCGGTAGCTGGGTCATGGGTGGGCAGACCGGCCAGCTGTTCGTACAGCACGCCACGTTCCTCACCCTCGAAACGCTGCAGGCTGGACTAACGGAATGGGCAGAGAATCACGAATGCCGCACCGCGAACCCGATGCCGGAACTCGCCATCCGCCTCTACCAGCTCACCGCCCACCTCGGCCCGGAACGCAACCGCCTCTTCCGCGACTTCGTCACCGCAGTCCAGGCCCACGAAGAGCCGGGAAGCTTCTACACCTACCCCGGCCTGACTGCGGCCCTGGATGCCGTTGCCTGATGTAACGCAAATCGCGCAGGCGACGGCTGGACAGCGTGCACCAGCGCCGCCCCGCCGTACGCGAGGCGAACCCGGCCGGCGGAGAAGCAGGGCGTTACCGACATAAGGACCGCCTTCGCCGTGCACAACTCCTGGGATGTGTACGGATTCGCAGGGGACCGATCTCGGCGGTCGCCGAGCTCATAGGCCGCGAAGGTATTTGAGGACTTCCAGGACGAGTGTCATGGTCGCGCCGAAGGCTGCGCCGCCCGCGATCACCGCCGTGGAAGGGTCAGCTCCGCTGTGGTGGAACAGCACGGCTGCGACGACCCCGACACCGCCGGAAATCACTACGGCGGCCGCGACAGACCGGTGTTCGCGGGAGAGGTTGCGTCTCGTCATCGGGCACCGCCGAACAGCCGGCGGACTGCCACATCGCGGGTCTCGGCGACCCGGGCGGCCAGGTCGCGCGCCGCCACGACCTCCTCGTCAAGTGCGCGTAGCGCTGCGACCAGCGACTGCTGCCGAGCCTGTGGCGGCAACGGGATCTCCATCGCCGCGACGTCCGCTGCGGTCACGTATGCAGTGACGGTAGCCCGTACGAACGCCTTCATCCCATCCGTGCCCGCTGCGGAGCGCAGATATGCGTACAGGTAGTAGGGGTTGAGGACGTCGGGGTCTGAGACTCGCAGACGCAGCAGGTTTGTGCTCAGGAGCCAATCCGACTCGGTCGGTCGCACGATGGCGGGTGCCGTAAGTGCCCCGGTCCGCACGCAGAGCACATCGTCGGTGCGTAGCCAGTAGTCCTTCAATGCCTTAGCGGTCGCTCGCGGGGCTCGCGGCGGTTTGTCCGCCACGATTCTCCCGTCGCGCAGGTGCCGCGGCAGGACGATGGGGACTCCCTGCTCGTCGGATCGCTCTTCAGCTCGCAGCCGCGAGTATGAATAGCCCGCTTTGACGTCGCAGACGTCGCCAAGACGGACGATCTGCGCGCCGAGCGGCTGGGAGGCAACGACCGCTGCATCCTCGGCCGCCCTGCGGCAGTGGAAGGCCCGCGAGTAAGTCGCGCCCAGGCCGGCGCGGGCGGCTTCGGCGTCGGGGGCACGGAGCCCTATCGGGCCTGGTAGGTACTCCGCCGGGTTGAGCGAGTAGGACTCCGGCCGGATGACGGCCTTGGTGACGGCGGCACTCAGACCCTCGATGCCCGGGTGTGGCCGACCGGCCGCACGGTCGGCAAGGAACGACCGCCATGCTCTCAGGATGTCGGCCTGGCCTCCCTCATCGAGCAGCGTGCGACCACCGTTTGACACACCGAGGTTTACCGCGTCGACGAACAGGATCGGCTGTTCCGACCCGGGTGCCCGCCGGACGATCCAGACGCTGGTTGCAATGGACGTGCCAGCGTACAGGCCGGGTGGAAGGGCAATGACCGCTTCCACCATGGAATCGTTGACCAGCCGGCGGCGGATTTCCCGCTCGCGGGCATTGGTCGAGACGGCGGCTATCCGTGGCATGATGATTGCAGCCCGGCCATCGTCGCTCAACTGCTCGATGCAATGCAGGAGCCAGCGAAAGGCGGATCGGGCTGGCGGTGGTGGGAATGGCTGCCAGTCGGTGTTGAGGCGCCGGTCGAGCCACGAATCGCTCCCGAACGGCGGATTGGCAAGGACGTGCGTGACCGTTGCGCGCCGAGCTTGTGCCGCCGGACGCAGGTCGGCTGGTTCGCCTAGAGCCAGCAGGGTGAGTCCAGAGAGGCTTAGAGCAGCGGCATCGGGGCCGAGCCCGTGTAGCCGTAGGCTCCCCGGCCGTGCCGCCACGTCGGCCGCAGCGATGAGCAACTCGCCAGCTCGCAAGTACGGGTCGTAAACGGACTCGGCAGAATCGTCGATCACCGCCTTGGCAAGGAGGGTCGCAACCGTGCGCGGGGTGAGGAAGCCGCCCGGGGGCAGGGCGGCTTCGTACGCGTCGACGAGGGTGTGCACGTTCGAAGCGCCGAGTTCCGAGCTGCCGGACATGAGTCCCCGGACCTCAGGGACGCTTTCCGGGGTCAGCCGCCGCAATGCGGCGAAGACCTCGGGCGAGACGCTGTGACGCCGCGCCGCCTTCCCGGCGGTTGTCGCGATGCGGTCGATGAGCCATCGCGCCCCTTCGGCCCCTGCATTCGGTGTGATCAGATCGTTCAGCCCGGCCCAACCCTGCGGGTCCCGCTCGCGCAGAAAGATCAACGTGAGGCGCAGAATGAGGTTGTCGATCTCGACGGTCATGGGATCGCCGGGCAGGTTCATGCCAGGCATGTGGCTGGGCGTCGCCGCGGCGAGGCTCCGCCGGATCCGGTCGGCGTAGCTGCACTCGGTCCCGTCGTCGGCCGCGCGAATCGAGCCGTGTACCTGGCGGGACTCGAGCCACTCCAGCACCTCGGGAAGCGCAAAGCGGTTCTCCCCGACGGGACGTGGGAAGTCGCGGCGCTTGGCCCATGAGGTCACCGCGGCGCGGCTGACCCCGGCCAGCCTGGCAATCTCCGAACGTGTGACTTGCTGCATCTCTCTCCCCGGCCGTCGCTAGTGGACTTGATCGAAGGTAGAGGACACCGGGGATACCGGCAACCGTGAGCACCCGCCAATGCTCACCTGCCTCCTGGTTGACAGAAAGCCACGACCAGGGGCTTCGTACGGCATTTACCGCAGAGAACGAGCACCAAAAAACTTCGTTAACTCCCTAGGTGTTAACCCGCCAAGGGGCGGGTTGCCGAAACGGTAGGTGACGCTTCGCCGCATTCAGCCCGAATCGTCGCAGTGGGGCCGGCCGGCCCCGCCCATGCGGAGCGGCTGGAGACCGTTCCCGGCCGCTCGACATCCGGCTGTCGGAGGTACGGCCTCGGCTTGGAACCACCGGCGGCGAGCCAGGTCGCCGGGCTCAGGTTGGCGGCTGGCGAGTCGCGTCACGCGGAGACGGTTTCGTGGGGTTGGATTCAGGGCGTCGCCGTGTGTCTGGGAGCGCCGCCGTGAATCCGTATGATCAGCTTGCTGGCCTTGACCTGCCGACCCTTCAGGTGTTGGAGGCGGCTCTGGCGCTGGGTGGCCTGGTCACCGAGACGGAGGTGTCGGCGTTGGTCGGCGCCGACGCGACGCCGTACCTGCAGCGTGCCGCCGATGCAGGGCTTGTCGCGCGGCTGCGGGGCCGGCTCACGGTAAACGGCGTACTGCGGGAGGTCTTCGCCCGTCCGCTGGGTGTCGGCCCGGCCGCTGGTCAGCTCGCCGCCGTGTTGAACGTCGATGATCTGAAGGTGGTGGCGAACAACCTCGGGCTGCCCACGAAGGGCCGCAAAGCGGACCTGCTGGAGGCAGTGGCGGAGTTCTTCCTCGACCCGGACAACGTGCACGCTCTCGTCAAGCGGATGCCGGCCGCGACGCGGACGGTGTTGGAGGAGGCTGACCGCGACGGTGGACGGATCCGTCGCCATGGCGGAAGCGGCATCGCACACCGGAGTCGGTACACGAACCGCTACCGGCAGGTGCATCCGCTGGACTGGGCCGAGGAGCACGGGCTGGTCTACCGCGTGACCTGGGAGGACTATCAGCTGGCGGGTCAGGTCGCGCTCGCCGTTCGAGGAGCGGACTACCGGGCTCCGTTCCAGCCGCAGGAACCACCGGTCGCCTGGCATACGCCGAATCCCCCGGCAGTGCGCCGCGACGCCCAGGCCCAGGGCATCGCCGTGGTCGGGCTGCTGTCGGCGCTGCTGGACGGGGCTGGACGTGAGCCGCTGGTCACGGTCAAGGCCGGCGGCGTGGGCGTGCGCGAGCTGACCCGGACGGCGAAGACGCTGGGAGTGACGGTTCCGACCGTGCGGCTGCTGCTAGCGGTCGCCCAGGGGGCCAGGCTGGCCGACCTCGACGATCGCGTGGTCCCGACGGCCGCGTACGACCGCTGGCTCAAGCTCGGTCTGGACCGGCGGCTCGCGGTGATGCTGAAGGCGTGGCACGAGCTGGACTATCTGCCGTCGTCGCAGACTGGGCCGTGGGTTCCGGAGCACCGCCAAAGCTGGTCTCCGCAAGCCCGGATCGCCGCACTGCGCGCGTTGGGCGACCGGGCGACGACGAACCTCGAGCAGGCCGCCCAGTGGATGTGGTGGCAGCAGCCGCTGACCTTCGACGGCACCACGACCGTGCGCGGCCTGCTGGACGAGGCCTCAACCCTGGGGATCCTCGGCGCGGGCGCTGTCAGCCCTGCCGGGCAGGCGCTGCTGGCCGACACGGACATCGCCGAGGCAGTCGGCGACCTGGGTGAAGTCGCCCGTACCGCCCGGCTACAGGCCGACCTGACCGCGGTCGTGGCGGGAACACCGAGCCCAGAGCTAGCTGAACTCCTCGGTTCGACCGCCGTCGTCGAGTCCCGCGGCATAGCCACCACCTGGCGCTTCAGCCCCGCGACGGTACGCGGCGCGTACGACGCGGGCTGGACCCAGCAGCGCCTGACGAAGGCCCTGACGAAGATCGCCGAAGGCGGACTGCCGCAACCACTGGTCTACCTGCTCGCCGACGTCGCCCGCCAACACGGGTCGGTACGAGTAGCGCCCTTGGCAAGCACCCTGGTCAGCGACGACACCGCGCTGCTGGCGCAGATCTGCGCCGACAAGCGGCTGGACAAGCTCAACCTGCGTCTGCTCGCCCCGACCGTGCTGGCCAGCCAAGCCACCACGGCTGACACGATGGCCGCCCTGCGCAAAGCCGGCTACGCGCCACGCCAGCAAAACGCCGACGGCCGCGACGTCATCGAGAAGGCCCGCCGCCACCGCGCCTGACGGGCTGGAGAGCACCATGCTGATCGTACGCGCGACCAAGAAACTCCTCGATCACACCCACCCGCCTCGGGCTGTCGAAGGAGACCACGACACGACCCTGCTGGGCCCGTGGTACGCCACCGCGTTGTTCTGGCGGCCCCGGCTGGCGCTGCTGGTCAACGAGCGAACCCTGCTACCGGTCCTGCTGCCCCTGGCACCAGCGCGCAGCCTTCCCGCCCGCGTCCCCGACGAGATCGCGACGGTCCTCGACGCCCACCATGTGCCCAGGGCCTTCATCGCCGACGAGCTACGGCACATGCAGGACTGCCGATTCGCCACGACGGCCAACCGCAGCGTCGTCGGGATCATGAACGAATTCACCAAGCTCGCCGAGATCTACACCGACGGTTCCGCTCACCCCAACCTCGTCACACTCTCGCTGCGGCTGGCCACGACGCCCTGCAGCCCCCTGTACGCCACAAACGTCAGCCCCGACCGCGAACTGGCAGCGCTGGTGCGCTCCACCGCCGAAGCCAAGTCCTCGGGTGCCGCGTAGCCGCCGAGAGAGCGAAGGGGCGCCCGGCACGTCTCGGGCGCCCCTTCGCACCAACCACCGCTCATCGGTGAGCCGGGGGCGGCTCGGGTGAATCCCAGATCCGTTCGAATTCGTCGGCCACCCCGGGCCGACTCCAGACCACCCGGAGACCGTCCTCAACCGATTCGATCTCCTCGGCCAAGGGTCCGGAGACGACGAATTCGTGAGGGATCACCCGGCCGGCCGCGTCTTTCCGGTCTAGGGGGTCCGGGAAACGCAGCGCCACCCTCGCGCCGGCCCGGTGGCAGATCTCCGTGTCATCCCCCGCACCCGAGAAGGCTTCCTCGTACCCAAGGAGCGGATCCTCGAGTCCTCCCTTGAGGAGGAACCGGAACCCCCAGGTCCGCCCGCGAGTGGCCCAGATGATGCTCATCGACGGCTCCGTAGCAGGACCTGCTCCCGTTCACCTCGGTCCAGGTCCATCCGGAAGCCGGACAGCGTGGCGGTGAGGTGATCATGTCGGGCCAGCGCTTCGGAGTTGATCTTCCGAAGCTTGTCCCCGGCCAGTTTGGCCGCCTCGTCCACGAGATCGGAATCGACGAAACTCAGCAGATTCTCGATCCGAGCAGGCAACCAGCTCTTGCGTGCGATCAGCGCGGCAGCCAGAGTTCCGGCGGTGCTCAGCAGACTCTCGGCCACCTTCCGGGGGAGCTGCATCGCCTGGGACCACCGGACGTGTCGCACGAAGGGAAGAATGGAGGCCACCGGCAGGATCAGGTCCAGGCCAATGCGCTCGGCCACCTTGATCTTGCCGGTCTCGAACTTCGCGGACGAGAGCAGCACGAAGTCTTCACCCACGGACAGCGCGTCGCTCACTTCCACCAGCCCGGCGATCACTTTGCGTAGTTCGTCTAGGTCGTCGCCGGCCTTGTCGGTGAGGAGATCCCGGAACTCGTACACGTCCATATCCGGGAGGAGATCGGCCTTGGACAGCGCCAGCAGCCAGATCCGCGGGAACTCGACGAGCGGCTTGCCGTCTTCCAACAGCTCATCTTTGATCGACAGCAGTCCGGTGCGAAAATTGGACAGCAGCGACTTGAGGTACCGCTCCTCCTCGCCGGCGTTGTCCAGCAGCTTCTGAGCGTCCACCAGAAGGAGGGCGACGTCCGAGCTTAGCAGGGATCGGAACGTGTCGACTCGGCGCTGGGCCTCCTCCGGCCCGTTCGCGTTCTGCTCGAACCACTCACCCGGGTAGTCGTGCCAGATGACGCGCAGGGCGTCGAACGGCCTTGCCTTCACCGCGTTGTCGGAGGAGTCCCGCATCTTGACGGAGAAGGCGTAGGACGTGGTGGTGAATCGGGTTTGCGCGGGCCGCCGCGCCGAGTTCTTCATGCCGAGGTAGTTCTGATGCAACCGAGTGTGCTGGCCGACGTCGTCTGCCACGACGTCGAACAGATTCTTCTGCAGGTATTGGGCCTCCTGCGTGGCACCGTAGAACGAGGAGAGCAGAACGGTCTTGCCGCTGCCACTCTCACCGAACACTGCGATGTGCTGCTCCAGCACTCTGCTCAGCTGCATATCAGGATCTTACGGAAGCAGGCACTCCGCGACGCACCACCGACCATCCTCAGAGAGGCGCCCCGGCAGCGGGGTACGGGTGACGAAGCCCCCGCGCCCCGACGAAGTCGTTACAGATGACGAGGGGCCCCGCTTCGCGCCTTCCGCGGACAGCCGTACGTCTCGGCGCTGACAGCATCTCCGTGCGGCAGTCGCAGCGGTGACTGGTGTCACTGGTGCATGTAGATGCGCCTCGCTTGGGCCTGCTCAGGGGTCGAGACATAGGCGGAGCCGACGCTGAGTTGTTCGATCTGCTGGCTCAGATCTTGGCCGTCCCTCCCCCGGAGGAACCCCGCCACGGCCTTGGACGCGGGATAGTTGGTACGGAATACGATCTTGGTGCCTGCATTCCCGAGCACGTCCCGATGGAAATCGGCCGCACCCTGGCTCGCCACGATGACCGACAGACCGTATTTGCGGCCTTCCTTCATGAGTTTCGGCAGGGTGACGTCCTTGGCCAGGCGGTGAGCCTCGTCCAGCACGACGGCGAGCCTCATCCGGCCGTCTTGCTGCCACCGGAACATCTCACGGTAGATCTTGCGCAGGATAAAGGCACTGGCTGCGAGCTGGACCGTCTCCAAGCTGAGCCGGCTGAGGTCGATAACGACACCGGCGTTCCAGGCGGCAGGGAAGGCGCCCGTCGGGCCTGTCGAGAACAGCCCGAAGTCGGTCAACGGGCGGATGCGGTCTCGGGCGTTTCGTCCACGCGCCCCTTCCTCGACCTGCTCGACCGCGTCGGCGAACTCCTCCATCGTGGGAACAGTGATCGAGGCTCCTACGGCGTCCGCGCCGGACAGGTAGGCCTCCCTCAACGCTTTGTACACGTGGCCGCGCTGGATGTCGCCCAGACCACATACGTACGCGATGACCTCCGCGACCTCCCATGCGGTCTGGCTGATCTGGCCAGGGTCTGTGCTGTTCAGTTCGAAAGGGCTGAAGGGCAGGCCTGCGGCCGCGTCGAGCACATGAGCGCCAGCGGGTGGGGCGGCCGCCATGTCCCCGTGGAAGTCCAGGATCAGCGAGGGCAGGCCCTGGCGGGCAAACTCGTGAACGACGCGGCGGGTGGTCACCGACTTGCCCTGTCCGGGAATACCGAGAATGAACGCGTGCGGGCTGCCTTTCGTACTGACCTCCCAGTTGACGGGGGCGCCACCACCGTCCTGTCCGAGCTCAACGCCAATGGCACCGGCTCCTGCAGCCGTCGGCCCCGAACGGGCCTCCTCGTTGGCCCGTTCGTGGTGGGATTCGCTCTCCGCGGAGGCTTGCGCAGCGGGCGCCGGCTGCGGGCGAACCGTTTGTTTCACGGGGTCGGCGTTCCCGTCGGTCTCCCGCGGGCGTCCCGGACTTCCCGTGTGGGCGGTGGGAGGCTTGGCGGAAGGTGCCGGGCGGGGCTCCCTCGGCACTATCCGCTCCGCTTGGCGGACGTCACTGATCGCGGTGAACCCTGCCTTTCCGAGGTTATCGGCGGTCAGCACGCTGATCGGTACTCCACGATGCTTGGCGGGGAACCCGGCGCTGCCGCGCAGACTGACCACGTAACCCCGCTTGGTCAGTTCGGGAGGATCGGCCAGTTCCTCCAGCCGGTCGATGTTGCGGTGCACCTCGTCCAGCTTGTCGGCGGCGATCAGGCCGTATCGGCCGGAACGCTCGGCGTAGTAGTGCAGCAGTCCCACCAATCTGGCCCGCTGCAGGGTGGCGTCCAGGCGGGGCGGGTCCGTGGCGAAGAACTGGCGCTGCAACACCCGTTCCGTGTTCTCTAGCTGGTCGACAATGCGATCGGCGAGATGTTGTGGTAGCACCGCGTCCCGCCGAGCTTTGACCTCGACGCATTCGATCCGCAGCGAGCGCTGCGTGATCCGGATAAGCAGTAGGTCACACCGGCGCGCGGGCTCGTCGTCGGAGCCGGCCTGAGGGCCGAAGATTTCGGGATGCGCATCGACCGGCACGATTATGCGTCCGTCGAGCTGGTTGCGCTGCTCCAAATGCGCGATCAGCGCTGCGAGGCTCACCGCCTCGTCCGCCAGCGTGTTGTCGCCGAGCAGCCGCAGCGCCAGTCGGCCGGAGACCACCATCAGCCGGCCCAACACGTTGGAGGCCCCGCCGCTCTCCGGCGACAGACCGAGACCACGCATTGCGTCGGCGAGGATGTGCAGCACCTCGTCGTCGTGGCCGGTGGTGATGGTGAGTCGCCGGCCCATGCCCTCTAGGAAGTCGGGGGCGTAATCCAGCAGGTACCTTCCGCCGCCGAAGCCAATGGACTCCGAGGCCTCGAACAGCTCGTATCCGATCCCGTGGTCGATGGTCGCGACCCAGTCGGCGCGTTCGTGGGCGGCACGCAGCAGGTCCAACTCGGCCCTGCCGAGGCTGACCATGATCGCGGGGATGGTGGTACCGAGACCGAGTGAGGCGGCCACCGCAGCCTGGTGTGCCCGGTGTGCCTCGACGATTTCCGACTCCAGTCGCCCGGCACCACGAGCCTTGAGCGTTGGCACGATGTACCAGTTGGTGGCCTCGTCGCCGATTCCGCGCAGGGACGCGGTCGACGTGAGCAGGTCCTGGAAGGACGCGGTGCGCGAGCCCGCTTCCGTCGGCGGATCGGTGACCCGGGTACGGGCGAGGTCCTGGATGACGGCGAGGTGGTGGCCCTCGTGGTCAGCGGTCAACCGGTCCAGGTCACGTACCGCCAGCCCCATGGCAGGGGTGAGATGGGACGGAGACCGGTCGGTCTCACTCGACGCGACCTCGAGCTGCAACCTGCGTAGTTCGCTGACAGGATCGGTGTACGACAGTCGATCGCTGTACGCGATCACTTCCATCCGGGGCGCCGCGGAAGTCTGGCTCTGCTCCTCGGGATCGCGAGCCTCGCTCGGCAGGACGATAGGACGCAACGCCCGCTGCAGTGCTGCGCCCGACCCGGGGTTGACCGACATCATCCGCATCGCGCCCGTGCCGGGGTGTGCCCTGCGATAGCTATGGATGCGGTTGGTGAGAGCCTGCGCAACGGCCGACATGTCCGGGCTCGCCCGAGAGATGTCCAGCGCCGCACAGATTACGTCTGAGGCGGCCTCTGGCTCTGCTGAGTCCGGTGGCAGGTAGAGCACGGCTCCGTGGGTGAGCTCCTCCGCGTACACCATCGGTCGGCCGTGCGGATCCACCACGGTGAATGGCAAGTTGGCCGGTGTTAGCCGGGACACTAGCGCGAGGTCGATGAGGGCTTCCCGCTTGGCCTTCGTGGATCCGGCGGCAGCCTCCGCAGCCCACTCGCGAAGCAGTCGATCGTGGGCCGCCACCCACGCGAGGCGCAGCGGATGGGTCGGCAGCAGGACCAGCCCGTGGACGTCCTCACTCGCGGTACCTACTCGGACCGTCAAGGTGTCCATCACGAGCAGGTCAGACCGTGCCTGGGCGTCAGCGACTGTGTCCAACGCCCGGCGGTAACTCTGGAGATAGCTGCGTGCCTGGTTGCGCAGGTCGTCGGTCCACTCCAACGTCTCCACTAGATCCCGCGGCGCGGAGTCGCCTATGGCGGCGAGGAGCCTACGGCGGCGGTCGGCCAGAGCCGGCGGGATCCGGAGCGGCCGCGACGACACCTCCACGGCGTTGACGGCCTCGCTCAGCGGGGAGTGCGCGTCGAAGGCCGCCTCCTCACCCTTCGACCGAATCATCCGCTCCTGTAGCGCGGCGATGACCCGGGATACCGGGATAAGGACCATCCGGCGGCGACCGACCCGAAGGGTGAACACCTGACCGGCGCTGTCCCAGGCGGCCCCGTCCTCAGCAAGACTGCCGCCGGCCTCCACCGCCGTTCTCAGTACCGCCTCCGCCAGGGACGGCGCACCGGCCTTGCGAGGATTGCGCTCCGGGACGTGGTCGTGGAGTTCGATCTCAAATTGGTCGCTGTCTGCGGCGGCCGGCCTTCCGTCCTCCAGATCCAGGTCGTTGCCGTCGGCGTCCTGCGCCCGCACCCGGATCACGAAGAGCGTCCCGAGCGCCAGATCGTCCTCGGTGGCGTCGACCCGCAGGGTTGCCCGTCGCCTGCCCCCTCTGACTTTGGTGGCTGCAACCGGAACAGTGTCCGGCGCACGCAGGTCGGCCGGGGGCAGGACCTCCACCCGCCACGTGGCCACCGACGTGACTTTCGCTGGTTCGGTCGTCCACTTCACCACCACGGAGCCCGGATTGTCGGGGGACACCTCGCAGTACAGCCGGCCGCCCTCGCCGACCCGCAGCTTGCACTGCGGATCGAGCGACCCGTTCTCCCGACGGAAAGGGGTAACCGCGATGTCGCTCAGCGCCGTCTGCTGGGTC
Organism: Micromonospora sp. DT229; assembly: GCF_049844505.1. NCBI lineage: Bacteria > Bacillati > Actinomycetota > Actinomycetes > Micromonosporales > Micromonosporaceae > Micromonospora > Micromonospora sp. DT229. Next base: position 14,987 of record NZ_JBNCLD010000015.1, on the reverse strand, counting down.
TCGGTCAACGGCCACTGATCGAAGGTCAACGTACCGGCGTGGTGGTCGCCGAGCTGTCTCGTCCAGCTGATCGGATCGGAGAGCTCGCCGGCGTCCTGCCGCTCGAAGAACGACAACAGGGACTCGCGGACGTCACCCTCCTTGACCTCGGCGGCCACGAGCCGGTCGGCGACCCGCGCCGTCGGACGGAGGGGACGAGCCAGCATGGATACCGCTTTGGCGTTGTGTCGCAAGCGCCGCTCGATGCCCTGCTTGCCGAGATCGGGGATGAGGCCGACCCGCCATAATTCACGGCCCACCGTGCCGATGCTGGGGTCGGCGACCACAGCAGCGAGGAATCGGGCCCACGGCTCGACCCGACGAGCGCGGCCGAGGACGCGACGGACCTCGGTGACGGTACTTGCCACGGCGGTGGAGGCCAGTTGCTTCTCCAGTGCGGCCGTCGCTTTCTTGAGCAGTTCGATCAGGGGCACAGGCTCGAAGGAGTTGTCCAGTGAGCTGGCAGCGTGGCTCGTGCCGGCCGGCACCAAGAGGAGCAGCGGTGCCCGCTTGCGGTTTCGCAACTCGACGGCCCGATCCGGGGTGATCTCCAGCGTGTCCTGCGGAACTCCTTTGGTGAGCACGTGGATGTCGACCGGGTCGGCCAGGCCGGCGGCGACCCGGGCGGCCACGGCCCGCGCGTCGGCGACAATCAGGTCGTCAACGCGCACGCAGTGTCCGGGCTGCCGCCGGAGCATGTGCTGACTCAGCTGCTGCGCCGTGTAATCGATCAGCGTCGGTGGAAGCTCGGAATTCACACTGCCTCCAGCGGGTGCTTGACGAACTGGGCGGAGAAGTCGTCGCTGAGACCGTCAAAGCAGCCCAGCAGCTGAAGCCGGCGCTTGAACGCCTCAAGGTTCGATGCCGCGGCAGCGCGGTTGTCCACGCTGTCGAAGGCTGCAGGCGGGCGGTCTATGAGAATTCCGAAGCGAGCGCGCAGTTGGAGTAGCAAATCGGCGATAGGCATCGAGGGCCGGGTACGGCGCCCGTCGCTTTGGGTGAAGCAGACCAGCAACAACGCGACGATCAGGTCATCGGACGGCGCGTAGCGCCAGGAGCGCCGGGACGTCAAGGCACCGGTGAGCAGGCCGTAGGGCTTCTGGACGCCACCGGTGGACCAGAACCACCGGATCTGGTTCTCCAATCCCTTTCCCGCCAGGCCCTCGATGAGCAGCTGGGTGAGCTGCTCCACCGGAGGGCGCGCGGCCGACGCGGTGATCCTGGCGATCAGGTCGAGGTCCTCGTCGGTGCCGACGCTGCTGTCACGGGTCTCCTGCTCAATTGCCTGCATTTTGATGACGGCATAAGCGCTGACCAGCGGGTTGTCCTTCTCCCGGACCATTTCGACCAGACTGTCTGCCATCGGCAGCGACTTCATCTCCTGCCCACGCTTACCGAGCATCGCCACCGCGTCGCGCAGCGAGCGCAGCAGCAGCCGGTCGGGCAGGAAGCCGCGTGTGATCTCCAGATCACGCTGGACGCACTGGCGCGCCAGTTCATCCGAGGCCGAGCCGCGCACCCCGGTGAAGTCGCAGTACAGCTCCAATGGATTGACGCCCGTCAGGTCGTCCCCCATGTCCTCGGACTTCTCGCCGGTTTTCAACAGGTGGCGCATCGATCGGGCGACGCGCAGCGGCAGCTGGAAGAGCCGCAGGGAGATCAGCGCGGCGAAGCGGTCGATGAACGCCGACGGCGTCAGCCTCCCGCTGTACGCCGTCAGGTAGTCCAGCAGATCACTGGCGAGTTCCCGAGTCGCACCCGGCACGGCACTTCCGCGGAAGTCCCTCGTCTTGTCGAGGGCGCTGGACGGCTCGAACTGTTCCAGAAAGTACAGCGACAACAGTGCATTGATGTCGATGTCGGACTTACCGTCGTACGTCGCGACCCAGGTGGCGGGGGTGCCGATGTGCACACCGCCGCCGACAGCATGCCGGAACCGCTCGTGCAGGTTACTCTCGGGCGCCTCGACGCTCCGGCGTTGGAGTTCGTCGATTAGCAAGTCGTAGACGAGAGTTTCCGCGTGGCGGTGCCGGCTGCGCGACTTTGGCAGTCCGGCGCGGTAGCTCGCGATCGTCAGCGGCAGTACGTAGTCCATCTTCGAGCCGGACCGACCGCGGCCCGTGGCGCCGATGCGGACGACTGAGGAGCGGAGCCAGCCGTCCAGGACCTTGCGGCTTTGGTCGGTGTCGAAGCCGTCGAGGCGGCTGTCGGCGGCCAGAGCACGCAGGTAGTGATCGTAGTCCTCGGCATTCGTTCGCGACGGCGCGATTCGCCCCTGCTTGACGATCAGCTCCCACAGATGCGGCAGAAGACGGTCGATGTCGATGTCGTTGAGCTCGACCATGGTGAGCTCGGTGAACTCCAGGCTACGCAACTCCTTGGGAAGGGTGATGGTCATGCCGGCTCCAACCTGATCCGTCGGTCGTCGATGATCGCGCGGCGTGCCGCCCCGGCGGGGTTGACGATGCGCACCGCGTGTGCCGGACTATGTCGTAGTGCCGCGGCGAACGTCTCGATTTCCTGCCGCACCGAGTCGGAGGCGCTGTCACTGATCAGGTCGCCGTCAGTAAGGCGCAGCACCAGTTCGGCGGTGTCCAATGTCAGCAATAGGGCAGCACCGTCACGATGCCGCAGGCGCAGGGCGTCCGGAGCCGACTCGACGTACTCTGACGGCCGGGAGACCTGCTCCAGACTGAACTCCGAGGCCGGGATCTCTTTGAGGACAGCCCAGGTTCCACCAGCGCCCTGGTCCGCGACAGCGAGGTTGTCTCCCTGATAGCCATGGGCTCCGAGGAGTCGGCTCAGGCCAAGCAGCACCCTGCCGCGCATCAGTTCCCGAGCCTGAACCGAGGACGCGTCCAGGGCGGCCTGGAATTCGTCGAGGTAGCGGTAGGCGCGCACCGTCGAGCGCTCCAGCCCCGGGTTCCACAGGCCGAAGAACACCTGACGCTGGGCGCGTTGCCGGTCTCGCTCGGTGAAGCTCGCGGGATCCGCCGTCATCTGCCGATCCGTCCGAGAGGCGCGCTCCACGTTGGGGGCGACGGTGTGGGCCGGGTCCAGGTCGGTCCACTCCTGCACGAGGTAGTCGACCGAGCCAGGGTGAAAGGCCAGGTCCTCGACGAGCGCGTTGTCCGCCCTGCGAAGGTCCATGCCCTGCTCACGCGCATCGTGGACGCTGTCACACGAGCGGTCGCCGGTGATCAGCCAGGCCAACGCGGAGCGCACGTCGCGGAACGTAGCTCTCCGGTGGCGGCGCAGGTGGGAGGTGGCCACCAGCTCCTCTACTGCGTCCCGCGCCGACCCGCGCAAGGACGTGGCATTGCGCAACATCGGGCAGATTTCCCTCGACAGGCATCCTTGGCAGACGGCCCACAGCCGTTCCTCGGTGAAGGTGTCCAGGATGCGACCCGCAAGACTGGTGTCGTCAGGACGGGACGCGAGCGTTCGCCGCTTCAAGTCAATCAGGGCGACCCCCTGGTTGCCAGGCAGGCTTCCGGCCAACTGCCGACGTATCTCAGCGGCCTCGTCCTCGTACAGGTCCTCGTTTTCGTTGAAGAACTGGAGCAGTCGACCGTCGTTGATCGCCAGCAGGACCGTGTGGCGGGCCGGGTCTTCGCCTGGCGCGGGATCCAAAGCAGCACGTATCAGCTCATCCGACGACTTGCCCTCATGGGATTCGCTGGCATCGTAGACCGCGACGTACGTGTGGCCGTCGACCCTGAGCCGCCATCCCGCCGCGTCTTGTCCGATGACCTCGGCGCCACGGCGTCGTAACTCCTCGCCGACCTGCACGAGAAAGGACGTCTTGCCATCGCCGGGGTTTCCGGTGAGCAGCACGAGACGTACATGGCCGTCAACCACGGCGGGCAACAGCCGGGTGTCGAGCAGCGTCGGCACATAGGTGTCGCGGGCGAACTGCTCGTCCAGACCGCGATTGCCGCTGTTGCCCACCGTGCTGGCCCGGTAGAGGCCGCGCAGGTGGTTGACCGTCTGGTTGACGAGGTTCTCACCAGCCACCTGGGGAATCTCGTCGAGGAGGCTAAGTTGCCCGGCCAGTTCGCCGGCGGACGACTGACGGCGAGCGGGGTCAACGTCGGCCGCGGTGAACAGCAGATCGAGTATGGCCGCGCCGAGCGGCCCCCAGGACTGCCGCTCATCGTCCGTCAGCGCGATGAGCTGATCCCGGCGGTCGTCGTTGCGCGCGGGGTCACCCGCGTAGGGATAGCGTCCGAGCATGGTGTAGATCATCGTCACGGCGAGCCCATAGAGGTCGCTCTGCGCGGTGGCGCCCAACCCGGTACGCAGTTCCGGTGCCATGAACGGCGGTGTCCCGACCACGGTGGTGCCTTGTACCGGACCCGAGACACCGAAGTCGATGATCTTGGCATGTCCGTCAGCGCCAACGATGACGTTGGCCGGCGACATGTCCCGATGCACCACATTATGGCCGTGCAGGTAGGCCAGGCCCGCCAAGATGTCGAGCGCAATTGCGCGATACTGTTCGGCGCTGGGCTGGCCGGCTTCGGCGAACTTTTTGAGGTTCTCCCCCGGGACGAACTCCAGCACCAGGTAACCCGGCGGGCGCGTGTCCATGTCGTAGACCCGCGCACAGTTGTCGTGGTTGATCCGGTCAGCGACGGCGTACTCAAGTCGTGCGAAGTCAGGCGAGACATCCTCGTGGAACTGCTTGATCACCCGCAGCGTATCGGTGTTAGTGTCGCGAACCTTCCAGGTCCGGGCGAAGCCACCGTGGCCGAGACTCTCGAGTATCTCGTACCGGCCGGCGACGACCGCACCGACCTGAAAGACCAGCTGACCATCGGAGGGTTGCCCGAGACCCTGCGCAGACGCCGCCCCGGGGCGTCCCGGCGGTACCGTTCCGGATTGCGCCTCCTCGATGCGCCGTACCGCGACGGCCGCCTCGGGGCGACGCTCAGGGTTGGCGTCGAGGCAGACCTGCAGCACCTCGCCGATGACCGGGACGCCCATGATCGCCGAACGAACAGCCTCGACGTCCGGTTCGGGGGGCAACTCGCCGAGCACCCATCCGGCCAGCGCGAGCGCCAGCGCGTAGACGTCAGACACCTCGGTAGCGAAGCCGATGTAGCTCCTGCACTCCGGCGCCCGGTACGGCACCCCCGCGTCCGCGTCCACGGACAGATCCGGCGCGATGGTCTGCGCGCCGTCCACCCTGGCAAGGAAGAAGTCGCTGAACTTAACCCGCAGTCCCTTGCCGAGAAAGACCCGCGACGGGCACAACCCACGGTGCAGCAGACCCTCCTCGTGGACCTCTGCCAAGCCCCGGAACGCGTCGGCCACCACGTCGATGGCAACCTGCCGAGGCGGAACACGCCCAGACCGCGCGGGATCGTTGATCCGCACCGACGTGGCCAGGCTCTTCCCCTTGGCCGGCACGACCGGTACGACGACCCACTGTCGTGCCTCGTCCTCGAAGCTCGGGTGGATCTGCCAGGCCCGTTCCCGTTCTTCCAGACGATCCAGAGCAAGGCGCTCCCGCTCGATGACCGGCTCTGGCGCGGAGTCCGGCCCCCACCCGTGCATGGGGTAACAGCGCAGGATCACGGTGCGTTGCCCATCCCGGGCGTGGAAGCAGCGGCCATTCCCCAACGGCGCGAGCTCCTCCACTACCTCGTACGGACCAATCCGCTCGGGACGCTGTTCCCGATGTTCCAGCCCTTCCAGGAACACGACGATGTGCTCGCGGACAGTCTTCAACTCTGGGCCAAATGAGGCGTCCCAGTTGATCAGCCACTCGGCCGCCTCGGGCAGCCGTCGCACCACGTCGCCATCGGCAAAGGAGCTGTCCGGCAGGATCCTGACCTGGTCATGGGAGAGGATCACACCCGACACGACAAGGTGCCGCCCCCGGCCAACTCCGCTGTAACCTGGCACACGCCTGCCAAGTTGCCCGGCGAGCACCCGAGCGAGGTGGCCGACCCGGTCTAGAGGGTTACGCCGCTCCTGTCTGCGCACCCGCCAGATTTGGTCACCCAGGACGACCTCAGGCCCCCATGATTTCTCCTCCAAGACGAACACGGCGCGCTCCCCCACAACGACTAGGTCGAGGTCGTCGCGGGTAGGTCCGCTGAGCTTGCGCCCCGCAAAGATCTCCCATGCCGCCGGGAGGTCACGTGCCAGCGTCTCCGCGGTCTTTTGCTCGCCCGGCCCCTGGTAGTCGCCCATCACCGTTAATCGCGCCACGGATCACCTTTCGTAGTCGTCAGGCCACGTCCAGCTGCGTACGCTCTCGCACTTCTGCAGCCGCTCAAGGACCGGGGTGTCCTTGGTGTACACCGCAAGAAGCTGGTCGCGGGCCCGCGTCATCCCGACGAGGCCCACTCGCGCCCAGTTAGCCGAGCCGACAGGCGAGGTCTGCATGTCGGGGACAGTCTCGAGACCGACCATGACGACCACGTCGAACTCGTAGCCCTTTGCACCGTGGACAGTCATGATCTTGACCGCTGGCGAGTCCGGGTCGAAGGATGACATGGCGGTGCGGCTGACCACGACGTAAGGCACTTCGGCCTCGTCCAGCGCGTCGCGCAGCCGACGGGTCATGCCACGCCACTGCGACATCAGGATGGCGATGTCCCCGGCCTGTCGCTCCCCCGAGTCAATCATCCGTCGCACCTCCCATGCGACGGCAGCTGCTTGCTCGTCCCAGGTGGCCGCCCAGATCAGCTCGACGGGCTCCCCGTCCGGGACTTCACCGTCCACTTCGGGCAAACCAATGTCGGGGTACGCGGCAGCGGTCGCGGTGAGGATCTGCGGGGTGCTGCGATAGGCGCGGTCCAGTCGGAGGTATTCCACGTCCCTTCCGGCCAACGCCGAGTAGGCGAACCCGTCGCGGTACAGGGCCTGCCGCTCGTCCATCCCGATGGTCGTGCCACCACCTCTGGGCCGCACAGTCTCCAGGGCGAATCCGAGCCAAGCCTCGCCGAAGTCCTGAGCCTCGTCGATGAGCAGGGCGTCTACGTTCTGGGGAATCCCCCGCCCGCGAGCCTTCGCCAGGTCTTGCAGGGCACGCCCGTCGTCCTCTAGGTCGATGCGGTGACCCTGGCCGTGGGAGAACCTCCCGAACGTCTCGACCTCGATGTTGGAACAGTCGGCGACGAGCCCGCCCAGGTAGGTCGCCAAGGTCCGGTTGTAGCAGAGCAGCACGATCCGCCAGTCAGGGTGATGGGCGGCGAGATGTCTCGCCCGCCCCGCGAGGACGAGCGTCTTGCCGCTGCCCGGCGGCCCTGTCACGACGAGGACATCGGCGACCGGGCCGGTGGCCGCGACCGCCTGCTGCGCGTCCAGGCTGACCCGCCGCCGGAGCCGATCGCTCCGACCGGGGTCGGCCGCGCCACGCCGAGCGCGCAGGTCGAAGGAGAGCGAGGGCGCCAGAGCGGATCGTAGGGCTTCAGCATCCCTTGCCGAGATGGGCCTGGGCTCAAGGTGACTTAGCCAGTCACCGACTTCCAGGTCGACAGGGCTCATCGCCTTTAGACGCGCACCCGCAGTGATCACCTTCTCCACGCAAGCGCCGAGGAGGACCAGTCGGTGCGGGTGTGCCACCTCCAGCACCGGCGCCACTTCCCGAAGCTCCGCTATCTTCCGGTTCAGACGGACGAAGGGCTCCCGCACCCCCGGACTGGTGCCGTCGATGTCCACGTCGACGATCAGGACACCCCGCCGCTCGTCGACGACGATGAGGTCCGGCCGGTCGCTGCCGTCTCCCCGTAGGACGAAGACATCAGGGTCGAGGATTCGGATCAGCCGCTGCAGCAGTGCGTTCGTAGGTCCCCCGGACGCCATGCCGCCAAGTCGCCCCCCACTCATGTTCCCTCCGTACCGAACGCATCCTCTCCTCGTAGCCCAGAGGTGCGTGCAGCGACATGCTAGTACGACGGGTGTCTTTACGATGGCCTCGTAGCGCCGCCTGACCCGACCTTCTGAGAACGCAGCGTGACTGGAGGGACCCACGGGTCCCCGTGAATTGTTGGTCCCGCTGCCCCTCAGAAGACCGTCAGTCGGATCCCAAGCGTCGAGAATCCACCCGTGCTCGTGCTGCTCGGGTAGTCGATCGCAGCGTGAGGTCGCACCACCATGATGCGCTCCACATCGCCGTCATCGACCATCGGGGCACGTCAGCGGGCAGGTGCGGCCGCCACCAGGCCCAGTATTCGTGCCACACCGAAGCTGTCTGGATCGGAGTCGGATGCCGTCGCTGAAGACGCCCTGCGGTCCTCGTGGCCGAATCCATCAGCACTGAGCCTTCCACCTCACAGCCTCCACATTCTCGGCCTCACACCAATCCTCCTCCGGGCCGGCACTGTCGGAGACACGACAATCAAACCGCTGAGGCACGACCTGGGCACACGCGATAAGTATCGCCGGGGCTGAGTGTGCCCGGCAGGCGGTGCGGCAGGCCACCCTGAGCGGCTGATGCATAGGCCGCTGTGATCGCGTGTGCGACGACGAGCGCGGATCGCGCCAGCTCTGCTTCCAGGGCAGCGGAGGTCACCTGGCGGAGTACATCATCGGCGAGGGCGGGTAGCCAGTCGTCGTGGGCGTGGCGACTCCCTGGCGTCTCGGCCAGTCGCCAGGTTCGCCGCCCGGTGGGGCTGTCATCGACGAGGGTGTCGTCGTTCAGGACGACCGTGCCGTGTGTGCCGGTGAGGCTGTAGGTGTTCCTCCGGTGCGGGGCTCGCCATGAGAGCAGGATGTGGGCTTCGATCTTGCCGCTCATGTCGAGCACTAACTCGACGTGGTCCTCTACCCCCGGGGTGCTGTATCCCATCGTGCAGCCGACCAGGTGGACATGCATCCCGGTCAGCCATTCGGCAAGGTATACGCAGTGCGTGCCGTGATCGACAAGTACGCCTCCCCCGGAGTCTGCGGGGTTGCGGCGCCACGACGGGTTCCAGTCCGGAGATCCGCTTGCCGATGTGGGGCGTTCGATTCTCATGTCGATGCGCTGCAGGGGTCCGATTCGTTCGGGAGCGCCGAGTTCGCGGAGACGCTGTAGCAGCGGCGAGTGTACGTAGTTGTGGCCGGGGTAGATGATCCTGTTACGTTGCCGGGCAAGCGCGATCAACTTCGCTCCGTTGCCGGGGTCGAGGAAAGTGGGCTTCTCACAGAACACGTGGGCGTCGCGCATGAGCGCCTGCTCGGTGTATGCCTCGTGGCTGGTCGGCGGCGTGCAAATCAGCGCCAGGTCGATATTCACGTCGATGTCGTCGAGAGTGGCTGCCACGGCGGCGTGCGGGAAGCGGGCTCGCGCGGCGTCGCGCCGTGTTGGCGTGGGGTCGAGGATGGCTACGATCCGGGTCTGAGGCATGGTGTCGTAGCACCGGGCGTGGGCTTCGCCTGCCCGCCCGTATCCGATGACACCAACGTTGATCATGTCGGGGCCTTGTAGCGCTGTAGCACTGACACGAGGGTGTCCACGGCTGCGGTGAGTTCGGTCTCGTCGGCGGTTAGCGGCGGGTAGAGCCGTAGGGTGTGCCCTCCGGTCATGACCAATACTCCGGCGGCTACGAGCTGCTGGAACACCTCGCGCAGCTGCTCCTTGCTGGTGACGTTCAAGCTGATCCCGATCGCCATGCCGATACCGTGGACGCTGCTGACCAGCGCCAGCCCGGCGAGGTCCTGGCGCAGCCGGGTGAGCGTCCGAGCCCCCACCTCGCCCGCTCTGTCTGCCAGCTGCTGCCTGTGTACGGTCTGGGCCACGACGGCGACGGCACGGCACGCCAGCGGAAAGCCGCCGTAGCTGGAGGAGCTGGCGCTGGGGGCTCCGAATGGGCCCCGCTGCATGAGGTCCGTCGAGGCGCAGATGGCGGAGACAGGGTATCCGTTGCCGAGGCCCTTGCCGAGTACGACGACGTCGGGACGTACGTCTGGTTGGTCGCTGGCGAGGATGGTGCCCGTGCGGCCCATGCCGGTCATGGACTCGTCGGCGATGAGCAGTGCGCCATGTTCGTCGGCGAGGCGGCGCAGGGCACGGAGGTAGCCCGTAGGCGGCACCACGTTGCCTGCCCGGCCTTGAACGGGTTCGACCAGGATCGCTGCGAGGGATCCGGTGGACTGCTCACGCAGGATGTCGCGGGCGAGGTCGATGCAGGCGAACCCGCAGGCTGGCGAGGTCAGGCGCAGGGGGCAACGTGAGCAGTTCGCGTATGGGGCGCTGATGCTCCCGGGTGCGGTGGGTCCGAGGCCCGTGCGTGCCCCGCTGGTGTGCGCGAGGCTGCCCAGTGTGCGGCCGTGGAAGGACTGCCAGAAGGAGAGGATCTCGAAGCGGCCGGTCGCGGACTTCGCCAGCCGGATGGCCGATTCGACGGCCTCGCTGCCGCTGCTGTACAGCTGTATGCGGTCAAGGTGAGCCGGCAGCAGGTGCCGCAGCAGGCGCGTCATCTCCAGCCGGGCGTCGCTGGCGTGCGCTCCGATCATCCAGCTGCCTATCTGTCGGGTCAGGGCTTCGACATACGCCGGATGCGAATGGCCGAGGAGGTTGACGCCGGCGGCGCCCATGAGGTCGGCGATCCTGCGCCCGCTGGTGTCTGTGAGGTGCATCCCTGCCGCTTCGGTGACGGCGAGACCTGCCCACCGGACCGCCTCGGAGATGCCCGGTCCGAGGACGGTCATCTCCTCATCCCAATGCGCCTGGCCGCTCACGACGTCGTCTCCCTGGCGTTGGTGGACGCCACCCTGAACCCGCCCGCGGGGTGGCGATCGGTGGCGAGCATGCGGTTGCGGGTGAACGAGTTCGCGCACTCGGTGGCGTAGTAGAAGGCTCCGCCGCGGATGACGTATCGCTCCCCCGGTCGGGTGCTGGCCATCTCGCGTCCGTCGTCGTGGCGATAGGGATAGCCGAATGTCGGTTGGTGTCCGCTGTGCCCCCAGAGGCTGCGGGTCCATTCCCAGACGTTGCCGATCAGATCCTGGCAGCCGGCCTCGTTGTCGCCGTCCGGGGAGAACCTGCCGGGGGCGAGGACCGCGCCGATGCCGGTGGCGCGGATGTTGGCCCGACGTGGATCGGGTACGTCTCCCCAGGGGTGTCGCCGGCCTCGGTCGTTGCCTGCGGATGCCTCCCACTGCGCTTCGCTGGGCAGGACGATGCGCTGTTCCGGAGCCAGCGCCCTGGTGTGATGCAGGTGGCGGGTCAGCCAGGCGCAGTAGCGCGAGGCGTCGAGCCAGGACACCATGACCACGGGAAGGTCGTCCCGCCACAGCGAGTCGTCGGCCTGCCAGTGGTCGGGGCAGGGGCCGCCCTCGGCTGCGAGGAAGGCAAGATATTGGCGGTTGGTCACTACGGTGCGGGCCAGCCGGTACGGCTGGAGGCGAACTGTGTGTCGTGGGCGGCAGTCGTCCTGTCCGTCCGGTGCGTCGACGCCGAGGATCACCTCGCCGCCGGTGCACGGCAGCAGGTCGGGTACCGCCGGTTCCTTCAGCGCTGCTTCGTGGACCTCGCGTGGGATGACGCCGTCGGCCAGCAACTGACGCAGCGACGGCTGCCGGTCCTGCCGTGACATCGTGTCCGCATAGCTGCGGACGGCCTCGGCGCGCTCGCTGGCCGCCAGCCGCAGGAGGCTGGCGCGCGCGAACGGGGTAGATGCGGCCAGCGCGGCGAGTTCGGTGACCGCGTCGAGGCGGGAACCCGGGTCGGGCGATATGAGATCCTCGCGGACGTAATCGGGCAGTTGCTCGCTGACGTACCGGGACGTGATCGCAGCCTGGCTCGCGCCGACGGCGAGGTGAGGGCTCCCGCCTGCGGCGACGACGCGTTGCCGGGCGAGGTCCAGCAGGTGCGGCACTGCCTGCTGGGTTCCCGAGGCTGCGAGGTCGCCGAGGACCGCAGCGAGGGCATCGTGGCAGGTGCTCTCGGGCCTCGTATCCGCGGCGGATGGCGATGCGAGCACGAAGGCGCCCGCAAACGCGGGGGCGAAGGCGCCCACCGTGTCGCGAGTGGAGACGAGGTCTGCGCAGACGATGACCGGCTTTCCCGCTTCTGGAAGAACGACCGCCGACAGCTCATCGATCCGAAGCATGCTGTTGGGGCGTCCCGGAACGGAGCCGGGCAGCGCCAACGCGGTGATATCGCCGTCGCGACGGGTGAACGTGACAGCGTGGCCCGCCAGGCAGACCAGCAGCACATCCTGCCCGCCGAGAGCCTTCCTGGCATCGTCGATGGCGCGGCGGGCGGCGGCAGGGTTGCCGAGTCGCCGGTCGGCAATCACGATGATCTTGCTGTCGAAGTGGTGATCGAGCTGCCAGCGCAGCTCGGCCTGCATCTCGCCGTGCGCCGCCCAGCCGATCGCTGGCAGGTGCCGGTAGGTGGTCGGCGCGAGAAATAGTGCGCCGATACTTACAGGTATTCGCGGAGCCATGTCACCGTCTCGCGGTACACGATTTCGCGTTCCTGCGGTTCTTCGAGGCAGTGATCGCCGTCGGGTACCCCGACCACCTTGTGCGGTCCTGAGACCAGGTCGGCTGCGCGCACGCTCTGCCCGAATGGCACCTCGTGGTCGGCCTCCCCGTGAACGAAGAGCACCGGCGTGGACAAGCCACGCAGCGGTGCGCTGATGTCCTGCACGTCCTGCAGCTCGTCGAGGAAAGCCACGCCGATCTGCTCGCCGTCGAGATCCACATAACCGTCGCGCCGCGCCGCGCTGAGGTTCTCCTCACTCACGTAGGATTCGAACGCGCCGTCGAGCAGCCAGATGGCCGGCCACAGCAGCACGACCGCCCGGTATGCCGGGTCGTAGCCGGCCAGGCCGACGGTGGCGCCGAAGCTCTCCCCTACCAGCGCCCATGCGGTCGGCTGATACCGGTCATCGGCGAAACTGCGGACCGCTCGCAGGTCCTCAACCTGTCGGGCGATGGTCATGTCCCGGTAGCTGCCGGTGCTTTCGCCGCAGCCGCGGAAGTCGAAGCGCACGGACGCGATCCCGGCAGCGCCGAGACGCGCGGCAAGGTCGGCGTAGAGGTCAGCCGGCCCGTCCTTCTGCCCACCCGGTCCGCCGTGCAGCATCATGACCATCCGTTGCGGCGACCCGGTGGTCGGTGTCGCGACGACGGCAGCGAGCTCGTCATTGCCCACACCGATCCGGTGACGTGTCTGCTGGATCATGAAAACCTGCTCCTCATCTCTCGGTGGCGCGCAATCAGTCGCCGCCGACCGTCTGGCTGGTGAACCTGATTCTCGGACGCCGGTACGCGGCCAGCCACAGCCACGGCATGAACAGCGCTCGGGTCGCATAGCGCGAGGTGGCCTCCGCTTCGGACTGCTCGCCAGACAGCGACAGCTGCCGTGCGTTTACAGCGGCTTTACGCGCGTGCCCGTGTGCTCTGAGCAGGCGCCCCCGGAAGAGGTTCAGCCGAGCATCGGTCAGGTCGATGCGGACCAGCTGACGGACGTCGCGGTATTCCTCAGCGATCTGCCGCGCCTGACGAAGCAGCAGACCCGAGTCCGCGAACGCCCGCCGCATCAGACTCACCTCCGCCAGATCCCTGATCGCGTATGCCTTGCCCCGCTCCCAGGGCAACTGCTCACAGGCTTCCAGGAACCGGCGCACCGTCTGCTCACACGAATCCAGCTCGCCCAGATGCCAGTAGGCGGCTCCGACCAGCGACTGTATGTCGATCATGTTGTTCGGGTCGCCAGCTGCCCGGGCCATCTCCTCGGCATCTTCCTGAGGGTTCTTGACCACGGCGAGGGCTTCGGCCGCTTGGCCGGCTCGGAACAGTGCGAAGCCGACGCACCGGAGCTGTCGGGCGATCTCCCGTGCCGAGCCCGCGTCCCGGGCGATACCGAGCCCCAGCTGGGCTGTGCGAGCCGCCTCCTCAGCCTCACCGCGCACCGCGTGCGTAGATGAGATCACTGACAAGGCCAGCGAACGCTGCTCATCGTTCCCCAGCGCCGTCGCTGCCTCGTACGCGACCCAACCGAGTTCGATACGGTCGTCGAACAGACCCAACGTGAAGAAGATGTCCAGCGTGACCTCGAACAGCTTCACGCACTGCTCATACGCCTCATGCCGGTGAAGGTCGCGGACGAGCAGCCGTATCGCCTCGATGTGCGCGCCGGCGCCGGCCGCGTCCTCCCAGTCCTGGCTGAAGCGGGCGATGAAGTGCTCCGCCAGCCTTCCCGCAAATGACACAGTCTCGCCGGACGCTGTGCGGTTGAGCACGAATAGCCGCAGCGCAGCCGAGCATGTGTACACCGTCACGCCGTGCTGCTGGCGCGACGAGAGCAGCCCATCGGACCACAGCCGCTCGACGAGGGCGCCCACGTCTGCCGCCGGGACCGCGAGCGCCACTCGCAGCTGCTCAGCGTCGGCGCTGCCGCCCAGGTACGCGCACACACGCAGCAGGCTGCGCCCCATCTCGTTCACTTCCTGCCACACCACACTGAATAACGCATCAGCCAACTGCGTCGACCCGCTCTCAAGCTGACCAAGCCGGTCCGAAAGACTCCGGCCGTCTCGCGAACAGGCCAGCACGAACAGCTCAATCGCCCTCGGATTACCGCCGAGCAACCGATGGATACGCTCGAACGTGGCAGCATCAGCGCCGACGATCTCCGGAACGCTACGGCGCCGGGCCTCCCGAAGCAGCAACTCCTGCATGTACTGCAACTGAAGCTCCTGCAGCAGCACCCGCGGCGCCGGCAGTCGACCGGGAGTGTTGGCGCTAACGATGGCCAGCGAGCCGCTCGGCAAGGTCCTGAGGAAGTCGATCAGATGCTGCGCATCAGCGGCGGTCAGCCGCAGGTTGTCGACGACCAGGACAGCCGGATGGTCAGCCAGGTGGGCACGTAGCGCCTCGGCCTTGTGCTCGGCGGAAGTAGCTGACAAAGCCGGACTGTGGGCCTGACCCGGTTTGACGGACATCCCAGCTCAGAGGGGCTGTGTGCTCCTCGGGAGGATGTTCATCATGGAAGG
>NZ_JBNCLD010000014.1:0-150266 GCF_049844505.1 Micromonospora sp. DT229 | reverse complement strand
CGACATCATCGCCGCAGCCCTGCACCTGACCCACTTCGAATACAAATACCTACCGGAAAGTCGCTGAGATTACTTCAGTGGTACGAACTGTTGAAGACAGCCCCAGGGGAGTTACGAACTTTAGTCACCGGCGCGCCTTATCAGTGCGCCGGCTACTTCGCCCATGCTCGTAATCACCACATCCGCTCCGGCGGCCCGGTACGCCTCTATTTTGGCTGGCCGGTTGGCGTAGCCGATAACCCGCGCTCCAGCGGCACGCGCGCCTTCAATGTCGGAGAGGGAATCACCAATCAGCACGCACCGGCTCGGCGGTTCACTAACACCACGCACCGACGACCAAGCCGAGAATGCGCCGGGCGACGCCGACACGTAAACGACACGACCAGTGAGGCACGGCGGCACCGGGCAAGACAAAGTGAGACTCATTCACGACCTATAGAAGCGCCCCCTGATCAGCGTTCGCGCTGGTCAAGGGGCGTTTTTGCTGTTCAGGTGAGCGGAGGGTGTGGGATTCGAACCCACGAAGACATCGCTGCCTTACCGGTTTTCAAGACCAGCGCCATCGGCCACTAGGCGAACCCTCCCGGACCGCGCCCCGCACGGTCGTGCCTAGTCTGCCACGCCCAGGCGAGCGCCGAACGGGGGGAGCTATCCGTTTCGTCATGATCACTCACCGCCGGATGAGGTCCATCGGGTGGGTGCGAGGGCTCCATCGGGTAAGACTGGGGACATGCGCGCGATCATCGTGGCCGAGCCCGGTGGGCCGGAGGTGCTGAGCTGGACCGAGGTGCCCGACCCTCAGCCGGGACCGGGCGAGGTGCTGGTCGAGGTGCGGGCCACCGCAGTGAACCGGGCCGATCTGTTGCAGCGGCAGGGGCTTTACCCGCCGCCTCCGGGTGCCTCGGAGTATCTCGGGTTGGAGTGCTCGGGGGTGGTCGTCGAGGTCGGCTCCGAGGTGCATGACTGGTTCGTGGGGCAGCAGGTCTGCGCCCTGCTGGCCGGTGGCGGGTACGCCGAGCGGGTGGCCGTGCCGGCGGGGCAGCTGCTGCCCGTACCGGATGGGGTTGATCTGGTGGACGCCGCCGCGTTGCCGGAGGTGGCCGCGACGGTCTGGTCCAATGTGGTGCAACTAGGCCGGCTGGCGGCGGGCGAGATCCTGCTGGTGCACGGCGGGGGCAGCGGGATCGGCACCTTCGCTATCCAGTTGGGTACGGCGCTGGGTGCGACAGTGGTGGCGACCGCGCGGGCGGCCAAGCATGATCGGCTGCGGGCCTTGGGGGCGGCGCACCTGATCGACTATCGGGAGCAGGACTTCGTCGAGGAGGTCCGCAAGGTCACCTCCGGCGGGGGCGCGGACGTCATCCTGGACATCATGGGCGCGTCGTACCTGGGCCGGAATGTCGCCGCCCTGGCCTACGACGGGCGGCTGGTGACGATCGGGATGCAGGGTGGGCGTAGGGGCGAGCTGGATATCGCCGCGCTGCTGGCCAAGCGGGGCACCATCGCCGCGACCGCGCTGCGGTCCCGTCCGCTGGAGCAGAAGAGTGCCATCGTCAGCGGGGTACGCGACCAGGTGTGGCCGCTGATCGAGGCGGGTCGGGTGCGGCCGGTGGTCGACCGGCGGTTGCCGATCAGCGAGGCGGTCGAGGCGCATCGCCTGGTGGAGTCGAACGACCACGTCGGCAAGGTGCTGCTGACCATCGGTTGAGCCCCGCACAGACCAGGGGCCGGCATAGGCGAAACTCAGCGCGGCAGGGTCAGGCGGGCTCCGGGGCCTTCGCCGGCGAGTTCGTCGCCAGGGTTGTAGAGGGCGCAGTGGTTCAGGGACAGGCAGCCGCAGCCGATGCAGCCGTCCAGGTTGTCGCGGAGCCGGTGCAACAATTTGATCTTCTCGTCCAGGCGTTCCCGCCAGGCCGTCGACAGGTGGGCCCAGTCCTCGGCGGTGGGGGTACGCCCGGCCGGTAGGGAGTCCAGGGCGGATCTGATCTCCTCCAGGGAGATGCCTACCTGTTGGGCGATCCGGATGAAGGCGACCCGGCGCAGTTCCCCGCGGTGGTAGCGGCGTTGGTTGCCGCCGGTCCGCTCGGCCCGGATCAGCCCCAGCCGCTCGTAGTAGCGCAGCGCGGACTGGGCCACCCCACTGCGGGCGGCGAGTTGACCGATGGTGAGTGCTTCGTGCATCACTTTCGCCTTGTGTTGAACCCTGCTTCAACTTGCAGGCTAGCCGCATGTCCTCATCAACCATCACCACCAGGCAGGTCGCCGAGGCCGCCGCACCACTGGACGGCCGCCGGCCGGTCGCAGTCCGGGACGATCGGCACCCGGTCGCTCCGCTGCTGGAGCGGGTTCGCGCCGGCCGCGAGTTCGGCCCGAACGTCTACTCGACCCTCGACGTGTTGTGGGTGCTCTACGACCGCGTCCTGCGGATCACCCCGGCAACGGTCGACGAACCCGACCGCGATCGTTTCCTGCTCTCCAAGGGCCATGCAGTCGCCGGCTACTACGCCGTACTGGCCGCGAAGGATTTCATTCCCCCCGACTGGCTGGACGACCAGGGCGGGCCGGACAGCCGACTGGGTGACCACCCGGACCGCACGCTGGTGCCGGGGGTGGAGATCGGTTCCGGGTCCCTGGGGCACGGTCTCGGCCTGGCCGTCGGCAGCGCCCTCGGCCTGCGCGCCCAGGGCCTGCTCGACCCCCGGGTGTACGTCCTGCTGGGCGACGCCGAACTGGACGAGGGATCCAACCACGAGGCGATCGCGTACGCCGGTGCCGTCGGCCTGGCGAACCTGACCGCGATCGTGGTCGACAACTCCTCCGCCACCTACGGCTGGCCGGGTGGGGTGGCCACCCGCTTCACCGTCAACGGGTGGACCGCCAGCACGGTCGACGGGCACGACCAAGAGGCCCTGTACGCCGCCCTGACCGGTCATCACGGCCACCGGCCCCACCTGGTGGTGGCGGTCGTCGACAACGGGGAGCAGTCATGAGCGAGACGGATGAGCGGATCATGCGGGACTGTTTCGTCGACACCACCACCGCCCTGCTGGCGGAGAATCCGCGTACCGCCCTGGTGCTCGCGGACATCTCCGCCTCCTTGTTCGACCCGGCCGCCGAGCGGCATCCCGACCGGGTGCTCAATGTCGGCATCCGGGAGCAGTTGATGGTGGGGGTGGCCGGTGGGCTGGCCCTGACCGGCCTACGCCCGATCGTGCACAGCTACGCGCCGTTCCTGGTGGAGCGGGCGTACGAGCAGATCAAGCTGGACCTCGACCACCAGGGGGTCAGCGCGGTGCTGGTCAGCGTCGGCGCCTCCTTCGACCGGGCGGAGTCCGGGCGCACCCACTTCAGCCCGGCCGATGTCGCGCTGTTCGACACCCTCTGCGGCTGGACCGTGCACGTACCGGGTCACCCGGCGGAGGTGGACGGGCTGCTGCGTACGACCGTGGCCGCCGACACCTCGGCGTACCTGCGGCTGTCGCTGCACGGCAACGTCCGGCCGTACGCCGGTTCTGGGGATCTGGTGGTGGTGCGGGACGCGGGTCCGGGCGCGCCCCTGCTGGTCGCGGTCGGTCCGATGCTGGACGCGGCGCTGGCCGCGGTCGGGGATCTGCCGATCACGGTGGCCTACACCCATCGGCCGCGTCCGTTCGATGTCGCCGGTCTGCGGGCCCTGGCCGGCACCGAGGTGATCCTGGTGGAGCCCTACCTGGCGGGGACCTCCGCCCGGGTGGTCACGGCGGCGCTGGCGGATCGGCCGCACCGACTGCTCGCGCTCGGGGTGGGTCGGGAGGAGCTGCGCCGCTACGGTTCGGCGGAGGACCATCTGCGCTGGCACGGGCTGGACCCGGCCGGACTGCGCCGCTCGCTGACCGACTTTCTCACCCCGGTGGGGGTCTAGCGCCGGGCGGCGGGGCGGGGGCGGGTGCGTTCGCGACCGAGGATCCAGAGCGCCTCGACCCCGTCCCGCCAGGTGATCTTCTTGCCTTCCTCCCGGCCCCGGGCCCGGTAGCTGATCGGCACCTCGTACGGTCGGATGCGGCGACGCAGCAGCTTGCCGGTCACCTCGGCCTCCATGCCGAAGCCCCGGGAGCGCACGTCCAGCGAGCGGTAGAGCGCCACCGGCATCAGCTTGAAGCAGGTCTCCAGGTCACCGATGTAGGAGTTGAACAGCAGGTTGGCCGCCATGGTGACGCCCTTGTTGCCCATCACGTACCAGAAGCTGTAGGCGCTGTGGCTGCCGAAGGTGCGGTTGCCGTAGACGACCGTGGCGCGGCCGTCCAGCACCGGGGCCAGCAGCTTCGGGATGTCCTGCGGGTCGTACTCCAGGTCGGCGTCGAGGATGACCATGTAGTCACCTTCGGCGGCGTCGACCGCCGTGCGGATCGCCGCGCCCTTGCCGGCGTTGCGCTGGTGGGTGATCACGCGCAACCGGGCGTCGTCGGCGCGGCCGAGTACCTCCGAGGTGCCGTCACGGCTGCCGTCATCGACCACGACGAGTTCGATCTCGCACGGGTATTCCACGGCCAACGCCTGCTTAAGGGCGTCCCCGATACGCTCTTCCTCGTTGTAGACCGGCATGAGGATCGACAGCTTCACGGGAATCTCCACGAGGGCGACAGTATGTCGGCCATAGCGTAGCCTGGCTGCTCAGCACTCCGGTGGCGACTGCCGATGAGATACGACGTCGGGCACCCAGGTCGATGGTGTTTACTTCCGGCCATGTCGGCCGCCGGCTTTCCGCTCGTCCTGGCTCCCGTCGCCGCCATCGTCGCACTGACCGTGGCGTTGCGGCCCCGGGTGGGGGATTGTGTCGCCCCCCGTCGGCTGGGGGTGGTCCGGGCGGCCGTGGCCACCGGGGCCTTCGCGGTGCTCACCGTCGAGGTGTTGGGCGCGCTGGGACTGCTGAGGTTGTTCGCCTTCGCGGTGGCCTGGTTGCTCTTCGTGGCCGGGTGCGTGGCGGCTGCCGGGTGGCGGCTACGCCGCGACCGGGCACACCGGCCCGCCGAGATTGTCACGGCCGATCAGAACCGGCCCGCCGCGCCGCCGCCCGCCCTGGTCGCGGCCGGGTCGGGCGGGTCGGTGGTCACCACCCGGACCACCGAGGTACGAACGACCGGATCGGACGCCGACCGGCAGCCGACCGGCTGGTGGGCCTCGGTCGCCGGATTCTGGCGTACGGCGGGTCGGGGCGAGCGGTTGCTGGCCGGTACGGTCGGCGCCCTGGTCCTGGTCGAGCTGCTGATCACCCTGCTGGCCGCGCCGAACAACTTCGACTCGCAGACCTACCACCTGCCCAAGGTGGAACGCTGGGTGGCACAGGGTGACCTGACCTTCTGGGCCACCGCCATCCACCGGCAGGTGACCATCCCCCCGGGTGCCGAGTATCTGCTGCTGCACCTGCGGTTGTTCGTCGGCTCGGACGCGCTGTACAACCTGGTTCAGTGGGCCGCGGGGCTGGGTGCCCTGCTGGCGGTGACCCGGCTGACCGCCCAGCTGGGTGGTGGTCGGCGGGCCCAGTTGCTCACCGCCTTCGTGCTGGCCACCACCCCGATGGTGGCGCTGCAGGCGACCAGCACCCAGACCGATCTGGTCTGTGCCGCCTGGGTGGTCTGCGCGGCCACCCTGGCGTTGGACGGGCTGCGGCGCCGCGCCGGCCTGGGTGAGCTGCTGGCCCTGGGGGCGGCCACCGGACTGGTGGCGGTCACCAAGACCAGTGGCCTGATCGCGGTGGGCCCCCTGCTGGTGCTCTGGGGACTGGGTCAGTTGCGCCTGGCGTACCTGGCCCGGCCGGCCGGTCCACGGCGGCTCCCGATCGGCGCCCTGCTCGGTACGGTCGGCGCCTCGGTGCTGATCCTGGTGGTCGCCGCCGGGGTGACCGGTCCCTTCATGGGCCGGGTGTATGCCGAGTTCGGTCATCCCCTGGGCCCGGACCGGCTGCGCAAGTCGGTCCCGATGGAGCGGCACGACCCACCCTCGGTGCTGGTCAACGCGCTGCGCATCGGGCACACCGCGCTGGACACCCCGCTGGCCCCGCTCCGTCAGGTCACCGCCGCGGCGATCGTCGGGGTGGCCGGGCTGGTCGGTGTCGATCCGCAGGACCGCGACATCACCTTCGGGCGGGAGGAGTTTCCGGAACCCTCCTGGTATCCGGACGAGGACCGGGTGGCCTTCCCGTTGGCCGGCGGGATGGCGCTGCTGGCCCTGGTGGCGGCGCTGCGCCGACCGGCCCGGATCAGCCCCGGGGCGGCCGGGGCGGTGCGGGCGTACGGGGTGGTGGTGCTCGTGGCGGTGCTGCTGCACACCACGATGATCAAGTGGCAGCCCTGGGGTAACCGGCTGCTGCTGTACGCCCTGGCGGTGGCGGTGCCGTTGGCCGGGATCTGGCTGGACGCCCTGCTGCGCCGGTCGGCCTCGGCAAGCGCCCCCGGCACGACGCGCACCCTCGGCACGGCGGGCCGCGCCGGGCGGCGGCCGGTCGCCACCCGGCTGGTGGCGGCGGTGTTGGCGACCTGTGCGCTGGCCGGGGTGCTGGCGGTGTCGTACGGCTTTCCTCGCCGGCTGGTCGGCTCGGGCTCGGTCTTCACCACCGCCGACTGGGAGCTGCGCTTCCTGCGACGCCCGCAGTGGGCGGAGGAGTACCGGTGGGCGGCCGAGGCGGTACGCGCCGCAGAGGCACGTCGGATCGGCCTGTCGCAGCGCAACGACGACTGGGAGTACCCCTGGTGGCTGCTGCTGCGGGACGAGGCCGGTAGACCGCCGGAGCTGGTGGCCCTTCAGTCCGTGCTGGACGACCGCCCGGCGGCCGACCCGACCTCGGTGGACGCGATTCTCTGTGTCGGCAGCCGGGCCCGCTGCGCGGATCTGGTGCCCCAGGGCTGGCAGTTCGAGTTCCGTAGTCACGTCGGCTACGCCCTGCCCGGGGACTGACCTGTCCCATTGGCCCGGTTCACCACTGCGCGCAAGTATTCCGAGATGAATTCACATGTCTGCATGGCAGGCGTTACCTTCCGGTAACTCGGTCGCCGTCCCGCGATCGGACCGAAAGGAGTGCGCCGTTGTCTGGTATCCCCGCCAGGCGTGACCGGACGCCTCGACGGCGACTGGCCCAGGTCGCCGTCCTCGCCACCGCTCTCGTCCTGCCCATGCTGGCCGGGCCGGTCACCTCAGCCGCCGCAGCCGACCGTCCCGCCGCCCAGCCCCTGCCCGCCCACCTGGAAAC
Organism: Micromonospora sp. DT229; assembly: GCF_049844505.1. Lineage (NCBI taxonomy): Bacteria > Bacillati > Actinomycetota > Actinomycetes > Micromonosporales > Micromonosporaceae > Micromonospora > Micromonospora sp. DT229. The sequence goes on along the minus strand of NZ_JBNCLD010000014.1, from coordinate 143,044 downwards.
CATCCGCGCCGCCGAGGCCACCCAGCTCTACGGCACTCCCGGCATCCGCCCGCTGGCCCAGCGCCGCACCGCTTTGATCACCATGGGCGACAGTCAGATCTCCGGCGAGGGGGTGGGCAACTACGTGCCCGGCACCCACCAGCCGGGCAACTGGTGCGACCGCTCGTACGACCAGGCCGTGTTCCGTACCGGCATCACCGCCGACGAGCGTTACAACATCGCCTGCTCGGGCGCCACCCCATGGAACCTGATCGCGGGCGGCCCGACCCAGCACAACGAGCTGAACCAGGGCGACCACCTCGCCATCAAGGCACGCAACACCAACATCAGACTGATCTGGGTGGTGGTCGGCGCCAACGGCGACGGCACCATCCAGTTCGGCCCGGTCGCCACCGACTGCGCGGTGCGCCGCGTCCTCTTCCAGGGCCCCTGCTGGCCCACCTACACCGACCAGTGGACGGTACGCACCGACGGCAGCCGGCGCGCCGTCGAGGACGCCCTGACCGACATCCGCCGGACCATGACCGGGGCCGGTTACCTCGACACCGACTACGAGTTGGTGCTGATGTCGTACTCCAGCCCGGCCAGCCCCGACGTGGAGGACAACCCCAACTTCCCCGGTTGGTACGCCGGCGGCTGCCTGCTCTACCTGGCCGACGCCGCCTTCGCCCGGAACAAGGCGGTACCGCTGTTCGAATCGGCGCTACGGGCGGCGGCGGCCGACACCGGCACCCGCTACCTCGACGGCAGCCGACTCTTCCACGGCCATGAGGTGTGCACCGACAACACCTCCGTGCGTGGCCTCTACATCGAACTCGGCGTCTGGGACGAGAACGCGGCCCGCCAGTCGTTCCACCCGAACTACCGGGGTCACGGCATGTTCGCCCAGTGCATCACCCAGTTCTACGCCTCCGGCCAGCAGCAGGGCACCTGCGTCGACCCGGCCAGCACCGGCAACGGGGTGCTCTACCCCGGCCTGATGCAGTTCAAGCAGTTGCGCAACGCCGCCACCGGCACCTGCGTGGACGGCAAGGGGTACGACTCACGCAACAACACCGTGCAGCAGTCGTACCGCTGCCACGGGGGCCGTAACCAGGGCTTCTGGTACGACCCGACCCGGCAGTCGGTGCACTCGGAGCTGTCCCACGACCGGTGCCTGGACGTCTCCGGCGGATCGGTGACCGCCGGCACGGCGATCAACATCTACAACTGCCACGGCGGCAACAACCAGAAGTTCGTGTTCGCCGGCAACCAGATCCGGCCCGCCGGCAACAGCAACCTCTGTGTGGCCTTCGACAATCCGCTGCTGGGCACCCCCCGGCTGCGGCTGGCGAAGTGCTCCAGCAGTTCCCGGCAGCAGTGGTCCTTCGAGTCGCGGTCGTTCGCCCAACCCGTCGGGTACGGCCACGACGACTTCATCGGGTCTCGGGTCTACTAGCCTGCGACTTTGATCATCGGCGAGGCGGTGGGGGTCACCTGCCGCCTCGCCGGTCGTCGTCAGTGGGCCACGACGGGGTGCAGGGTGGTCGGGCGTACGGCGGAGGACTCCGCGACGGTCGCCAGGATCCGGGGCCGGGTGGTGCGTACCCGGGTGCGGAAGGCGTGGTTGAACATGGCGTCGAGCTGCCACACCTGCTTCGGGTGCCGAGCGTGGATCAGGAAACGCTCGCGAATGCCGTCGATGGCGGTGGCGGCCAACTCGACCGAGTGCAGTCGGGGGTCAGGGCTCCAGGTGACATGACTCAGCTCGCGCAGGTCGGTGTTGAGGTGCAGTTGCAGCCGATGCAGCACCCTGGTCTGCCGGGTGATCACCAGACGCCGGTGGGTCAGCAGAAGAAGATGGTCGCCGAACATCGGCCGGTCCGGCCGACTGCACCGGGTGACCAGGACGGTGGCGTCGCTGGAGCCGACGCAGCGTCGGAACACCGGCATGTGTCGGGTGACGGTCTGCACCGCCAATCCGGCTTCGGTGGCGGCGGGAAGGAACGTTCGGGAGAAGACGTCCATACTTTCCCAACGACCCTGCTCGTGCCATTGACGTGGCTCATGCAGTTGCCTTTTGCAAATTCCACGTTACGAAAGCCGGACACCGGCTCGGGTTGTCAGAGCAGCTCGACGATCGTCGCGTTGGCCATTCCCCCGCCCTCGCACATGGTCTGCAAGCCGTACCGGATGCCGTTGTCCCGCATGTGCGCGAGCATCGTGGTCATGATCCGGGCACCGGATCCGCCGAGCGGATGCCCGAGGGCGATGGCCCCGCCGCGCGGGTTCAGCCGCTCCGGGTCCGCCTCGGTCTCCGCCAACCAGGCCAGCGGCACCGGGGCGAAGGCCTCGTTCACCTCGTACACCCCGATCTCCTCGATGCCCAGCCCCGCGCGGCGCAGCGCCTTCGCGGTGGCCGGGATCGGCGCGGTGAGCATGGCGACCGGGTCGTCGGCGGCGACCACGGCGGTGTGGATGCGGGCCAGGGGTCGCAGGCCGTGCCGGGAAGCCCACTCGCTGGTGGTGACGGCCAGGGCGGCGGCACCGTCGGAGATCTGCGAGGCCGAACCGGCCGTGACCACCCCGTCCGGGCGGAAGGGGGTGGGCAGCTCACCCAGCTTCTCCAGGGAGGTGTCCCGGCGTACCCCCTCGTCTGCGGCGAAGGTGCCCCCCTCGGCCAGGGTGACCGGGGCGATCTCGTCCTTGAAGGCCCCCGCGTCCTGGGCGGCGGCCGCCTTCTCGTGACTGGCCAGGGCGAACTCGTCGAGCTGGGCGCGGGAGAGCCGCCAGCGCCGGGCGATCAGCTCCGCTCCGACGCCCTGGTGGAACGGCAGCGGCGAATCCTCGGCCACCCCCTCGACCCCCCGGTAGCGGGCCAGGATCCGCTCACTGAACGGCTGGCCGCCGGCCACGTTGGAGCCCATCGGCACCCGGGTCATCGACTCCACCCCACCGGCCACGACCAGATCGGCCTGACCGGAGAGCACCGTGGCGGCGGCGAAGTGCAGGGCCTGCTGGCTGGAGCCACACTGGCGGTCCAGGGTGGTGCCGGGCACCGACTCGGGCCAGCCGGCGGCCAGCACAGCGTTGCGCGCCACATTCCAGGACTGCTCGCCTACCTGGGTGACACAGCCCCACACCACGTCGTCGACCTGGGCCGGCTCGATTCCGGTCCGCTCGGCCAGGGCCTGCAACACATGCGCGGACAGATCCACCGGGTGCACCGTGGACAGGCTGCCCTTGCGTCGCCCGACCGGGGTACGCACCGCACCGACGATAACCGCGTCACTCATGTCTACTCCCCGGTAACTGGCTGTTTCGATCCTACGCCCATCTGCCGGCCACCCGCCCGCACTGGCATGCTGGTCGGGTGCCTTCCGAGACGACCACGAGGCAGTGGCGGATCCTCCCGGCCCTACCGGTGCTCAAGCTCCTCGGGGCGGCCGGGTTGTTCGCCCTGGGGATCCTGCTCGCCGAGGGTGACCTGCTGCGGCCGGTGTTCGGCACGCTGGGCGCCGCGCTTCTCGCCGGGTGGGGCATCCGGGACCTGATGGCACCGGTACGGCTGGCGGTGGACCCCGAGGGGATCACCGTGCCGACGGGCTGGAGCGGTCGACGTCACCTGCCCTGGTCGGCGGTGGAGAACATCCGGGTGCTGCACCGACCCGGCCGTGGCTTCGGCGGGCCAGCCCTGGAGATCGACACCAGCGACTCGCTGCACCTGTTCAGCCGGATGGATCTCGGTGTCGACCCGGAGGAGGTCGCCGAAGCCCTGGCCGCCGCCCGCCCGGAACCGCCCGACCCCGACCAGCCCTGACCGACCCTCAGGTGAGCAGGGCTACCGTGCGGATCACGGCCGCGCCGAGCAGCAACACCATGATCACTGTTCCGCCGACCGCCTGCACCAGGGTCCGATGTGACCTCGGCGCGTAGGCCAGTACCAGGGCCATCAGCCCACCGAACACCAGACCGCCCAGGTGACCGGCGATCGAGATCTGCGGCACGGTGAAGGTGAAGATCAGGTTGATCACCAGGATCGGCAGGATCGCCGAGGTGTCCCGGCCCAGTCGCCGCATGATCACGAAGATCGCCGCGAAGAGCCCGAAGATGGCCGTGGAGGCACCGGCCGACATCTGGTTCGGCGGGCTGAACAGGTAGACCGCGACATTGCCGCCGAAGCCGGCGATGAGGTAGAGCGCGGCGAACCGCAGCGGGCCGAGCACGGCCTCCAGGGACCGGCCCAGGACCCACAGCGCCCACATGTTGAGCAGCAGGTGCAGCACCCCGTAGTGCAGGAACATCGCGGTGACCAGGCGGTACCACTGGCCCTCGGCGACCCCGCCGATGCTGCCGTCGAGGAACATCGCCCGGCCCAGGACGGCACCCCACTCGGTCAGCGGGGTGCTGCCACCCATCAGACCGCCGAAGCCGTTGCCACCGGCCGCCGCGTCCCCGCCTCGGTCGGAGGCGATCGACACCAGCATGACCAGCACGTTCAGCGCGATCAGGACCTTGGTCACGTAGCCGTGCCGGCCGGCGGCACCGCCACCGAAGGCGGTACGCGCCGGCCGTACGCTACGACGTCCCTGCGCCACACACTCCGGGCACTGGAATCCGACGGATGCCTCGTTCATGCAGTCCGGACAGATCGACCGGTCGCACCGGGTGCATCTGACGTAGGTCTCCCGCCCGGGGTGGCGGTAACAGGCCGGGGTGGTCGGCGCGGACTCACTCACCGCAGGCCCCAGGTGCCCGAGCGCTCAGTCATGCGAGCAAAGGTACCTTGATCCGCCGCAGCGACCGGTCACGCCGTACCCCGGCCGGATCCTCCGTGCCCGCCACACCCAGGCCCGGGCGGCGGACACGGCAGGACGACGTACGGGTCAGGCGCCCTGACGCTCGATCTCCACCCGCTCGATCACGACGTCCTGAAGCGGCCGGTCGCTCGGGCCGGTGGGGGTGTTGGCGATCGAGTCGACGACCTTCGCGGACTGCTCGTCGGCCACCTGACCGAAGATGGTGTGCCGGTTGTTCAGGTGCGGGGTCGGCGAGACCGTGATGAAGAACTGCGAGCCGTTGGTGCCGGGCCCGGCGTTCGCCATCGCCAACAGGTAGGGCCGGTCGAAGCGCAACTCGGGGTGGAACTCGTCGGCGAAGTTGTAGCCCGGGCCGCCGCGACCGGTGCCGGTCGGGTCACCCATCTGGACCATGAACCCGCTGATCACCCGGTGCGAGATGGTGCCGTCGTAGTACGGACCGCTGCCCGGCTGGCCGGTCCGCGGGTCGGTGTACTCGCGCGTGCCCTCGGCCAGCTCGACGAAGTTGCGGACGGTCTTCGGCGCGTGGTGGGGGAAAAGCTCCAGCCGGATCGGACCGGCGTTGGTGTGCAAGGTGGCGTAGACAGCCTCGGCCACGGGTACTCCTCACTCGTTGGTCAGTTCCTTGCGGATCCTCCCATGTGCCCGATCTGGACATGCGGAGGCATCCGAAGGTGGAGGATGACAGAGGACAACTCCCAGGAGGTGGGAACGTGTTTGGAATCGCGCGGCGCAAGACCCAGGGGCAACTGGCCAGGGCCGAGCTGAACCGCGGCGTTGGTCACCTGCGGCAGGCCGCCACGCATGCCGCGAAGGGCGCCGGCACCACGGTCGGTCCACGGGTCCAGGCGGCCCGCAGTGCCGTCACGCCGACCACCGTCATGATCCGGGATCGCGCATCGAGCGGCCTGGCGACGACGGCTGCGGCACTCGCGCCCCTGACCCTGGCGCTGCGGCAGGCACAGGCCGAGGCAGCCGGAAAGGCCGCTGCCGGAAAGAAGGCCGTCACCACCAAGCAGGCGGCGGCCACCAGGAAGGTCAAGGCGAAGAACATGAAGGCGAAGAAGAAGTCCCGGCGCGGCACCATGATCGGCCTGCTGGCCGCCGGCACGGTGGCCGGACTGGCCGGTGCGATGGCCCTGCGGCGCTACCGGGAACAGCAGGTGTGGTCCGAGTACGACCCGGGCGCGGCACTTGAGCCGATGCACGACGAGGTGGAGACCATCGAGGTGCGTACGGCCGGACCGGCCGGCGCGGGCAAGGCTTCGACCGGGGCGGGCAGCTCCGCGGTGGCCGGCGGCGACAGCGCCTCCACCACCCCCAAGACGACCAGCCCCACCCCGATCACCCCGACCGACAAGGTCCCCTCGGTCGCCGAGGGCGCCCGTACCACCTCCGGCCGCCCCGCCGACGACCTGACCAAGGCCGTCACCAACGCCCCCTCCACCTCCAACACCCGCCCCTGACCCTCCCACCCTGGCCCACCCCACCCCGCCCCAGCCTCGTCGATCTTGCACTTTTGGTCCGCGCATATCGGGTATATGCCGCGAATCAGCGACCGAAAGTGCAAGATCGCGGGTGAGAGGGGGGTGGGGGCGGGAGGGGAGGGAGGGTTAGAGCCAGTCGTTGCGGCGGAACCAGCGGTAGAGGGTCAGAGAGATGGTGAGCATCAGGGCCAGGACCACGGGGTAGCCGTAGGCCACCTTGAGTTCGGGCATGAACTCGAAGTTCATGCCGTAGATGCCGGCGATGGCGGTCCAGACCGCGGCGATGGCGGCCCAGGCGGCGATCTTGCGCATGTCGTTGTTCTGGTCGACCGTCACCTGGGCCAGTCGCGCCTGCAGGATCGAGTTCAACAGATCGTCGTACGCGTTGACCTGCTCGACCGTACGACTGAGGTGGTCCTGCACGTCGCGGAAGTAGCGGCGTACCTCCTTGGGGACCTCGCGGTTCATCTGGGTGGTCAACGCCACCAGCGGGCGCTGCAACGGCATCACCGCCCGTTTGAACTCCACCAGTTCCCGTTTGAGCTGGTAGATCCGCTGGATCCGGCCGGTGGCCTGGCGGTCGAAGACCTCGATCTCCAACACGTCCATGTCGTCCTCAAGCTGGTCGGCGACCTCCAAATAGAGGTCGACCACCCGGTCGGTGATCGCGTACGCGACCGCCCAGGGGCCGTGCAGGAGCAACTCCTGGCGGTCCTCCAACTGCTCGCGTACCGGGGCCAGGCGGCAGGCGTCCCCGTGCCGGACACTGATCAGGAAGTGCGGGCCGATGAAGAGCATCACCTGCCCGGTCTCCACGACCTCGGAGTTCTCCGTCAGCTCGGTGTGCTCGCAGTAGCGGGCCGTACGCAACACCAGGAAGCTGACCTCGCCGAAGCGCTCCAGCTTGGGCCGCTGCTGGGCCTTGACCGCGTCCTCCACGGCCAACTCGTGCAGCCCGTAGCTGTCGGCGATCTCGGTCATCTCGGCCAGGTCCGGCTCGTGCAGCCCGAGCCACACGAAGCCGTTCTCCGCGCTGCGTGCCTCCGCCAGGGCCGCCGCGAAGTCCCAGTCGCCGGGCTGCCGCCGACCGTCGAGGTAGAGGGCGCAGTCCACCACCGCGCTGCGCGGCGAATCGGTCGGGGCCGCGGCGGTCGAGGTGCCGTCCGGGCTGAGTCGGCGGGTCATCGCCCGTACCGGCGACCAGTTGCGCGGCCGTAGCGCCCGGCCGGCGACCACCGCGCGATCTCGCTGCTGGGACGCGGGGGTGGAGGCGGCCTGGTCCCGCTTGATCCGATCGGTCATCGCACCCCCTCCGCACGCCCTTGTCGCGGCTTGCAGGGTACGCCGCAGTAACGATCATGACGGCCTCGACGGGGGTCGAGGGGGTGGCGCCGGGCGAGCCGGGCCACCAGGGGGTGAGGTGCGGCCCGGCCCGCCCGGCGCCGTGGGGGCGGGGGTGGTGCTGCCGCGTCACCCAGGGGCATGTCGGTGGCCGATTCGCGCCGGGCATGGTCCGCGATGGTCCAGCCCGGGAGGCCGCAGTACGCAGGTGAGTGACGCTCGCAGCGTTGTGAGCCGCCGGCCGCCCCAGCGGGAGAGCTGGAGCGGCCGGGTGGGGCCTACTGTCGGGAATCCGACAGAAAATCAGCCGCGGACGGCTTCCATCGCCTCGGCCAGCCGCCGTACGCCCTCGTCCACCCGATCGGCCGTCACCGCCGAGTAGGCCAGGCGCAGCGCGTGCCTACCCCCGTCGATGACGAAGTCGCTGCCCTTCACCACGGCGACGCCGCGCTCGGCCGCCGCCGGAGCGAGCTTGTCGACATCGACGTCCTCCGGCAGCTCGACCCAGAGGAAGTAGCCGCCGTCCGGCTCCACGAACCGGGCCTCGGGGATGTGCCGGCGCAGTGACTCGGCCAACACCCGCGACCGCTCGCCGAGGGCCGCCCGGACGGTCTCGATCGACCGCTCGATGTCACCGGAGACGCAGAACTGGTGCACGATCGCCTGGGCCACCATGCCCGGGGAGATGTAGAGGCTGGTCGCCTTGCCGGCGATGTCGGCGATCAGGTCCGCCGGGCCGATCAGGTAGCCCACCCGGACCCCCGGGCAGACCGTCTTGGTGAAGCTGGAGGCGTGCACCACGACGCCCCGGGTGTCCATCGACAGCATCGACGGCAGTGACTCGCCACGGAACCGGATGTCGGCGTACGGGTCGTCCTCGAAGATGGTGAAGCCGTACTCCGCGGCCAGCTCCAGCAACTCCCGGCGCTTGTCCAGGGAGAGGGTCACCCCGGCCGGGTTCTGGTAGTTCGGGATGACATGCGCCAACCGGGGCCGTACCCCGGACTCCAGCAGCTTGCGCAGCTCGGCGGTGTCCAGTCCGTCCGGCTGGATGGTGACCCCGTGCAGTTCGCTGCCCATCCGCTTGAGGTTGAGCAGGGTGCGGTCGTAGGTCGGGCGCTCCACCACCACGGCGTCACCGGGGCGTACCAGGTGGTCGAAGAGGAAGGCGTCGGCCTGGAGGGAACCATTGGTGATCAACACCTGGTCGGCCTCGACCCCGTGCTTCTCGGCGACCCACTTCCGCAGCGGAAGGTAGCCGACGGAGGTGCCGTAGGCGGTCACCCCGGCGGGATCGGCGTCGAAGGCACGGACGGCGGCGGCCTTGAGCCCCTCGACATCGACGATGTCCAGCGAAGGCGCGCCACGGGCGAAGGAGATCAGCTGCTCGGCGGTCATGGCTGTTCAGCGTACGTGCGGTGACCTGGCGTGCGCCGACGGCACGGCGATGTCCGCATCCTGAGCCACCGGGTCGGGTGAGTCGGGGCGCCGGTCCCGCCCTGACTGGAGCACGCTACCCGGGCCGAGGGGCCGGGCAGGTCAGGCCGCCGCGCCTGGCCACGCCGCATCGACGAGCACCGGTTCGCTCGACGGGATCGGGGGCACGGCGGCCAGTTGCGCCTGCCGGGACAGGCCCGCCACCTGTAGCCCCAGGGTGGTGATCAGATGTCCCCAGTCGAAGTAGGACCGCCAGGTCGTGATCCGGCTGCGCCGCGCCCGGACCATGTCCACCACCTCCCAGGTGACCGTGCGCCCGGTCGGGGCCACCGTGCCGAAGGGGGTGTGCAGCACCCCGGTGTGGGTGCCGGTCAGGCGCTGCTCCACGGCCGCCCCGCCGGCCGTGCGTACCGCCGAGAGGGGGTCGACCCGCAGGTCGGGAAAGGCACCCGTCCAGGTACGCAGCAGGGCCGGCAACTCCGTGGGGCGCACGGTCACCCCGGGCATGGAGTAACTGCCGTCGGCCGCGTACAGCTCGGGCAGGCGGGCCACGTCCCGCCGCAGGAGCATCGCGTACTGCTGCTCGATCAACCGGTCCGCGCCGCGCATCCTGGCCTCCCTACCGGCGCGCTCGACCACGCCACAGGCAGTTCCATACCCTCGCCCGGCCCCGCCACACCGATCCCGCGACCCTGCCCCACAAAGCGGCATCGGCGGAACTGGTGCCGGGCGGCTACTGTTTGCCCGTGTCCAACGAGCCGCTGCGCTGCGCCGGAGCGCTGATCGTCGACCCTGAGGGGCGCCTCTTCTTCCAGCGCCGCTCGCCGGACCGCCGCCTGTTCCCCAACTGCTGGGACATCGTCGGCGGCCATCTGGAACCCGGCGAGACCGTGGAACAGGCCCTGCGCCGGGAGGTCACCGAGGAGACCGGCTGGCAGGTGACGGAGATACTCGGGCCGGTCGGCGAGTTCCGCTACGTCGGTGACGACGGGGTGGCCCGGATCGAGTCCGACTGGCTGGTACGGGTCGACGGCGACCTGGCCGCACCGACCCTGGAGGCCGGCAAGCACACCGAGTTCCGCTGGCTCGGCCCCGACGAGGTCGACCTGCTGGACGAGCACCGCCACATCGACGACGGCCTGATCCGACAGCTGGCGGAGCGGGCATTCGCAGTGTTGAGGTCAACGCCTTCGTGAGCGACAGCGCCGGGCTGGCCGCACACCGGTTCGCCGCGCTGATCGCGCCCGTCATCGACCGGGTCTTCGTCGCCGCCATGCAGGCCGGTCGGGACGGCGGCGCGGCCGAGTTGAGTCAGCGGTACGGCGGCACGGCCGCCACCGGTCTGCTGGTGGAGTTGCGGACCCGGCTGGCCGCCCCCGGTGGCACGGTCGACGCGGCCGGTCTCGCCGCCGTGACCCGGTACCGCGATCCGGCCACCTGCCGTCGAGCGGTCGACCGACACCTCGCGTACGCCATGATCCATCGACGGTCGGACGGTGCCCTGACCGCCACCGAGCGGGGCGCGGCCTTCCTGGCCGAGCTGTATCAGGTGCACGCCGAGGTGACCGAGGAACTGTGGGCCGGGCACGAGGATCGGGTGCTGCGGCTGGCCGTGGCAGCCGGCTGGCTGGTGGCCGCCGCATTGACCTCGGAGAGCGACCCGGGGTGCGACAGCGGCTCGGGGGGCGGCGGCTCGGCCTTCACCGCTGTGGCTCCCCCGTACGAGCCGGAGGGCGCCACGGCCGGGGTGCTGCTGCTCAACCGGCTGGGCGCCCTGCGGTACCACCGGGCCGACGCGCACGCCGCCGCCTGGGCCGCCGCCGGGCACACCCCCGCCAGCATCGTCGAGCTGCCCGACGGACCCCAACGGCGGGCCATCGAACTGGAGACCGACCGGCGGGCCGCCGGGCCGTACGCCGTGCTCACCCCGCCGCAGCGGCTGGAGTTCCTCGCCGACCTGGCGGCGCTACCCGGCTGAGCCGACGGCAGCCCGACCGGCGGCGCTATCCTCCTCCGGTGAGCGCCGTAAAGACAGATACAGAGACCGGCATGGTCGGGATGGTGCTGGCAGCCGGTGCCGGTCGCCGGCTCCGCCCGTACACCGACACCCTGCCGAAGGCTCTGGTGCCGGTGGACGGCGAGATCACCATCCTCGACATCGCGCTGCGCAACCTGGCCGAGGTGGGACTCACCGACGTCGTGGTGGTGGTCGGCTACGCCGCGGAGGCCGTCCGGGAACGTCAGGCCGATCTGGAGCGCAGGTACGGCGTCACGATCACCCTCGTGCACAACGACAAGGCCGAGGAGTGGAACAACGCGTACTCGCTCTGGCTGGCCCGGGACTGGTTCTCCCGGGGGGTGCTGCTGGTCAACGGCGACACCGTGCACCCGGTGAGTGTGGAGAAGACTTTGCTGGCCGAGCGGGGTCCCGGGATCCTGCTGGCGATCGACACCCTCAAGCCGCTGGCCGAGGAGGAGATGAAGACCACCTTCGACGCCGCCGGCCAGCTCACCCGGATCACCAAGCTGATGGAGCCGGCCGAGGCGTACGGCGAGTACATCGGCGCCACGCTGATCGAGCCGCAGGTGGCCGAGGCCCTGGCCGACGCCCTGGAGGCGACCTGGCGGCGCGACCCGAACCTGTACTACGAGGACGGCTACCAGGAGTTCGCCGACCGAGGTGGCGAGGTGCGGGCCGCCCCCATCGGCGAGGTGTCCTGGGTCGAGGTCGACAACCACGCCGACCTGGCCCGGGCCCGGGAGATCGCGTGCCACTACTAGCCCGTACGGTCACCACGCCGCTGTCGATCGAGGTCCGACGCGGTGCGGTGACGGACCTCGGGGCGCTGCTGGCCGACCGGCGGATCTCCGGGGGCGGCGACGTGGCGTTGGTGGTCGGCCCCGGGCAGGGCGAGAAGATCGCCGATCTGTGCCGGCCCTCCCTGGGCTCGGCCGACATCTTCACCGTCAGCGGCGGCACGGTCGACTCGGCCAACGCGCTGGGCGACCAGTTGCGCCGCCGACACTACGACGCGGTCGTCGGCATCGGTGGCGGCAAGACCATCGACACCGCCAAGTACGCCGCCACCCGATACGCCCTCCCGATGGTCACCGTGGCGACCAGCCTCGCCAACGACGGCATCGCCTCCCCGGTGGCCTCACTGAGCCACGAGGGCGGCAAGGGGTCGTACGGCGTACACATCCCGATCGCCGTCCTGGTCGACCTGGACTTCGTGGAGAACGGCCCGGATCGGCAGACCCAGGCCGGCATCGGCGACGCGGTGAGCAACCTGAGCGCCTGCGCCGACTGGGAACTGGCCCACCAGGTACGCGGCGAGCCGATCGACGGGCTGGCCCTGACCCTGGCCCGGACCGGGGCGGAGGCCCTGGTCAACCACCCCGGCAAGATCACCGACGACGCCTTCCTGACCACCCTGGCCGAGGCGCTGATCCTGGGCGGCATCTCGATGTCGGTCTGCGGTTCAAGCCGACCGGCCAGCGGCGGGGACCACGAGATCTCGCACGCCATCGACCACCTGTACCCGGGCACCGGCTCGCACGGGGAGCAGGTCGGCCTGGGCGCACTGTTCTGCACCTTCCTCCGGGGCGACCTGGAACGCTTCGGGCAGTTGGCCCGCTGCCTGCACCGGCACGGCCTGAGCACCCGGCCCAGCGAGCTGGGTCTGACCGACGAGCAGTTCATCGAGGCGGTCGCCTACGCGCCGCGTACCCGGCCGGACCGCTACACCATCCTCGAACACCTCGCGTTGTCCGCTGACGACCTTCGTACCCGGCTGGGAGACTACGTTGACGCCCTCCGTGAGCACCTTGGCTGAGCCGTCCCGCCCCACGGTCGCCGACTTCCACCGGGTGAACCGGGGCGGTGGCCTGTTCAGCGAGTCGATCAGCCAGTGGATCGGTGCGGTCTTCGCACTTGTCGCCCAGCGACTCGGGCTGCGCCCGACCGTACTGACCATCACCAACCTGGTGCTGGGGCTGGCCACCTCGGTCACCGTGGTCGCCCTCGCCGGTCCGGTCGCCGCCGGGGAGGTACCGGCTGTGCTGGTCGGGCTGCTGGCCCTGGTCGGCTGGCAGATCGCGTACGCCCTGGACTGCGCCGACGGTCAACTGGCCCGGGTCACCGGGCAGGGCAGTGCGGCCGGTGCCCGGGTAGACATCCTCTGTGACGTGGCTGCCCAGATCGCCCTGGTGGCCGCGTTGGCGGCGACTGCGGTGGCGCAGCGCCCCTCGACCCCGGTCTGGCTGGTCGCTGCCTTCGCCGGCACCTGGATGGTCAACCTGGTCACCTCGGTGATGCAGTCCGGCCCGAACGCGGCCAGCATGGTCACCTCGACCTCCCTGCCCGTACGCCTGGTCAAGCTGGTCCGCGACTACGGCGCGGTGATCTTCGCCGCCGCTTTGGTGCTGGCTTTTGCTCCGGCGCTCGCCTTCTGGGTGCTCGTGGCCTTCACGATCGTCAACGGCGGCTTCCTGCTCGCCAGCATCGCCTTCTCCGCCCGCGCCAGCCTGTAGGGCAAGGGTACGAGCGGTTTCCTGTGACGGTTCTCAGCTGACCTGAGACGGCGACCGCCGTGCGGCGGAAGGTCCGACCGCATCGCCATATGGCTACCTCGCCTGAACCCTGCTCTCAATTCTTTTTGGTCGCATACCCGAATCGGGGAAACTACAACACGGGTAGACGTCTCGTATGGGGTGCCGGCGACATGGCATCAGTAGGATGACACCATGATCCGATCGAAGAAGGTCATCTCAGTAATACTCGCGCTGACAATGATCGGGCTATCCGCATGCGCCCCGGCCGACAAGGCGGGATCGGCAGATTCATACATAGTTCTGGTTGATCTCTACTCGGGCAAAGAGAGCCCCGAGGTCGGTCTGAATACACAGGTGGCCGACGATCTTTACAGCCAGGTAAACGGCCGGACCGGCGAGTTCGTTGACACTGACGAACCGGAGCCCACGCTCGGATTCCGGGGATTCCTCGTGACACCCGCCGACGACGCACTGCCAACCCTGCGGATCACCCAGACCGACGTCTACACGATCAATGGCGCCGATCGACGGCGGCTCGCCGACCCCGAGGGGCACTACTACAAGCTGGTACTCGACGGCATCAGTGGGGATCTCCCACAGGAGGTCCTCAGCGCTCTGCCCTGACACTCTCTCCAGCACGAAGAGAGGTTTTAAGAATGGCGAACGCGATCACCCCCGTCGATCATGAGGTTAGCGTAACCAAGGAGATCAACTTCGCCGTCAACCTCATGATCAACGGTGAGAGGTGTTCGGCCTGGGTGGGGTGGCGGGTGGGTGGGGTGGGGTGGGGTGGGGTGCCGCAGGATTTCGCCGTTTGGCGTAGCGGAGTCGATCAACGCTGGGCTAGGTCGGCGTACACGGCTAGGAGCTGCTTGGTGACCACGTCGGGGTGGAAGACCCGCTCGTAGCGGGAGCGGGCGGGGGCCGCCAGTGCGGCGGCGCCGGCGGCGGCCAGCGGCAGTGCGGCGGCCAGGGCGGCCGGGTCCGGGGGGACCACCCAACCGGCCTCACCGGCCAGGACCCCGGCCGGCAGCGCGGAGGCCAATCCGGAGCCGCCGGGGCCGCCAGGGCTGGGTGGGGCGGAGGTGGAGGCGGTCACGGCGGGGCCGGTGCCGGCGGGTTCGCGGGGGGTGTCCGCGCCGACCAGGTACGGGATGCCGCCCAGCGCCGTGCCGAGGACCGGACGGCCGCTGGCCAGTGCCTCGATGATCACTGTGGGCAGTACGTCGTGCCAGGTGGAGGTGGCCAGCACCACGGCGCTCGCGGCCAGTGCCGAGCGAACCCCGGCCCGGTCCAGCGGGCCCAGAAAGGTCACGTCGGCACGTTCGGCGGCCGCCGCCTCGACCATCGGACGCAGCTCACCGTCACCGGCCACCCGCAGCGGCCCCAGCGCCCCGTCCGGGTGCCGCCGCCACGCCTCCAGCAGCAGGCCCAGCCCTTTCTCCGGGGAGAGCCGACCGAGGAAGAGAAAGCCCTGGCCGAGGGGGGCGGGAGTGCCCGGATCGGGAATGCCGTTCGGCTTCACGACGATCCGGGAGTCCGGGATGCCGTAGTCGCGCAGGTGGTCGGCGACCGCGCTGGTCAGGGCGATGAACCGGTCCACCGACTTCCAGGTGCCCCGATGCACGGCCAGGGTGGTGGCCATCAGGGCGCTCTGCGCCCGGGACCCCCGGTAGCAGCGGTGCACCACCGCCGGCACCCCCAGGGTCCGTCCCCGGCAGTCCTGACAGATCACCCCGTCGCGGAAGTACAGCCCGGAGGAGCAGACCTGACGGTAGTTGTGCACCGTCTGCACCACCGGCACCCCGTGCTTGTGCGCGGTCCGCACCACCCAGGGCGACAGCAAGGGGTACGGGTTGTGCAGGTGCAGCACGTCCGGCCGGTGCTCGGTGAGCAGCCGGGACAGGTCGGCCTGCGCCTTCGGCGCGTACATCGGGGAGATCGGCAGCAGGGCCTTCGCCGCCTTCGACATCGACGGGATCTCGTCGGAGCTGCGCAGGAACGGCAGCACCTGCACACCGGCGGCGGTGAGCTGGGCGATCTCAGCGTCGACGATGGTGTTCTCACCGGAGGGCTGAGCTTCCCGGTACCGGTTGTGCGCCACCACAATCTTCACGGGAAAGAAGGCTACCGTTGGACGATGCCCGAACTACCGGAGGTGGAGGCGCTCGCGGGTTACCTGCGGCAGCGCGCGGTGGGCCGCCGCGTCGAGCGGCTGGAGGCCGTCGCGATCAGCGCCCTGAAGACGTACGATCCGGCGCTGACCGCGGTGACCGGTCGGTCGGTGACCGACGCCTGCCGGCACGGCAAGTTCCTCGACGTCGGTTTCGACGGTGACCTGCACCTGGTGGTGCACCTGGCTCGGGCCGGTTGGCTGCACTACCGGGAGGCCTTCGCCTCGACCGTCCCGCTGCGTCCGGGCAAAGGCCCGATCGCCCTTCGGGCCCGTCTGGACGACGGTTCCGGTTTCGACCTGACCGAGGCCGGTACGCAGAAGAAGCTGGCCGTCTACCTGGTGACCGATCCGCAGGCGGTGCCCGGGGTGGCCAAGCTCGGACCGGACGCCCTCGCGGCCGACCTGGCCACCTTCGCCGAGGCGGTACGCAGTCGACGGGGGCAGGTCAAGGGGGTGCTCACCGATCAGGCCGTGCTGGCCGGGGTGGGCAACGCGTACTCGGATGAGATCCTGCACGCGGCGAAGCTGTCACCGTTCGCCCTGACCGACCGGCTCACCGACGAGCAGATGGCGACCCTGCACACGGCCACCCGCCGGGTGCTCGGCGACGCGGTCACCCGCTCGCTGGGGCAGCGGGCCGCGGAGTTGAAGGGCGAGAAGCGGTCCGGGCTGAAGGTGCACGCCCGCACCGGACTGCCCTGCCCGGTCTGCGGCGACACCGTACGTGAGGTCTCCTTCGCCGATTCCAGTCTCCAGTACTGCCCTACCTGCCAGACCGGCGGCAAGCCGCTTGCTGACCGAAGGTTGTCCCGACTCGTACGGTGAGTGACGAGACTCTCGACTACGGAGCGGAATCGGACGTGCGGTGCGCAACCACGGTCCGGCACTCTTCCGGGGCCGCCATCCATCGGTATAGTGGCCCGGTCCCCGGCTTCCGGATGGCGCGGAGCCGGCCAGATCGCAGGCGAACACGGGTCCGTCGCGCAATGGCCCTCGGGTCGGCGTGATGACGGCCATCCGCGTGGGAAACTGAAATGGTGGGCCACTCGGGCCCTTACGGCGAGTAAGCGGTGCGGGTCATGCGGGAGGACATGGGTGAGGTGACGACTAGCCTCCAGCGCCCGGTAACCAACGAAGGCCGGAGCAGACTCGTGCGGCACGTCGACAGCTTCGAGATCCAGCCGCCGACCCCGTCGCCGCACAACGGGGTACCCCGTTCGGCATGGGCGCGGGCCCGGCGACGGGTCTCCCGTTGGCACCGGCCGTACACCGCGATCCTGCTGCTGTTGGACTTCGCGGCGGCGGCCTTCGCCAGCTTCACCGCGATCCGCACCTTCGACCAGGCCACGGCCGGTTTCCACGAGGCGCAGAACGACCCCACCTGGTTCCACACGGTGGCCTTCGTGCTGCTGCCGCTGGGCTGGTTGACCATTCTGTGGTTCAGCGGGGCCTATGACCGGCGTTGTCTGGGTCTGGGGCCGGACGAGTTCAAACGGGTGATCCGGGCCGGGGTGGCGGTCTGCGCGGCGGTGTCCTTCCTCGCCTTCGCCACCAAGACGGACCTGTCCCGGTTCACGGTCGGCACCGCCCTGCTGCTGGCCCTGCTGCTGATCCTGCTGGGCCGGATCCTGACCCGCTTCGTGCTGCATGTGATGCGCCGCAACACCCAGCAGGCGGCCCACCGGATGGTGCTGGTCGGCACCCTGCCGGAGTGCCTGGAGGTCTACACCGCGGTCACCCGCAACCCCGCCGCCGGGCTGGTCCCGGTGGCCATCCACATCACCGACGGTTACGCCGCGGCCAAGGGGGTGCAGACCCCCGTCCCGGTGTACGCCGGCCGTGACGTGCTGGCCCTGGTACGCGAGGTGGGCGGCGACACGATCGCGGTCTGTGGCTCGGCCAGCGCCGAGCCGGGTGAGCTTCGCCGGTTGGCCTGGCAGTTGGAGGGCTCCGGGGTCGACCTGGTGGTGGCACCGCAACTGACCGACATCGCCGGCCCCCGGGTGCACATCCGCCCGATCGAGGGACTGCCGCTGCTGCACGTCGAGGAGCCCACCCTGTCCGGGCCGGCTCTGCTGGCCAAGAACATGATGGATCGGGTCGCCGCCGGTCTGGGCCTGCTGGCGCTGATCCCGGTCTTCATCGTCATCGCCATCGCCATCCGGATCTCCGATCCCGGTCCGGTCTTCTTCCGCCAGCCCCGGGTGGGGCACGAGGGGCACACCTTCCGGGTGTGGAAGTTCCGCACCATGTATGTCGACGCGGAGGACCGGCTGGCCAGCCTGGTCGACCAGAACGAGACCGACGGCATGTTGTTCAAGATGAAGCAGGATCCCCGGGTCTTCCCGGTGGGCCGCTTCCTGCGCGCCTCCTCGCTGGACGAGCTGCCGCAGTTGATCAACGTGCTGATGGGCGAGATGTCCCTGGTCGGGCCGCGACCCCTGCCCGCCGACGACGGCGACTTCCTCGGCGATGTGCGCCGTCGGCTGCTGGTCCGGCCCGGGATGACCGGGCTGTGGCAGGTGTCCGGCCGCTCCGACCTGTCCTGGGACGAGGCCGTCCGACTGGACCTCTACTACGTCGACAACTGGTCGTTGGCGTACGACCTGAGCATCCTGTGGCGCACGGTGGGCGTGGTGCTGGCCCGCAAGGGTGCCTACTGACCCTCGCCGATCGGCAGTCGCCCCTTCCGCCGGAGCGCGGATGGCAGCAGGATCATCGGCGTGGGCGGCAACCTCTCTGCGATCGTCGGAGTCTTCTCGCTGGTCGCCGTACTGGCTGCGGCGCTGTTCGGGGTGGCCCGGTCACGCGCCCGCCGCGCCATCGCCACCCCCGGTCAGCGGGCCACCTACGAGGTGCTGCACACCGCCGGGCTGGCCGCCGAACCGCTGCGCGCCGGGCTGAACCCGGCCAACGCCGCGAAGGCCGCCCGTCACCTGCGCAGCCTGGTCGGCGCGGAAGGGCTGGCCCTGACCGACACCGAAGACCTGCTCGCTCTCGACGGCCTGGGCACGCACCACGGCCGGCAGCTGTGGGCGGCGGCGCAGCGGGTGATCGCCGCAGACCGTTCCACCGTGCTCGGCGAGGCCGAACTCTTCTGCGACCGGCTCGACTGCCCGGTACGCGGGGCGGTGGTGGCGCCACTGGCCGGCGCCGAGGGGCGGGTCGTCGGCGCGCTGGTCGCGGTCACCGACGGGGTACCCGCGCCAGGTCTGGTGCAGGCCAGCCTGGAGACCGCACACTGGGCCGGCAGCCAGCTTGCCCTGGCCGAGCTGGACTCCTCCCGCGAACGGTTGGCCCGCGCGGAGGTCCGGGCGCTGCGGGCGCAGATCAGCCCGCACTTCATCTACAACGCGCTGACCGCGATCGGCTCGTTCGTCCGCACCGACCCGGAACGGGCCCGGGAGCTGATCCTGGAGTTCGCCGAGTTCACCCGGTACTCCTTCCGGGCGCACGGCGAGTTCACCACGTTGGCCGAGGAGTTGCGCTCGATCGATCGCTACCTGACCATCGAACGGGCCCGGTTCGGTGACCGGCTTCAGGTGCGCCTCCAGATCGCCCCGGAGGTGCTGCCGGTGACCCTGCCGTTCCTGTGCCTGCAACCGCTCGTGGAGAACGCCGTCCGGCACGGGCTGTCCCGCAAACCGGGGATGGGCATGGTCAGCATCGAGGCCCAGGACGCGGGCGCCGAATGCCACATCACGGTGGAGGACGACGGAGTGGGGATGGACCCGCGCACCCTTACCGCGGGAATCGCCGAGTTGGCCGGGAGCGACGGCGACCCGGGAGACGACCCGGGCCAGCACGTCGGACTGTCGAACGTCGACGAGCGGCTCCGGTCGGTCTTCGGAGACGGCTTCGGTCTGGTCGTGGAGACGGACCTGGGAACGGGTACGAAGGTGAGTATGCGAGTGCCGAAGTTCCACCCCGGCGTACGGGCCAACGCGTGAGCGGCAACGGCGGGGTCACCGGTTTCCTGCGGGTACTCGCAGTGGACGACGAGCCCCCGGCGCTGGACGAGTTGGCGTACCACCTGCGGGCCGACCCCCGGGTGGCCCGGCTGCACACCGCCGGGGACGCCACCGAGGCGCTGCGGGTGCTCCGCGACGACGAGGTGGACGTGATCTTCCTGGACATCCGGATGCCCGGCCTGGACGGCATGGAGCTGGCCCGGGTGCTGCGCCAGTTCGCCCGGCCACCGGCGATCGTCTTCGTCACCGCGTACGACGACGGCGCCGCGGACGCCTTCGACCTGGGCGCCACCGACTACGTCCGCAAGCCGGTACGCGCCGAACGACTGGCCGAGGCGCTGCGCCGGGTGGTCGGCTCCCGGGTGGTGCCGTCGCATCCGGCCGCATCGGCCCGCGCCGAGGAGGACCCGACCATCCCGGTGGAGCTGGCCGGCAGCACCCGGATGCTGCCCCGCTCGGCGGTGCGCTGGGTGGAGGCGCAGGGCGACTACGCCCGGTTGCACACCGCCGAGGGCTCACACCTGGTCCGGGTGTCGCTCGCGACCCTCGCCGACCGGTGGGCCGACGGCGGCTTCGTCCGGATCCACCGCTCATACCTGGTGCAGCTACGCCTGATCGCCGAACTCCGACTGGTCAACTCCGGCTACGTGGTAGTTGTCGACGGCACCGAACTACCAGTAAGCCGCCGCCACACCCGGGAACTGAAGGACAAACTAGTCCGAGCCGCCAAACAAGCCTGGACCCGCTAGCCCCACCCTCGCCCCATTGATCATGAGGTTAGCGGCGAAGTTGATCTCTCCGACTGCCGCCAACCTCATGATCAACCAGGTTGGGTGGGGGTGGGGGTGAGGGTGGGGGTGGGGTTTGTCCACGGGGTTTTCCACAGGGGTGGGGGGTTGTCCACAGGTTGTCCACAGGGCTCTTGACAATCCCGGTGAGCGGACCAGACTCCGTGAATGGCCGCCGAGGATCCAGTGCCGGCACCACGCCGAACCGAGCCGGACCGGGCGGCACCCGGGCAACGCGCGCCCGGGCAACGCGCGCCCGGGCAACGCGCGCCCGGGCAACGCGCGCCCGGGCAACGCGCGCCCGAGCAGCAGCCAACCGGGCAGCAGACACCGGAACAGCACAGTCCCGGGCAGCGGGGCGAGCAGCGCTCGACCGCTGGTGAGCAAGGGTCTCCTGACCAGCGGGGATCCTCGCCGCCTCGGCGTACTCGGGTGGTGTTGGCCGAGGTGTCCCGGCGGCGGCAGCGGAGCGGGGGTGCCCGTACCGAGCTGACCCAGCAGACCCGGGTCGGCGAGGCGCTGATCCACGGCCTGGTCCGCGCCCAGTTGGCCCTGGCGCTGCAACTGTCGGCGGTGGTCATGGTGGGGCTGGGCGGGTTGCCGCTGCTCTTCGCCGTCGCCCCCTCGGTCGGCGGGACGACCGTGCTGGGGATCAACCTGCCGTGGTTGCTGCTCGGGGTGCTCTCCTTCCCCTTCCTGGTCGCGGTCGGCTGGACCTACGTGCGGTTGGCCGAACGCAACGAGCAGGACTTCGCCGACCTGGTTCAACGGCCGGAGCGCTGAGGTGGGTAACGGACTCGTCGTACCGGCGATCGTGGCGGTCACCCTGGTCACCGTCGGGATCGGCTTCTACGGGCTGCGGTTGGCCCGCACCACCTCCGACTTCCTGGTCGCCTCCCGGGTGGTCAGCCCTACCTGGAACGCGGCGGCCATCGGCGGGGAGTACCTGTCGGCGGCCAGCTTCCTCGGGGTGGCCGGGCTGATCCTCAAGTACGGCGTGGACGTGCTCTGGTATCCGGTCGGCTTCGCGGCCGGCTATCTGGCCCTGCTGCTGTTCGTCGCCGCACCACTACGCCGCTCCGGCGCCTTCACCCTGCCCGACTTCTGCGAACTGCGGCTGGGCTCCCGCCGGCTGCGCACCCTGGCCACCGTATTCGTGATCTTCATCGGCTGGCTCTATCTGGTGCCCCAGTTGCAGGGGGCCGGGCTGACGCTGGCCACCCTGGCCGGTTCCCCGTACCCGGTGGGGGCTCTGGTGGTCGCCCTGGTGGTCACCGCCAACGTCGCGCTGGGCGGGATGCGGGCGATCACCTTCGTGCAGGCGT
Organism: Micromonospora sp. DT229; assembly: GCF_049844505.1. Taxonomy (NCBI): domain Bacteria; kingdom Bacillati; phylum Actinomycetota; class Actinomycetes; order Micromonosporales; family Micromonosporaceae; genus Micromonospora; species Micromonospora sp. DT229. Next base: position 121,166 of record NZ_JBNCLD010000014.1, on the reverse strand, counting down.
TCCAGTACTGGCTGAAGCTGACCGCACTGGCCGTACCCGCGATCTTCCTGGCCCTTCAGTGGCAGGCCGACGGGCGACCGGCGGTGACCCCACCCGAAGGGCCGATCTTCCGGACCGAGACCACCGTCGTGGTCGAACACCGCGCGGTGCTCACCCTGCCGGACGGGCAGACCCGGGAGGTACGCCCCGGCGACGAGTTGACCTTCGCGGCGGGCGAGCCGGTGCCGGAGGTCTCCGGGGTTGCCACCAGCGCTACGGACTGGTTGCTGCCCAGCACCGCCGGCTCGGATGACCGGGGACTGTTCGCCACGTACTCCCTCATCCTGGCCACCTTCCTGGGCACCATGGGGTTGCCGCACGTGCTGGTCCGCTTCTACACCAACCCGGACGGCGCCGCGGCCCGCCGGACGACACTCGTGGTGCTGGCCCTGGTCGGGGTCTTCTATCTGCTGCCCACCATCTACGGGGTGCTGGGGCGGATCTACACCCCACAACTGCTGGTCAGCGGTCAGACCGACGCAGTGGTGGTGCTGCTACCCGAGGCGGCCCTCGGCGCCGGTACCACCGGTCGACTACTGGCCGCCCTGGTCGCCGCCGGGGCCTTCGCGGCCTTCCTGTCCACCTCGTCCGGGCTGCTGACCAGCGTCGCCGGAGTGATCTCCACGGATGTGCTCGGCCGTGGTTCGGTGCGCGGCTTCCGGCTGGCCACCCTGATCGCCGGCGGGGTGCCCCTGGTCCTCGCCCTGAACGTCTCCGGGCTGGACGTCTCCCAGGTGGTCGGGCTGGCCTTCGCCGTCGCCGCGTCCAGCTTCTGCCCGCTGCTGGTGCTCGGCATCTGGTGGCGCGGGCTCACCGACGCGGGCGCGGCCGCCGGGATCCTGGTCGGCGGCGGGGCGGCGGTGTCGGCGGTGCTGATCACCGTGCTCGGGCCGCCGTTGAGCGGCTGGCCGGCCACCCTGACCGGGCAGCCGGCCGCCTGGACGGTGCCGCTGGCCTTCACGGTGATGGTCGCGGTCTCCCTGGCCACCCGTGGCCGTACCCCCACCGACGTCGGCCGCACCATGCTCCGCCTGCACGCCCCGGACAGCCTCCGGCTGTAAGGAAGACTGTGGGATGGGTCAACCTCGGCCCCACTGGCCGCAGGGACGCTGGCCACAACCGGATACGGTCGGTCACATGACTGGTGAGTATCCTGCGCTGGCGCTGCGCGGCCTGGCCAAACGGTTCGACGGCAAGGTCGCCGTGGCCGGGGTGAATCTGGACGTACCGGCCGGTTCGTTCTACGGACTGCTCGGCCCCAACGGCGCGGGAAAGACCACCACCCTGTCGATGGCCGTCGGGCTGCTGCGGCCGGACACCGGCAGCGCCTGGGTGCTCGGGCGCGACGTGTGGGCCGATCCGGTCGAGGCGAAACGGCTGTTCGGTGTGATGCCCGACGGCGTACGGCTGTTCGACCGGCTCAGTGGCGCCGAACTGCTGGCGTACCACGGGCTGCTGCGGGGGATGGACCCGGCGGTGGTCGACCAGCGTGCCACGGAGCTGCTCGACGTGCTCGCCCTGGCCGACGCCGGCCGCACCCTGGTGGTGGACTACTCGGCCGGCATGAAGAAGAAGATCGGCCTGGCCTGCGCCCTGTTGCACGGACCCCGGCTGCTGGTACTGGACGAACCCTTCGAGGCGGTCGACCCGGTCTCGGCGGCGCTGATCCGCGACATCCTCCAGCGGTACGTCACCGGCGGCGGGACGGTGATCTTCTCCAGTCACGTCATGGAGGTCGTGCAGCGCATCTGCTCACACGTGGCAATCCTCGCCGAGGGCACCATCAAGCGGGTAGGCACCCTGGAGGAGGTACGCGGGGATCGCTCGCTGGAGGAGGTCTTCGTCGAGGTGGTCGGCGGGCGTACGGCGACCGGTGAGGAGCTGTCGTGGCTGTCCCGGTGACCGAACCGGCCAGCCGGGCACGCCCGATCAAGGCGCGGCACTTCGTCCGGCTCAAGCTGCGGGTGATGGCCAACAACTTCCGGGGGCAGGCCTGGCGGGCCGTGCTGTTCGTGATCGGCTCCCTGGTCGGGTTCTGGATCGCGGTCGGCGCCTTCTTCGGTCTGGCGACACCCGCGATCGCCGGTGACGACCGGTACGCCCTACTGGTCGCCGCCTTCGCCGGTGGCCTCACGGTGCTCGGCTGGCTGCTGCTGCCCCTGGTCTTCTTCGGTGTCGACGAGACCCTCGACCCGGCCCGGTTCGCGTTGTTGCCGCTACCCAGACGGACCCTGGTCACCGGCTTGTTCACGGCGGCCCTGGTGAGCGTGCCCACCATCGCCGTACTGCTGGCGCTCAGTGCTCTGGTGGTCAACGCCGGGGTGTTCGGTGGCTGGTCCGCCGCCGTGGTGGCCGCCCTGGGAGTGATCCTGGGGATGCTTCTCTGTGTGGCCGCCGCCCGGGCGGTGACGAGCGCCTTCGCCACCATGCTGCGCTCCCGCCGGGTACGCGACCTGGCCGCGGTCCTGCTCGCGGTGGCCGCCGCCCTGCTCGGGCCGTTGCAGCTCGCCGGGTTGGCCGCGCTCCGGGACGCCGACTGGGATCGACTCGCCGGTGTGGCGACCGTGGTCGGCTGGACCCCCTTCGGCGCACCCTGGACGGTCGGCATCGATGTCGCCCAGGGCCGGGTCTGGGCGGCCCCGGTGAAGCTCCTGATCACCGCCGTGACCATCGCCGCACTGCTGGCCTGGTGGTCGCGCTCGTTGGAGTCGGCGATGGTGGGGGCGGCGAGCACCGGCCCGGCCCGAAGCAAGCCGGAGGTCAGTGGCGGCGCGGTGGCAGCACTGTTCCCCCGGATCACCGGCTGGCTGCCCCGGGACCGCTTCGGCGCGCTGGTCGCCCGGGAGGCCCGCTACTGGTGGCGAGATGCCCGGCGACGGGCCAACCTGATCACCATCGCGGTGGTCGGCCTCTTCGTGCCGTTGATGGTCAACGTGGGTGGGCAGGGCTTCAGCATCGACAGCGAGCAGGGCTTCGACTTCGCCACCGACACCTCACCGGTACTGGTCAGCTTCTCCATGCTCTTCGTCGGGCTGCTGGCCGCGATGACCCTGGCCAACCAGTTCGGGTTCGACGGCAGCGCGTACGCGGCCAATGTGATCGCCGGTATCCCCGGCCGCCTGGAGCTACGCGCCCGGATGGCCGCCTTCTCGCTCTACGTACTGCCCATGCTGGCGTTCGTGGCCGTGGTGATGGCGTTGGTCCTGGGCGAGCCGACCTGGATGGGGTTCATGGCCGGCACCCTGTTCGCCACCTTCGGCGCCGGGCTGGCGGTCAACTCGTTCGTCTCCGTGCTCGCCGCGTACTCGCTGCCGGAGACGAGTAACCCGTTCGCGATGAACAGCGGCGCCGGGGTGACCAAGAGTCTGCTGGCTCTGCTGGCCATGGTCGCCACCGCCGCGACCGGCGTACCCACGGTGATCGCCGCCGCCTTGCTCGGCGACGCCTGGCTCTGGCTGGGCCTGCCGCTGGGCATCCTCTACGGCGTCGGCGTGGCCCTGCTCGGCTCCTACCTGGCCGGCGACGCTCTCGACCGCCGCCAGCCCGAACTGCTGTCGGCGGTCACCCCGCGCCGCTGACGGTTCGCAGCCGGTCGCGGGCCGCTGGTCGCGGTCGCAGGGCGCGGGGCTGGGGGCGCGGTCGCAGGGCGCGGGGCGCGGTCGCAGGGCGCAGGGCTCGGGGCGCGGTCGCGGGTCAGGGGGCGGGCTGCTCGGGGATGCGGGACGTACCCGGGCGGTGGCCCCGGGAGCGCAGGGCGGCCCGTACCTCGGCGAGGAAGCCGTCGAAGTCCTCGCGGAGGCGCTTCGCCGTCAGGTGCACGACGATCCAGTCGCTGCCGACCAGCCGGTTGAGCCTGCGGCGATCCGCGTCGAACTGCCCCGGATCGTCATGCCAGCGGCCGTCGTACTCGACCGCCACCCGATACTCCGGCCAGGCAAGATCTACACGGGCGAGGAACCGCCCGTGGGCCGACACCACCCATTGGGTACGCGGTCGCGGCAACCCGGCCAGCACGAGCCGTACCCGGGTGCGGGATTCCTGCGGCGATTCGGCACCGGCATCCGCCAGGTCGACCGCCCGCAGCATCGCCCGCCAGCCACGGCGGCCCACCCGAGCGAGCGCGTACCCCCGCAGGGTCGACACCTCGGTGAGCCCGGTGGCCAGCAGAGCGTCGATGACCACCACCGCCTCCACCAGGTCGAGCCAGCTGGCCACATCCCAGCAGGTGCGCTCGGGGGAGGTGACCGGGGTGCCCGCCCGATCGACTATGTCCCCGTCGTCGACCGGCCCGCGATGCACCCGCAGCCCGGCGGCGGGACCAGCGGACCTGCCCCGTGGGACGAGGACCTCGACGGTGTCGTCGAAGGTGGTGTGGGCGCACCCGTGGAGCACCGCGGCGGATCGACCGGCGATCGCGGCACCCGCCGGGATCAGCCACCTGCCTGCGGCGGTGCACCGGGTGCGGTGGGTGACCGGCAACTGGGCGTCGGCGTACACGTCGCGGAAGAGGGGCCGCCAGGCGGAACTACGAAGATCGTTGCGGGTGAGCAGGCCACGCGAGATCGCGTGTGAACCACGGAAGACGCGCCCCCGCAACTGCGGCGGCCGACGAGGCGATCGGGACATGACCAGACGGTGACAGCTCAACCACCCCCCGCGCTGCCCCTGCGGATAACCCCCAATGTTGCGCTCACGCCCCGGCGAAATCACCGCCACGCCGAGCCCGCGCATGCCCGCATCTGCCGTTCATGCCCGTTCCTGCTCGCTCGTGCTCGCACAGGACCGTAGCCCGCCGCAAGATCACGCTCGATCTAGAATCGAGTGGCTTTCCGCTAAGACGAGACCACTCGATCCCACATCGAGCGTGATCTTGCGAGTGGCAGGCGCCGCGCTGAGTGGGAGGCGCCGCCCGACTCGATGCGGGCGAGAGTGACGCCCTCGCGAGTCAGGAACTGGGGGTCAGCGGGGTGATGCTTCGCGGGCCAGGGTGAGGAATGAGCGCCAGGCGGTCGGGGTGAAGGTCAACGCCGGCCCGGGGCGGTCCTTGCTGTCACGCACCAGCACCTTCCCCGGAAGGTTGTCCGCCACTTCCACGCAGTTGCCACCGGAGTCGGTCGAACGAGTCGACTTACGCCAGCGGGGTTCGGCAGCAGTCATGACGTCACCTTCAGCTTTCGGAGCAGGTCAAGCGAGGCGTTTGTGGACAGTGCTTCGCCGAGCAGGCTATCCCACTTCCGGCCGATCAGACGGATCACCTCCGGGTCGTTCATCACGTGTCCCCGGGCGGCGTTCTCCAGGTAGATCGCCTCCTCACCGTCGGAGAGTTCGACCAGCACGAACCCCCCACCGAGCCCGACGTGCGAGCCGACGCTGAGGGGGACGACATGCAGCCGGACGTACGGCAGTTCGGTGACCTCCAGCAGGCGACCGAGTTGGGCGTCGAGCACCTCGGGCCCACCGACCGGTCGGCGTACCGCGGTCTCGTCGACCAGGAACACACACTGAGGTGGATCAGCCCGGTGCAGCAGATGTTGGCGTTCCATTCGGACGGCCACCAGTTCCTCGACCATCGCGGGCTGATGCAGCCCACCGGCGGAGATGACGGCTCGGGCGTACTCCTCGGTTTGTAGCAGTCCGGGCACCAGGCAGGGTTCGAAGGCGCGCAACCGGGTCGCTTCCTGCTCGTAGCCCCGCCAGGCGGCGAACCAGGAAGGTCCGCGTTCCCGGTCGGCCTCCTTGAGCAGTTCGGCGAGGAGACCGTCGGTGTGCAGGGCCTGGTCGGAAGCGACCGCGAACTCCATGGTCGGTCGACGGCGGCCGGTCTCGATGGCGGCGATCAGCGAAGGGCTCCACTTGATCAGGGCCGCCAACCCTTCCTGGGAGACGCCGGCAGCGGCCCGCGCCGCCTTCAACGCCTTGATCCACATCTCGAAGTTCATGCTCACCCATTCGGTAAGTACGCGAATGCGCTGGGTAGTAACCGCTGGCATCCTCCCCTGAACCGGGCGGGGAGTCCAGGGTGGAAACACGCGGCCCGGCTGGTGGAGGCGACGATCCCGGCGGCCGGTCCTGCGCCGGGCCGCCTCGGTCACTCCCCGACCGGGGCGGCCCTCAAAGCTAAGGAGGCACCAGTGCGGTTCAACCGACTCAGCGGCCACGCCACCTCGCGGACGGGTCGGCACGGCGGCACCATCGCCTCCCGCGCGGGTCGGCACGGCGGCCGCACCGGCTCCCGGGCGGGTCGGCGTGGGGTGCTGGAACGTCGGCGCGGCACGGTCGGGCGGTACGGCTGCTGCTCGGTGGCTACGAGGTGACCCGGCGGGTGTCGCATCTGCCGATGCGTCCGCTCTGGCGCTGTCAGGGGTGTGGGGCCCTCTGGCCCTGCCAGCCGGCCCGGCTGCGGCTGCTGATCGAGTATCGCGAGGACCGCACCTCGCTGCTGGTGTACCTCGGCTCCCTCATGGTGGAGGCCGCCGACCAGCTGGCCCAGCTTGGCGGTCAGGGCCGCCGACCCGAGCTGTACGAGCGGTTCGTGGGCTGGGCACGGGCTCGCGGAGCAACCGAGCGGGTCACAATGTTTCACGTGAATCCAGAGCCGGGTGCCCAGATCCACCACACCGACCCCTTCGCCGTGCCGGCCGGCCAGCGTTCGCCCGTACGCCAGTTGCGGGGTCGACTGCCCGCGCCGGTGACCCTGTGGACTGCGCCCGGACCGGCCGGTCTCACGGTCTCCTCGACGCTGGTGGCCGACGGTGAGCCCGGCCGGTTGCTCGGCCTGATCGACGCGGAGTCGGACCTCTGGGCGGCGGTCGAGGAGGCCGGGCGGTTCGCGGTGGCGCCGCTTCGTCCGACCCACCGGCAGTTGGCCGACCGGTTCGCGGGCCTGTTCCCGTCTCCCGGCGGCCTGTTCGCCCTCGACTCCTGGACCGACACACCGTACGGGCCGGTGCCCGTCGGCGGCGGCTGGGCCGGGTGCCGGCTCGACGATGCCCGGGAGTACGGCTGGAGTCTGCTGGTCGAGGCGACCATCGAACGGGTGGAGCTGGCTGACGACGGCGAGCCGCTGCTGCACCACCGGGGCCGCTACCGCGAGCTGAGTTGAGCTGAGCCAGCCCACCGGGCCCGACCCCGGCGGGGAACTGCTACCGGTCATCGGAGTGACCCCGGTCACTGGGCGCAGCAGTGGAGCCGTTCGGCGCAGTCGTCGACCGGTACGCATATCACCCCTTTTCGAGCGGGGAGTGCGCTTTCTAGCGTGCGCGAAACTCCTGACGCCTGTGAAGGTGGTGATCAAATGTCCACGGACACACCCGCTACCGCGCCGACCGACTCGGATCCGCAGCGGTACCTCGCGGTCCAGCGGTCGGACGAATTCGCCGGGTTACGCCGTGCCCTGCGGGGCTTCGTCTTCCCGATGACGATCGCGTTCTTCCTGTGGTACGCGCTCTACGTGATCCTCTCCGCGTACGCGCGAGACTTCATGGGCACGCGACTGTTCGGCAGCAACATCAACGTGGCGCTGGTCTTCGGCCTGCTCCAGTTCGTCTCCACCTTCCTCATCGCCTGGCTCTACTCCCGGTACGCCGACCGGAAGATCGACCCGGTGGCCGACAAGATCCGCGACGAACTCACCGGGGGTGACTCGTGACGACGACGATCCTCGCGGCCGAGGCGGGCAACACGACCGCTCGCAACCTGACCATCGCGCTGTTCCTGGCCTTCGTGGCCGCCACCCTGGCCATCACGATCTGGGCCAGCCGGCAGACCAAGACCGCTACCGACTTCTACGCCGGCGGCCGGTCCTTCTCCGGCTTCCAGAACGGCATGGCGATCGGCGGCGACTACATGTCCGCCGCGTCCTTCCTGGGCATCGCCGGCATCATCGCCCTGTACGGCTACGACGGCTTCCTCTACTCCATCGGCTTCCTGGTGGCCTGGCTGGTGGCCCTGCTGCTGGTAGCGGAGCTGCTGCGTAACTCGGGCCGGTACACGATGGCCGATGTGCTGGCCTTCCGGATGCGGCAGCGTCCGGTGCGTACGGCGGCGGCGGTTTCCACCATCACCGTGTCGATCTTCTACCTACTGGCCCAGATGGTCGGCGCGGGGGCCCTGGTGGCGCTGCTGCTCGGCATCCGGCCGGGCACCACCTTCCTGGGCATGGACGCGGACACCGCCAAGGTGGCGACCATCATCATGGTCGGCGCCCTCATGATCATTTATGTCACGGTGGGTGGCATGAAGGGCACCACCTACGTGCAGATCGTCAAGGCGTTCCTGCTCATGGGTGGCGCGCTGTTGATGACCCTGCTGGTGCTGGCGAAGTACAAGTTCAACCTCTCCTCGCTGCTCGGTGACGCGGCGGCGAGTTCCGGGCAGGGCACCGCCTTCCTGGAACCCGGTCTGCGGTACGGGGTCGAGGTCGCCGGCAACGCGACACAGACCTTCTACAACAAGGTCGACCTGCTCTCCCTCGGCATCGCGCTGGTGCTCGGCACCGCCGGTCTGCCGCACATCCTGATCCGCTTCTACACCGTCCCGACGGCCAAGGCGGCCCGCAAGAGCGTGCTCTGGGCGATCGGCATCATCGGCTCGTTCTACCTGCTCACCCTGGCCCTGGGTTTCGGGGCGGCGGCGCTGGTCGGTGGCGACGCCATCCGGGAACAGGACCGGGCCGGCAACACAGCCGCACCCCAGTTGGCCGAGGCCCTGGGGATCGACTTCTTCGGCGGCGACCTGGGCGGTGCGGCACTGCTGGCCATCATCGCAGCGGTCGCCTTCGCCACCATCCTGGCCGTGGTCGCGGGTCTGACCCTGGCCTCCTCCTCCAGCCTGGCGCACGACTTCTACGCCAATGTCGTCAAGCGGGGGACGGCCTCGGAACGGCAGGAGGTGCGGGTCGCCCGGATCTCCGCCCTGGTGATCGGCGCGGTCTCCATCGCCCTGTCGATCTACGCGCAGAACCTGAACGTGGCCTTCCTGGTGGCGCTGGCCTTCGCGGTGGCCGCCTCCGGCAACCTGCCGGCGATCCTCTACAGCCTGTTCTGGAAGCGGTTCAACACCTCCGGAGCGGTCTGGGCGATCTACGGCGGCCTGCTCGCGGCCGTGGTGCTGGTGTTCTTCTCGCCGGTGGTCTCCGGTGCCCCCACGGCGATGTTCCCGGACCACGACTGGCAGTGGTTCCCGCTGTCCAACCCGGGCATCCTGTCGATCCCGTTCGGCTTCCTCTGCGGCTGGATCGGCACGGTGATCTCCAAGGAGAGCGACGAGGAGAAGTACGCCGAACTGGAGGTGCGCTCCCTCACCGGTGCCGGAGCACACTGACCTGGACCGGTTGAAAAGGGGCCCCCTGTACCACGCGAGGCGTTAACAGGGGGCCCCTCCTTTAGGCTCTCGGTATGAAGGTTGAGCAGCGTTTCGGTCCCGGTCACCGGGTCCTGGTCACCGGCGGCGCCGGCTTCGTGCCCTCGCATCTGGTGGACGCATTGATCGCTCGGGGCTGCACGGTGGTCGCGGTGGACAACTTCGTCACCGGTTCCAAGGACAACGTGGCCCAACTGCTCGACACGCCGACCTTCACCCTGGTCGAGGCGGACGTCTCCGACGGGCTGCCGGATCATCCCGCGCTGGCGGAGCGGTTCGACGCGATCCTGCACATGGCCTCACCGGCCAGCCCGACCGACTTCGAGAAGCTGCCGGTGGAGATCCTGCGGGTGGGCTCGGTGGCCACCCTGCACCTGCTGGACCGCGCGGTGGCCGACGGCGCCCGGTTCCTGCTGGCCTCCACCTCCGAGGCGTACGGCGACCCCAAGGAGCACCCGCAGCGGGAGACCTACTGGGGCAACGTCAACCCGATCGGCATCCGCAGCGTGTACGACGAGGCCAAGCGCTTCTCCGAGGCCGCCACGATGGCGTACCGGCGCAGCCGAGGGCTGGACACCGCGATCGTACGCATCTTCAACACCTACGGTCCCCGGATGCGGCCGGACGACGGGCGGGCCATCCCGACCTTCATCTCGCAGGCGCTGCGGAATGAGCCGATCACCGTGCACGGCACCGGCGACCAGACCCGCTCGATCTGTTACGTGGCGGATCTGGTCCGGGGCATCCTGCTGTTGCTCGACTCGACCGAGAGCGGGCCGGTGAACTGCGGCACCGAGGACGAGATGAGCATGCGGGAGCTGGCCGAGACGATCGTGTCGCTCTGCGAGAGCAGGTCCGAGGTGACCTACGTCACGCGCAGCGCGGACGACCCGGAGATGCGCAGACCCGATCTCACCCTCGCCCGGGAGCTGCTCGGTTACGAGCCGACGGTCACCCCCGAGGTGGGCCTGCGCCGCACGATCGACCACTTCCGGCAGCAGCTGGGCTAGCCGCTCCGGCCCCGACGTGAGGGCTCGACGCAGGGCGGCAGTGGCTACGGCTGCGTACCCTGAGTTACATGTCAGCGACCAACTCCGCCGCCCTCCGGCTCCCGCACCTGCACCGCAGCGCCGGGCGCGCGGCGGTGCCCGGCCCTGGTCGCGGTGGGCGTGCCGCCCGGGTGGCCGACACCACCAGGTGGCGCCCCGGCTACGACGAGGAGCCGGTCGTACCGGGCGGTCCGGGGGGCCCGGGGGGCCCGGGTGGACCCGGCGGGCCGAACGGACCGGGCGGACCGGGGGGTGGTCGGCCCCGCGGGCGCCGGCCGCACTGGCGACGCATCGCCCTGGTGGCCGGCATCGCGGTGCTGGCCCTGGCCCTGATCGGTGGCACCGGGGCCTGGTTCTACGCCCGCAGCCTGGACAACAACATGGCCCGGACCGACCCCTTCTCGGAGCTCACCGGCGATCGGCCGGCGAAGGCCGTGGACGGTGCGCTGAACATCCTGATGGTGGGCACGGACTCGCGGGACCCGGACGCCCCGATGGACCAGGCCGGTGAGTGGCGGGCCGACACCATCATCGTCATGCACATCCCCTCCGACCATCAGAAGGCATACCTGGTCTCCATCCCCCGGGACCTGTACGTGCCGATTCCGGAGAGCGCCGGGGCGGACTGCGGCACCGGCCAGCGCCGCAAGATCAATGCCGCCTTCGCCTTCGGCGGGTTGCCGTTGGCGGTACGCACGGTCGAGTGCTTCACCGACGTGCACATCGATCACGTCATGGCGATCGACTTCGGTGGCTTCAAGCAGGTCACCGACGCCCTGGGCGGAGTGGATCTGGAGGTGGAGCAGACGATCACCTCGATCCACAAGCCGTACCGGAAGTTCACCAAGGGCACCAACCACATGAACGGCACCGAGGCCCTGGACTGGATCCGTCAGCGCAAGCAGTTCCCGGACGGCGACTTCGCCCGGATGCGCCACCAGCAGGAGTTCCTGCGCGCCCTGATGGACAAGGCGGCGAGTACGGGCACCCTGACCAACCCGAAGAAGCTCAACGCCTTCCTCCGGTCGGTGACCGACGCGGTGACGGTCGACAACGGCTTCTCCCTGACCGACATGGCCATTCAGTTCCGTAACCTGCGGGGGGAGAACCTCACCTTCGTCACCAGCCCGCATCTGGGCAGCCAGAACATCGACGGTGAGTCCGTGGTGGTCTCCGACCGGGAGAAGGCCCTGACCATGTACCGTGCGATGTCCGCCGACACGATGACCGACTGGATGCGGGCCAACAAACCCTCCGCCACGAACTGACGGTGATCGCGCACCTCCGGTGAGCCAATCGGCGATCGTACATTTGATTCTGCCCATTCGGTCATTTCGGCAGGATGACGCGGCGGAGAACGAGAACTGGCCGTCGGAAGGACTCGCTTCGGTGGGTATGCGTACGTAAAGTGTCTCCGCCCCCTTTTGCTACAGACGAGCTGGAGCGCGCATGCCGGTTCACAGCCCCGCCTTGCTCGAACCACCTCATACGGCTGCCACCCCACCGCCGACCTCCAGGGGCAAGAAGCGATCCGGTAAGGCCGGGAAGGGGCGTCCGCGGCGCAAGGATCCCCTCTGGGCCCGACTGACCGTGGTGCTCGGCGCCGCGCTGATGATGACCAGCGGTGTCGCCATCGTCGGCAGCAAGGCGGTGATCAGCCAGGCCACCGGCAACATCACCCAGCGCAATCTGATCGGCGACGCGGGGAAGACCCTGGCGGAGGGCGGGTCCGACCTCAAGGGCCCGATCGACCTGCTCCTGCTCGGCGTGGACGCCCGGGAGCGCTGGGCCGCCGACAACGTGCGGGCGGACAGCATCATCGTGCTGCACATCCCGGCGACCCATGACCAGGCGTACCTGATCTCGATCCCCCGGGACACCGAGGCGCAGATCCCCGCCTTTCCCAAGACCAACTACCCGGGTGGAGTCGGCAAGATCAACGGGGCATTCCGCGCCGGTGCCAGCAACGGCGGCGGCTGGGAGGGTGGCGCCCAGTTGATGGCCCAGACGATCAAGAACATGACCGGCGTCAGTTTCGACGGGGCGGCGATCATCAACTTCGGCGGCTTCAAGAACATCATCGACGCCCTGGGCTCGGTGCGGATCTGCCCCAAGCAGGACATCGAGTCGATCCACATGTCGTACGTCGACGGCAAGCCGATGTGGAACGCGGACGCCAAGAAGACCGGTAAGCCGCGTACTCCGGTGGTGCACAAGAAGGGCTGCCAGGAGATGGAGGGCTGGGCCGCGCTGGACTTCTCCCGGCAGCGCTACGGCCTGGCCAACAGCGACTACGACCGCCAGCAGAACCAGCAGCAACTGATCAAGGCGATGGCCAAGAAGGCCAGCCAGAACGGCACCCTGACCAACCCGATCAAGCTGAACGAGCTGATCAAGGCGGCGGGCAAGGCCTTCATCCTCGACACCGGCGGTGTCTCCGTGGAGGACTTCGTCTTCACCATGCGGGGCGTCACCGGCAACGAGCTGATCATGCTGAAGACCAACGGCGGCACCTACAACGCCACGGGCAGCGGCAACGAGACCCTGGACGAGCAGACCCTGGACATGTTCCGGGCCATCCGGCAGGACAAGCTGGCCGAGTTCGTGTTCTACAACCCCGAGGTGATCTCCAACCGGAAGTGACGGCGGGCAGCGGATGCCCGGAAACCCCGGTCACCCTGCGTGATTCTCTCCTAGCCTGACATGAGAAGGGTTCATGTCGGGCTCAGGGAGGGGCGTCACGGCCAGGCGGACGGGCGACGGCGGGACGCGGTCGCCGGGGCAGGGTTCCCGGCACCCGCGATGGGCCCGCGTACTGCTCGGTGTCGGGCTGGTGGTGGTGCTGTTGGCGGCGGTCGCCGTGGTCGGCCTCCGGGTGCTCACCGACCGGTACACCCGCACCATCGCCCACGAGCAGTTGCTGGACCCCTCCGCCCGCACCGCCCGCACCGACCTGGACGGGCCCCTGAACTACCTGCTGGTGGGATCGGACCGGCGTCCCGGCGACACCGGTCCGGAGCAACGCACGGACACCATCTTGATGGTGCACATCCCCACCGGGCTACGTGAGGGTTACCTCGTCTCCGTACCGCGCGATCTGCTGGTCACCATCCCGCCCGGCACCGGCTGGCCGGGCGGCGAAGACAAGATCAACAGCGCTTACGAGTACGGCGGAGGCGGGACCTCCGGGGCCCGACTGCTCTCCACCACCCTGACCCGGCTCACCGGCATCCGCTTCGACGGTGCCGCCGTGGTCGACTTCGCCGGGCTGCGCCGCGTCATCGACCTGCTCGACGGGGTGGAGATGTGCGTACGCAACGAGGTGCGCTCGATCCACACCGACCGGGTCTTCCCGCCCGGCTGCCAGCGGATGGACGGCGCCCAGGCCCTCGACTACGTACGCCAGCGCTACGACCTGCCCGGTGGCGACTACGACCGGCAGACCCACCAGCAGCAACTCCTGGGGGCGATGCTGGAACGTGCCGGGCAGACCCGGATCCGCAGCAATCCCCTCCAGGTGCATCAGCTCATCCAGGCGGTCGGCGAGTCGTTGACGGTGGACACCAACGGGGTTCCGGTGGAGGACCTGCTGCTGGCGCTGCGCGGGCTGTCCACCGACGGGCTGCGCGGGGTACAGGTGCCCTCGTACCCGCAGACCATCGATCAGGTCTCCTACGTCGTGCTCGACAACGGGGGCGAAGGGCTGTTCGAGGCGGTACGCGGCACCCGGATGCCGCAGTGGGCCGGAGCGCATCCGCGCTGGGTCACCACCCTCTGAGGACCGTTCGGCGGCGTCCGGCCCGCCGGGGATCTACCCTTGGTACCCGTGTTCGGATCCCAGATACCCACAGTGACCGTTTCCGAGATCACCGACGACACCTACCTGCTCGACGTGCGCGAGGACGACGAGTGGGCCGCCGGCCACGCGCCGCAGGCGCATCACCTGCCGATGATGGAGTTGCCGGCCCGCATCGCCGAGGTGCCGAACGACCGCGAGGTGGCGGTCATCTGCCGCTCCGGCGGACGTTCCGCCCAGGTGGTGACCTACCTGATGCGCAACGGATGGGACCAGGTGCGCAACGTGGCCGGTGGCATGGGCGGCTGGGCCGACGCCGGGCGGCCGGTGGTGGCCGGCGACGGACAGCCGGGCCGGGTCCTGTAGGCGGACCCGATGGGCGCACCCCTCGTATTCGCGCACCGCGGCGCCTCGTACGACCTGCCGGAGCACACCCTCGCGGCCTACCTGCGGGCTCTGGAGGAGGGCGCCGACGGGTTGGAGTGCGATGTCCGGCTGACCCGTGACGGGCACCTGGTCTGCGTACACGACCGCCGGTTGGACCGGACCAGCAACGGCCGGGGACCGGTCAGCACCCGTACCCTCGCCGAGTTGGAGGAGTTGGACTTCGGCTCCTGGCACCCGGGCTGCGTACCGTCCGAGGGTGCGGAGCTGCTCGACGCCTCGCACACCCGGCTGCTCACCCTGGAACGGCTGCTGGAGGCGGTGCTCTCCGCCGGTCGACCGGTACGGCTGCTGGTGGAGACCAAACATCCCTCCCGCCACGGCGGGGAGGTCGAACGTCGACTGGTCGACCTGCTGCGCCGGTACGGCCTGGCCGAGCCGCGCCCGCACACCCCGGTACGGGTGACCGTGATGTCCTTCTCCCCGCTGGCCGTACGCCGGATCCGGGCGCTGGCCCCCGCCCTGCCGACCGTGCTGCTGCTGGATGTGCTGCCGCGCTTTCTGCGGCTGGGCCGCCTGCCCTTCGGCGCCGGCATCGCCGGTCCGGGCATCGGGCTGGTGCGGTCCCGCCCGATGCTGGTACCGGCCCTGCGAGCGGCCGGCAACCAGGTCTACGTCTGGACGGTGAACGAGCCGGACGACCTCGACCTGGTGCTGGCGGCCGGGGTGGACGGGGTGATCACCGATCGTCCGGCCCACACCCTGGCTCGACTGAGCCGGTAGTCCGCTCGGGGGTGCCCAGGAGGGGAGGGGCGGTGCACACTCGGGGTCATGCCGGACTCCACCGACTACTCCGCCCTCATCGCCGGACACACCGCGATCATCGAAATGATCAACTCCGGTGATGCCGGCCTGCCGGTCCTGACCCGCCTGCTGCGGATGGCCGAGCCGACACTCGGGGCCGCAGGCATGGCGTTCGTGGAGTTCGCGCCGAACGGCGGGCGGGTGATCGCCGCCACCGGGGCCGCCGAGTGGGCCCTGGGCTGGCCCCTGCCGGCCAACGACCCGGCCACCGCCTGCCTGCTGGCCGGGCCACGGGTGCGGTGCGTACGCACCGACCACCTGACCAACGACCTGGCCCGGCGACTGGCCGACCGGGGCCTGCGGCGGATGGTGGTGTCCCGGGCGGAGCTCGGCGGGCACACCGTCGGCAGCCTGCACGCCCTCTACCTGGCCGGTTTCGAGGAGCCCAGCACGGAACAGCGGGGGGTCATCGCCTATCTCGGCACCTGCATCGCCCACCTGTACGGCGACCAGAACGGCCTGCCGGTGCACGGTGACGCCCCGGCGGTCACCGACCGCCCCACCGTCGACGACCCCGACGACCAGGAGGATCCCGAGAGGGAACGTGACCTCTTCGTCGCGGTGACCAGTCACGAGCTGCGTACCCCGGTAACCGTGATCAAGGGGTACGCCGACACCCTCAGCGACCACTGGGATTCGCTGAGCGAGGCCGACCGGCGCCAGGCCGCCCGGGTCATCCGGCAGCGGGCGAACGAGCTGGCTCGGCTGCTGGACCGGCTGCTCTCCTCCGCTGCGGAGGTGTGGCCGGGGGACGGCCCACCGACGCCCTTCGACTTCGGCGAGACCCTCCGGGCGGCGATCGCCGACCTGCCCACCGATCTGCGCCGCCGCGCCAGCGTGGAGGTGCCGCCCGAGCTGCCCCGGGCGGTCGGGCACCGGCAGAGCCTGGCCACCGTGCTCACCGAACTGGTCACCAACGCCGGAAAGTACTCACCCCCCGGTTCGCCGATCGAGATCAGCGCCTCGGCAGACGCCCGGACCGTCAATCTCCGGGTCAGCGACCGTGGCATCGGCGTACGCCCGGAGCATGTCGAACGCGCCTTCGACCGGTTCTGGCAGGGCGACTCCGGGGACCGGCGGCGCTATCCCGGCACCGGTCTGGGCCTCTATCTCGTCCGCCGGATCGTTGAACAGCAGAATGGCTGGGTATTCCTTCAACCGAGGACAGGTGGGGGTACGGTCGCGGAGGTACGACTGCCCCGCAGGTGAACGGCGGGATTCACAGGTCGGAAGAGGGGCAGAGGTGTCGACGGCAGCGGTCGAACGAGCATGGTGTGTGGTGGTGCCCCACCACGCCACCGGGGCACGGATCGCCCGGCAGCGACTCGCCACCGAGTTGGCCGAGGTGGTGACTCCGGCGGTCCTGGCCGACCTGGTGGCGGTCCTGGCCGAGTTGGTGGGCAACGCCGTCCGACATGCCGACCCCCTGCCCGGTGGGGTGGTCCGGGTGTCCTGGCGGCTGCGCTGCACGGCCGAGGGGACCCAGGTCCGGCTCCAGGTCACCGACGGCGGGGCCGCCTGCGGTCCGCAGGTGCGCCCGGCGGACTCCGGCGCGGCCGACGGTCGTGGGCTGCACATCGTCTCCGGGCTGTCCAGCCGGTGGGGGGTGGAACGGGACGGCCTGGGGCAGAGCGTCTGGGCCGACTTCGACCCCGCGCCGGAACGCACCCCCCTGGTGGCCGCCGGCTGAGCACCCTTGGTGGCGGCGGCTGAGCGCCCTTGGTGCCAAGGCTGAGGGGCCCGCCGGGGTGGCGGGGTGGGTCCGGCCCACGCCGGGCCGCCCGGGCCTCTAGGCTGTCTCGCCGTGAGCAAGCGTCGAAAGAACCAGCGAGCAGCCACTCCGAGCGTCAAGCGGGAGCGGGTACGCGACGTCTTCGTGCCCCGTCCCTTCGAAGGGCTGGCCGACGAGCCGCAGTGGATCGCCCTGCGCGAGCTGGTGCCCGCGGCCTCCGCGCCGCTGCGCCTCACCCCGGAGGTGGCCGAGGAGTACGGCGATCGTCCGGTAACCCTGGCCACCGTGCTGCCGATGGCCGCACCGGCGATGAGCCGGCAGGACGGGCGGGTCTTCATCGGGCTCCAGCGGCACCAGCAGTCCGGTGACGTGTCCCGGGATCTGGCCGATTCGCTGCTCTGCGCGCTGCGCACGGAACCGGGCGCCCCGGTCACCGTGCCACCCCTGCCCGGTCCCGGGCCCCGCCTCCAGGACATCCTGGTCGACGGCCCGCTGGAGATCACCCTGCACGAGGGTTTCGAGTTCTGGCTGGTTCCGGAGGCCGTCGACGACCCGACCGTGCAGGCCTCGCTGGAGCGGGCCAACGCGGCGATCTACCCGACCGTACGCCTGACTACCGCGCCGGCCGCGTACTGGTGCCGGGTGCCGGAGAAGGCGCATGTGCGCTGGGTGCTGCCGGAGGACGAGGAGGCCGCCCTGGATGCTCTGGCGCGGCTGAGCGCGGCCGGTTCGCTGACCCTCGGCGAGTCGACCAAGTTCGCGGGCATGTTCCGGGCGCACGGGCGACTGGTACCGGTCTGGGACCTGCCCGAGAGTGCCCCGGCGCAGGAGTGGGAGGAGCCGGTCGCCGAGTTCGCCAAGCGGTACGCCGCAGCGCTCGCCGAGGCCGGGCCACTGGACGCGGCGGCCCGCCGGTCCCGGCAGGGGCTGCTCGGGCGCCAGCTGACCCTGCGCTGACCGTTCGAAGGTGTTGAGCGGGGCCCCCGGGCCCCGCTCAACCCCGCAGCAGGGGGCAGGACATGCAGCGGGGACCGCCCCGGCCGGAGCCCAGTTCGGAGCCGGCGATCGGGATGATCTCGATGCCGGCCCGCTCCAACTGCGCGTTCGTCTCGATGTTGCGTTCGTAGCCGACGCAGAGCCGGGGGGCCAGGGCCAGGGTGTTGTTGCCGTCGTCCCACTGCTCCCGCTCGGCGGTGACCGGGTCCAGACCGGTGTCGATCACCCGGAGCTGGTCCAGGTCCATCGCATCGGCCGCCGCCCGCAGGAAGGGCGCCGGGCCGTCGACCCGGGGGGCGTCGCCGTCGGCCCCGGCGATCACGGTGTACGCCGACAGCGAGGCGGCGACGTTCGGGTACATCAGCACCGCGTCCACGTCGACCATCGTGCAGATGGTGTCCAGGTGCATGGTCGCCCGTTCCTGAGCGATCGGCACGACGAGGATGGTGTGGGCCAGTTCGGCGGCGAAGACCCGACGGGCCAGCCGTTCGGCGCCCGCCGGGGTGGTCCGCTCGCCCACCCCGACGGCCAGCACCCCGGGGGCCAGCAGCAGGACGTCACCGCCCTCCAGATGCTCCAGATCGGGCCGGTAGACGAACTCCGTATTGGCGAACCGGGGGTGGTGCCGGTAGATCGCGTCCGTCAGGGTGGTCTCCCGCCGACGGGCCGGCATGGCCAGGCTGGTCACCCCTACCCGGTCGCGGATCCACAGCGAGGAGTCCCGGGTGAACAGCAGGTTGGGCAGCGGGTCGATGACGAAGTCGTGCCGGTCCATCAGGGTGTAGACCAGCCCGCCCGGACGGTCCCGGCCGATCTTCAGTTCCTCGTGGGCCAGACCGGCCACGAGGGCCCCGGCCAGAGCGGCCGGATCGAGGTAGGACAGGTGCGCGGCGACCCGGGCCCGCAGGGTGTCGCCGAGCCGGGGCGAGCTGAGCACCTGTTCGGTGAGTTCGACCCGGGCGTCCGCCACCGCCAACGCCTCGGTGAGCAGATCGGTGAGATAGAGCACCTCGACGCCGCGCAGGCGCAGGGCGTCGGCGAAGGCGTCGTGCTCCTCCTGGGCCCGCCCCACCCACGGGATCGCGTCGAACAACAGGGAGTCGTTGTTGCGCGGGGTCAGCCGGGCGAGTTCCGGCCCCGGACGGTGCAACAGCACAGTGCCCAGTCGACCGACCTCACTGTCCACGTAGTGGGTCACAGTCGCAGCGTAGGACAGGGTTTGGCGGCATCCGGGAAAACGGCTGTGAATGAATACGGCATTCATCCGCAGTCATTCCGGCGTTCCGGCTTGCCGACCACCCGGACCGGCAACGTAGGGTAGTGAGAAAGTAACTTCGAGGGACCTTTTGCCGGAGGTCGCGATGACTGTGTTTCCCGCTCGTCGAGCCGTACCCTCCCCCCGGGCACTGCCGCCCGTGGCGGTACCGCATCCCCGGACGGAGCCGTCAGGGGTGACCGCGGCCCCTCGTCCGTCCCCCTTGGAGTGGGCCCGGCGTCGCCGGGCCGAGCGGGGAGCCCGACGGCTGGAAGCCGCCGGCGCCCGCGCGTTGGGCCAACTGGGCCACCTCGGGCCGGCCTGGCACGTCGTCGACTGGCCCCGGGTGGATCCCACCGATGTGCTGCTGGACGGCAGTGACGACAACCGGGCCGGGTTCCTCGCCATCGGGCCCAGCGGCCTCTTCGCGGTCACCATCGCCGACCACGGCCGGGCCCGCGTACTGGTCGCCGGTGACGTGGTGCAGATCAACGGCAAGCGTCCGCCGTACGTGACCGAGGCCCGCCGGGACGCCAGGCGTGCCAGCAAGGCCCTCACCTCGGCGGTCGGGCATCCGATTCCGGTCACCCCGGTGCTCACCTTCGTGGGTTCCGGGGTGATCAGCGTCTACGGCCTGCCGAAGGACTGCCTCATGGCCACCCACCGGGAACTCGACCGGCTGCTCGTCGCGGGCGGCAACCGGATCAGCCCGGCCACCGCGGAGAAGCTGTCCCGGGTCGCCCAGCATCCCAGCACCTGGACCACCGGTGGTCACCATCCGGTGGCGGACTACCGGTGGTACGAGGACGGCCGAACGGCCGCTGACAAGGCGGCCACCCACCGGTAACGTCTGCGGCGACGCCACGCGGCCGGGTCGTCCCGGTTCGGTACTCCACCAGGCCCGCGCCGTTGCCGCCCGGGGCACCGATCGCATCGACGATCCGATGCGCGACGCAACGGTCAGCGGCCACTGCGGCGACCGGCTAGCGTGGACGTACCGTCGGTGTACATAGGAGGCGCGGTGGCCCACGTCGAACTCTCGCTCTCGGAAGTGTTCGCGCCCACGACGGGGACACCGACAGAGCTGGAGTACGACAACATCGGTCGCTGGTCAGCCACGGTGTCCAGCGCCGATGAGCCGTGTCTGCTGATCGACGCCCAGACGCGGGTGTTGGCCGTCTCCGCCGCCGGCTGCGACCTGCTCTGCCTGGGCACCCCGGAGGAGCTGATCGGCCTGCCCCTGCTCGACGGTGGGTTGCGGCTGCTGGACTTCACCGCCAACCGAGGTGAGTTGACCGAGCCGGAGATCGACAAGATCCCACCGCTGCTGGCGCTCACCTCGGGTCGCCTGGCCCGAGGGCTGTTGCGCATCGAGTCCGCCGCCGGTGGGTCCGACGCCACGGTCGACGCGGTCTCCACACCGGTACTGGCCGCCGGGGCCGTGGCCGGCTCGCTGACCTTCTTCTCCGAGGTCTGAGCCACCCCGCACCGACCGGCGGGTCGGCCGCTGCCCTTCCGCCTCGGCAGCGGCTCCTCCTACGATGGGTTCGGCCCCGGCCACCCCAGCACACCCCCGCCTGCCGCAAGGACCCCTCCTGTGCCGCCCAGCCCTCTCCGTCGCGCCGCTGTCGGCCGCTCGCGGGTCGGCCGCGACCCGTATCGGTTCACCGGGCGGTTCTGCGGTGCCCTGGCGCTGGCCGGGCTCCTGCTGTCCGGCTGTGGCGAGCCTCCGGAGTCACGCGACGGCGGCACATCCCGGGTGCCGACCGTCGCGGCGAGCCCGACCATGGGCGGGCCCAGCACCCCGCCACCCTCGGTCGCCGTACCACCGGTCGCGAGTACGGTCGCACCCTCGACGGATACCGGTCGAGTCGCGGTGGCCTGTCGGGGCGAACCCTCCGCGCAGCAGGTCATCAACCTGGTCCGTGGTCGCCAGGGCCTGCTGCCCCGCAACGCGAAGGTCAAGGTCAGCAGTGGTCCGTCCTGCGCCGCAGACTGGCACTTCACCGCCCTGGAGGTGACCGGGTACGAGCCGTTGCACGTGGTCACCCGCCGGCAGGCGGGCAATCTGCGCCTGGTCACCGCCGGTACCGACGTGTGCGCGGTCGAGGTGCGGGTCACCGCACCCCCCGGCATCCGTACCCTGGCCTGCGGCGACGACTCCGGGGTCACCGCGCCCCTGCCGACCCTGGCGCCGATCGTTCCGACCCCGCTGCCGACGACACCTGCTGCGACTCCTTCGGTCTCTGCGTCCACCCCGGGTGCGTAGGCTGGAGACCATGCCGGGAACACCGCCGACACGCTTCGCCTTCCTCGGTCCCGAGGGCACCTTCGCGGAACAGGCCCTGCGCACTCTGCCCGCAGCCGAGCGGGGCACCCGGACACCGGCCCGCAGCGTCGGCGAGGCGCTGGACGCGGTACGCGCCGGGGAGGCCGACGCCGCCCTGGTCCCCCTGGAGAACTCGATCGGCGGCGCCGTCGGGGTGACCCTCGACGAGTTCGCCGAGGGGGAGCCGCTGATGATCACCCGCGAGGTGATCCTGCCGGTGGAGTTCGTCCTGGGTGCGCGTCCGGGCACCCTGCTGTCGACGGTGCGCAGCGTCGCCGCTCATCCGCAGGCCTCCACCCAGTGCCGCGACTGGCTGCGGGCATACCTGCCGGACGCGACCGTGATCGACGTACTCTCCAACGGAGCGGCGGCGGCCGGGGCGGCCACGGGCGAGTACGACGCGGCGGTCTGTGCTCCGATCGGCGCCACCCGGCACCGTCTGGCCGTACTGGCTGACAAGATCGCCGATCATCCGGACGCGGTGACCCGGTTCGCCCTGGTCGCCCGGCCCGGTCCGCCTCCCCCGCCCACCGGCGACGATGTGACATCGCTGGCGGTGTACATCGCGCACGACCGGGTCGGTGCCCTGCTGTCCGTCCTGATGGAGCTGGCGGTCCGAGGGGTGAACCTCAGCCGGATCGAGTCCCGCCCCACCGGCAAGGCCCTCGGCGAGTACGTCTTCTTCCTCGACTGCACCGGTCACGTCGCAGACGTCCGGCTGGGTGAGGCACTTCAGGGCCTACGCCGGGTCTGCTCCGACGTACGCTTCCTCGGCTCCTATCCGCGACACCGGTGGAGCGGGAGCACGGGCGGGCACCCGGTTCCCGCCCCCGCCGGTCTCTCGGACGCCGACTACGCCGACGCCGCCGCCTGGCTCGCCCGACTCAGAGCCGGCGAACTGAGCTGACCGTCCCGGCCGCCAGGTCGGCGGCCGTCGCGTGGGCGGGCCTCGCGTGGGTGGTCGTCGCGCTGGTCCAGGGTCGGCTCAGCGGAACAGGCCGCCGAGCACCCCACCCTGATCCTGCTGGCCGCTGCCCATGATCGGCGGCTCCTCGGACGGCTGGACGACGACGAAGCCCTGCCCCGCGAAGCTCATCGTGTACGCCTCGCCGGTGGTGCGGCCCAGCAGGGTGCCGAGTCCGAGTTGGTCGGCCCGGTGGTAGCCGGTCTGCAACCCGGCCGACCAGCAGACCGCCGCCTGCGGATCCACATAGGTGGGCGCGTCGACGGCCAGCACCACCGGGGTGCCCCGGGTGGTCACCGCGATCCGGCCCTGCCCGGTGAAGACGCAGTTGAACAGGCCGGTCGAGGCCATCCCGGCCCCGCCGACCATCTTGATGTCGTACTGAAGAGTGGGGTCGAAGGCCAGGACGCTGGAACCGTTGATCGACAGCGCGTCGCCCGGTTCGAGATCGATGATGTGTACGTCCTTGGCGAAGTCGGCCAGGAAGACGTCACCCCGGCCGGTGAGCTTCATCAGCGGGACGCCTTCCCCGGTGAGCTTCTGCTTGAGGAAGTTGCCCAGTCCGCCGGAGCCCAGCGCCTGGAACTGCACCTGCCCCTGGTACGCGACCATCGAGCCGACCCGGGCCAACATCTCACCATTGAGCTCGACCTTGAGCATCTTGGCGTTCTGGAGCCGCATGCCGGGTTGCGCGGACTCCCGCTCCAGGTTCGCCGCTGAGAACAGTTCGCTGCGCATGTCTTCCTCCGTACTCGCCGTACCTGGTCGAGACGGTAGGGCAGCGACGCAACCGTCAGCCCCAGCCGAGGTCGTGCAGGCGCTCGTCGTCGATGCCGAAGTGATGGGCGATCTCGTGCACCACGGTCACCGCCACCTCCTCGACGACATCGTCCTCGGTCTCACAGATCCGCAGGATGGGGTTGCGGTAGATCAGGATGCGGTCCGGCAGCACCCCCGCGTAGTCCCACCCCCGGTCGGTCAACGCGTGTCCCTCGTAGAGGCCGAGCAGATCCTCCCCCAGCGGAGGATCGTCCTCCACGAGGATGACCACATTGCTCATCAGCGTCAGCAGTTCCTCGGGAACCTCATCGAGGGCTTCCCCCACGAGTTCCTCGAACCGCTCCCGCTCCATCTCCACCGCCACCCGCCCATTCTCACCCACCCCCACCCCACCCCCACACCGCGATCTTGCACTTTCGGTCTCCCTTACACGGCTTTTGCACCGTAATGCGGCGACCGAAAGTGCAAGATCGACGGGGACATGGGGTGGAGTGAGGGTGCGTGGGGCGGGTTCGGGGTCAGGAGGTTAGGCGGGTGGTGAGGGTTATGGTGGCGGCGGGGGAGAGCAGGCGGGAGATCGGGCAGTTCTGCTTGGCGGTCTCCGCCAGCTCGGCGAAGCGCGCCTCGTCGATGCCGGGTACGACACCGACGGTCTCCAGCTCGATGCGGGTCACCGTGAAGCCCGCCTCGGTCTTGTCCAGGTGCACCTTCGCGGTGGTCTCCACCGAGGTCGGCGTCGTGCCGGCGTCGGCGAGGGCCTTGGAGAAGGCCATCGAGAAGCAGCCGGCGTGCGCGGCGCCGATCAGCTCCTCGGGGTTGGTGCCCTCACCCTCCTCGAAGCGGGACTTGAAGGAGTAGTTGCCCTCCAGGCCACCCTTGCCGGTGCGGATGGTGCCGGACCCTTCGGGGAGGTTGCCCTGCCAGCGTGCGGAAGCGGTACGAATAGGCATGGAGCTGACGCTAGCCGAATCCGCGCCCGTCGGCCGACCGACCGGGCAGCTGCCTGCACCTTCCATGACGTAGCTGGCCCGCTGTGCCATGATTCGGGACAGACCTCGCCTGGGCACTCGGTCCGGCCACAAGGAGGCGCAGCGGTGACCCACGACCTCCCCATCCCCCGGCAGGACGACCGCTCCGACGACGCCAGCGTCCTCGAGTGGGGAGCGCAGGACGAGGAGCCGACCGGCTCCAACCGATGGCGTACGGCTCTCGGCGGCCTCGGCCGCGACCACCGGCTGCCCCTGCTGCTCGCCGGGCTCGGTGCCGCCGCCGCCCTGGCCTCCCTGCTCGGCGAGTGGGCCAAGGTCACCTTTCCCACCGGCGGGGGTGAGGGGGCCGATCCGGTCGAGTTGTTGAGCAGCGTCTCCGAGATCGGCAATCTGGGGGTCGGCTACGTGGTCGGGATGCTCATCCTGGGGGTAACGGCCGCACTGACGCTGCGCGGCACCCTCGCCGTACGGGCCAATGCCCGGGTCGCCGGCCTGGCCCTGGCCCTGGGTCTGGTCGCCGTACTGGTGGGCACGGCAGCCTCGCTGGACGACGACCGTCGGCGGGCCATGGGCTACTCGGTCGAGGACGGCTTCCGCATCGAGTACGGACGAGGGCTGATCATGGCCTTCCTGGCTGTCCTGCTGTTCGCCGCGGCCCTGGTCCGCGCCACCTCCGCACCGGACGGCACGGCCGGCGAGCCGGCTCGACGTCAGCCGCGTCCCCGCCGCCCGGCCGATTTCGCCGACGAGGCCGAGGGCCGGGGACCGATCGACATCACGGTCACCCCCACGGTGCCCTTCGCCCGCGAGGCCCGATCCGACTGATCGGTCACCGGAGCCACCCCTGCGGTACGCCAGACGTTAAGAAGGGTCCCTTCCCTGCGTCACACCCGATTCGTCGGAAAGCCATGGTTGCGACCCGTTCCGCGAGGTAAGGTGGCTGCCCGCCGCCCGCCGGGTGGTCGACCAACGACTGGAACGGCTGGCTGTGACGGCGGTGGGCGAAGGAGGAAAGATGACCCGTCCGGGCCTGCCCAAGCTGATCGCCACCGACCTCGACGGCACTCTCGTCCGCAGCGACGACACCGTGTCGGCGTACACCCATGAGGTTCTGGACCGGGTTCGTGCGGCCGGGATTCCGGTGGTCGGCGCCACCGGTCGGGGCCCCCGGTTGACCGAGTTGACCCGCAACGACATCCGTGCGGCGGACTTCCTGGTGATGGCCGGTGGCGGCCGGGTGGTCGACCAGAGCGACCCGGCCGGACCGGTGGTGCTGCGTGACGAGCGGCTGTCCAGCGAGGTTCTGGCCACCCTGCTGGCCGGCCTGGAGGCCGTGGTCGGCCCGCTGACCGTGATGGTCGAGGCCTCCGACGAGCACGACGCGCCCCTGTGGGGCGATTACCACCCCGCCTGGCCCTACCAGGACCGGTTCGAGGTACGCAGCCGCGACGAGTGCCTGGCGGGCGATGTGATCAAGGCCTTCGCGCGTACCGCCGATCATCATGTCGACGAGTTGCTGGCGGTCGCCAGGGAGATCATCCCGCCGCACCTGGCCGCCCTCACCCAGGCCGGGCTCGGCTTCATCGAGATCAGCCCCTCCGGGGTGGACAAGGCCACCGGGCTCAGTGTGGTGGCGCAGAGCCTGGGGGTCGACCCGGCCGAGGTGCTGGTCTTCGGTGACATGCCCAATGACCTGCCGATGTTCGAGTGGGCCGGCTGGGGTCGGGTGGCGGTGGCCAACGCCCACCCGCAACTGCGGGCCATCGCCGACAATGTGACCCTGCGCAACGACGACGACGGAGTGGCCGTGTATCTGGACCGGCTACTGTCCGGGTGATGGAGGCAATTCCCCGCCTGGTCGCCAGCGACATCGACGGCACCCTGCTGCGCGACGACCGTACCCTCAGCCCGCACACCGCCGAGGTGCTGGCCCGGATCTCCGCCCGGGGCACCCCGGTCGTGCTGGTCACCGGCCGACCGATCCGCTGGCTGCGACTGGTGTACGACCAGTTGGCCGAGCCGCTGCCGGCGGTCTGTGCCAACGGTGCGGTGGTCTACGACCCGGTCGGCGACGAGGTGCTGCGGGCCGACCCGCTGGCCCCCGAACTGCTCGCGGAGGTGGCCCGCCGGCTACGGGCCGAGGTGCCCGGGGTGAGCCTGGCGGTGGAGATCATCGACGGTCGGCAGATGCGACACGACGCGCACTACCCGATGCGCTGGGATGCCGACGAGACCGCGATCCGGGCCGTACGGCATCCGGAGGAGCTGCATTCGCTGCCGGCGGTGAAGCTGCTGGCCCGGGCCGACGCGGAACGGGATCCCGACCGGTTCACCCAGGTGATCGCCGAGGCCCTCGCCGGTCTGGCCGAGGCCACCCATTCCTCACGGTCGGGGCTGGTGGAGATCTCGGCGGCCGGGGTGACCAAGGCGGCCGGGCTGGCCTGGTACTGCCACCGGCTCGGCATCGGGGCCGACGAGGTGCTGGCCTTCGGCGACATGCCCAATGACGTACCCCTGCTGACCTGGGCCGGCCGGGCGGTGGCGGTGGCCAACGCGCACCCGGCCGTGCTGGCGATCGCCGACGAGGTCACCTCGGCGAACTCGGTCGACGGGGTGGCGGCGTACCTGGAGAAGGTCTTCGGGGTGGACTGACGACTGCGGGGTGCGGCAGGGCTCCGCACCCCGGCTTCGTCAGAGGTACTGACCGGTGCTGTGGCCCTCGCCGCCGGGCCCCTGACCCAGGCCGGGCATTCCCGGCAGGGCCACCCCGCTGGGCAGCGCCTGCCGCCCGGAGCGCATCTGCTCCAGCTGCACCCGGGCCGCCATCTGCTGGGCCACCAGGGCGGCCTGGATGCCGTGGAACAGCCCCTCCAGCCAGCCGACCAGCTGAGCGTGGGCGATCCGCAGCTCACCCTCCGTCGGCGCCTGGTCCTCGGCGAACGGCAGGGAGAGCCGTTCCAGTTCCTCGCGCAGCTCGGGGGCCAGCCCTTCCTTCAGCTCGACGATCGAGCGCTCGTGAATCTCCCGCATCCGGTGCCGGCTGGCGTCGTCCAGCGGCGCGGACTTGACCTCCTCCAGCAGCTGCTTGATCATGCTGCCGATCCGCATCACCTTCGCCGGCTGCTCGACCAGGCGGGTGGGGTCCTCGCCCGTCCCGTCGTCGGTCTGCACGGTGCCGACCGGTCGGCCATCGGGCCCGACCACCACCACGGTGCCCGAGTGCCCGGTGCCGTCCCGGCCAGGCTCGTCGTTCTGTCCAGCGGTATGCGCTTCGGTCATGGCATCCATCTTTACTCAGTCACCGCCGTCGGCGCCCGCCGCCCCGGCCGGCAACGCGGCCCAGACCCGGTGGGCATGCGGCCTGGACCTGGGTGGGCATGCGGCGTCGTCCGGGCGGGAACGGTGGCTCCGGGCCGGGCGGCAACGGCGGCGTCCGGGCCGGGGCCTCGGGTGGCGAGGAATCGCGCTACCGTCGGCCGATGTCGCCCGACCCCCGCGCCGTACTCACCCGACCCGCACCGGAGCCGGACCTCACGGTCTCCTACGGCGAGCACCCCGACCAGATCGCCGATCTGCGCCGCCCCCTCGGCGAGGGCCCGCCCCGGCCACTGGTGATCGTGGTGCACGGCGGTTTCTGGCGGGTGGAGTACGACCGGCGGCACACCGACGCACTGGCCGACGCGCTGGCCGGGCTGGGCTTCCCGGTGGCCCAGTTGGAGTACCGCCGGACCGGGCAGCCCGGTGGTGGCTGGCCCGGCACCCTGACCGACGTACGGGCCGGGGTGGCGGCTCTGCCGGGGCTGGCCGCCGAGGCCCTGCCCGGTCGGGTCGCACCGGTGCCGCCGATCCTGGTCGGGCACTCGGCCGGTGGTCATCTGGCCCTGCACACCGCCACCCGGTCACCGCAGACGGTCGGCGGGGTGCTCGCCCTGGCCCCGGTCGCGGATCTGGCCGAGGCGTACCGGCTGGACCTGGACTCGGGCGCGGTGGCCGCGCTGCTGGGCGGCGGACCGGCCGATTTCCCCGAGCGGTACGAGGTCGCCGACCCCCGCATCACGACCCCTCTGCCAATACGGACGGTAGTGATTCACGGCACTCTGGATCAGCAGGTACCGGTGGAGATGAGCAGGAGGTATGTCGCCGCCGCACAGGTGCTAGGTGCGGATATGCACCTTGTCGAGTTGTCGGAATGCGAACACTTCGGGCTTATCGACCCCCTCTCTCCGGCCTGGCCGCAGGTAACCGCCGCGTTCCGTTCTCTTCACACCGATCATTAACCATTGACCCAGCGTCGCTAAGCAGGTAGAACGCCGGAGGGGCGGAGACTCCAGCAGGCCATCCGAAGGGAACCCGGTGTCGCAGATGAACCGTAGGCGGGCACTTCAACTGCTCGCCGCGCTCGGTGCGGGCGGACTAGCGGCCGGGTGCGCCTCGGACTCCGAGGAACCGACCGAGCCGAAGAGTACGGTCAAAGTCGGGCTCATCGCGCCGCAGTCCGGCCCCGGCAAGGCCGTCGGTGACGAGTTGCGCAACGGCTTCGAGCTCTACCTGGACCTCAACGAGGGAGTCCTCGGCGGCCATCCGGTGAACCTGCTCGTGGCCGACGAGGGAGACAGCGTCAAGTCCGGTCAGGCCGCCGTGGACGGCCTGCTCAAGCAGGGTGTTCTGGCGTTGACCGGGGTCTCGTCCTCGGCGGTGATGTCCGGCATCCGGGACGTCGTCGAGCAGGCCCGGGTGCCGTTGATCGGCTCCAACGCCTCACCCACCAGCCTGCAGAGCGTCGTCTACATCTGGCGTACCTCGTATGTGCTCGACGAGGCGGGCCGGGCCCTCGGCCGCCATCTGCGCGACGCCCTGGGTCCCGACGACCGGGTGGCGATGATCATGCCGGAGTCGGCCCTCGGCGGCGACGACGTGCTGCGCGGCTTCCGGCAGGAGTTCGGCGAATCCGACCCCCGCATCGCGGATCCGGTCGTCTTCACCTCCAACAACGCGAACCCCGGCAAGGGCGCCTTCGTCAGGGACATCGACCGCGCACTGAGCCGCAACCCCTCGGTGGTCTTCTGCTTCTTCGCCGGCCCGGCGGCGGCGGAGTTCGTCATGCAGCTCCGCGACGCCGGCTTCCAGGGCGGCATCTACGCTCCCGGCTTCCTCACCGAGGGCACCGTGCTGGAGAGCATCAAGCCGGCCGACGACGCCCTGGGCATCCGCACCGCCCTGAACTACTCCGCCGACCTGAACAACGCCGCCAACCGCCGGTTCGCCTCGGCGTACCGCAAGAAGCACAGCGCCTCGCCGACCACCTACGCGATGGCCTCGTACGACGCGGCGAAGGTGCTCGACCAGGCGATCCGGCTGGCCGGCGCGGACCCCACCCCGCAGGAGCTCAACCTGGCGCTGGGCCGGATCGGTCAGATCGACAGCCCGCGCGGGGCCTGGCAGTTCAACCAGCCGCGCACCCCCCAGCAGAAGTGGTACCTGCGGGAGGTGCAGCACGACGGGCAGGTGCTATCCAACGTCCTGCTCAGCGAGCTGGCCACGCTGGGCTGACGGTTCGGCCCGGCTGACGGGTCAGTGCCGTAGCTCGGCGATGCAGCACTTCACGCTGCCTCCGCCCTTCTTCAGCTCGGCCAACTCCACCGGCACCGGGGTGTAGCCGGCCGCCTTCAGTCGACCCGCCAGCCGGGTCGCCTCGCTGTTGAGCACCACGTTCGCGCCGTCACTGACCAGGTTGAGCCCGAAGGCGAGCACGTCCTCGTCCTCGGCCAGCACCGCGTCGGGGAACAGCTGGGTCAGCACCTTCTGGCTGGCCGCGGAGAAGGCTCCCGGGTAGTAGACGATGTTGCCGTCGTCGATCGAGGCCAGTGCCACGTCCAGGTGGTAGAAGCGCGGATCGATCAGCCGCAGCGAGACCACCGGCCTACCCAGCGCCTCCTGCGCCTCCGCGTGCGCGGGCAGCTCGGTGCGGAACCCGTACCCGGCGAGGATCAGCCCGCCGTGCGCCTCCGGCAGGTAGGCGAAGTCCCCCTCACCCTCGTTCGTCTCGTTCGGGGCGATGAACCGCCAGCCCTGCGCCTCGTAGAAGGCCCGGTGCACCGCCGCCTCGGCGGTGCGCTGGTGGTGTTTGAACCGGGCGCCGTAGACCGTGCCGTCGACCATGAAGGCACCGTTGGCGGCGTAGACCATGTCGGGCAGGCCGGACTCGGGGGCGAGCAGGTGCACCTCGTGCCCCAGGCCGACCAGAGTCTCCCGTAGGCGATCCCACTGCTTGACGGCCAGCTCCGGGTCGACCGGGGTGGTCACGTCCATCCAGGGGTTGATCGCGTACTCGACCGCGAAATGCTCCGGCGAGCACATGAGGTACGTGCGCTTTCGCGGCACTCGCTTAGGGTTCACGGTCACCAAGAGTAGGTAGGCTGAGAGTTTCGGAACAGCCATGATCATTGCTTCTCAGGAGCAGAATCTTGCAGATAGACGGCGTAGACAAGCGAATCATTGCGTTGCTCGTCGCCGATGCCCGTGCCTCCTACGCGGACATCGGCACCCGAGTCTCACTCTCCGCTCCGGCCGTCAAGCGGCGGGTGGACCGGCTGCGTGCCACCGGGGTCATCCGGGGATTCACCGCCGTCGTCGACCCGGCCTCGGTCGGCTGGACCACGGAGGCCTTCGTCGAACTGTTCTGCGCCGGCCGCACCACCCCGGCACAGATCGGTGCCGCCGTACGCCGCCATCCCGAGGTAATCGGCGCGTACACCGTGTCCGGGGAGGCCGACGCTCTCGTACACCTGCGGGCCGCCGACATCTCCCACCTGGAGGAGGCGTTGGAGCGGCTGCGCGCGGAGAGCTTCGTGACCTCCAGCCGCAGCACCATCGTGCTCTCCCGCCTGGTCGAGTCCCCCGGGGTCGGGCCCTCCATCTGATCGACCCGGCCGGTGGAGACCGGCGCATCGGTGCGGAACCGGACGGCGACCGGCGGCGTCGAAGCACTCATGACGCGGGCAGCCAAGGTGGTCGTCGCCGGGAGCATCCTGATCGCCCTCACCCTGCTCGCCGGGAGTACCTCGGCCCCGGCACCCGGCCGGCCGACCGCGCCGGTGATGGTGCCGGTGGCCGGCCTGGTCTCCTTCGATTCCTGTGCGGACGCCCTGACCGAACTGCGGGCTGCCGCCCGCGAGGCGGTCGGTCCGTACGGCTTCGAGGGCGGCACGCTGTTGTCCACCCGGGCGGTCGCCGCCGAAGGCGGGGCGCTGGGAAAGGGTGAGCCCGGCGGCAGCGCCCCGCCGGACCACTCGACGACCAACAACCATGAGGCCGGCGCGGATGAGCCGGACGTGGTGAAGACCGACGGGCGCCGCATCGTCACCGTCACCGGGGGTGCCCTACGGGTGATCGATCCGGCCAGCCGCCGGGTCACCGGCCGACTCGATCTGCCCGGTGAGAAGGCGGGCGCCTACTGGGGCTCGTACCGGCTGCTGCTGCTCGGTGACCGGGCCCTGGTGCTCGCCGAGGGGACGCCGTTCATCGCGATGGACCGGTCCCGGCCAGGGCCGTCGACCGAAGCGGCCCGCCTGTTCCTGGTAGGCCTGACCGGTGCGCCCGCGCTGATCGGCACGTACCGGATCGAGGGCAGTCTGCTCGACGGTCGACTGACCGGCACCACCGCCCGGGTGGTGATCCGCTCGGCGCCCCGCCTCGAGTTCCCGTACGACGTCGACGGCAGCGACCGGACCCGGACCCGGCAGAACCGGGCGGTGATCGACCACGCCGGGATCGAATCCTGGTTGCCGGAGTACGAGTGGACGGCCGGGAACGAGCGGCACACCGGTCGGGTCGACTGCGATCGGCTGAGCCGACCGGAACGGATGACCGGCACCTCGATACTCACCGTGCTCAGCTTCGACCTCGGCACCGACCGGCTGGGCGACGGCGACCCGGTCAGCGTCGCCGCCGACGCCACCACGGTCTACGGCACCCCGAACAGCCTCTACCTCGCCGGGCAGCAGCCGTCCCGGAAACCGGGGCTGCTCCGCTGGCTGCCCCGCGTCCGCGACCAGGTCACCGAGATCTTCCAGTTCGACACCGGCGGACCGGGCCGCCCCCGCTATCTGGCCTCCGGTGCCGTACCAGGCTGGCTGATCAACCAGTACGCGCTGTCCGAATGGGACGGACACCTGCGGGTGGCCACCACCCTGGGCGAGGTCTGGGGCGAAGCAGGCGATTCCGAATCCACCGTACGGGTGCTGCGTCGCCAGGGCGGGGCGCTGGTGCCGGTCGGAGGGGTCGACGGGCTCGGGCGCGGCGAACGCATCTACTCCGTGCGCTACCTGGGGCCGGTGGCGTACGTGGTCACCTTCCGGCAGACCGACCCGCTCTACTCGCTGGACCTGAGCGATCCGACCGCCCCGAGGATGACCGGAGAGTTGAAGATCACCGGCTACTCCGCGTACCTGCATCCGCTGCCGGACGGGCGGCTGCTCGGGGTGGGTCAGGAGGCCGACGGGCAGGGCCGTACGGAGGGGGTGCAGGTGTCCCTCTTCGACGTGCGGGACCCGAACCGGCCGACCCGACTCGACCAGTGGCACCTGCCTGGGGGCTGGTCCGCCGCGGAGTACGACCCGCACGCCTTCCTGCACTGGCCCGCCACCGGGCTGGTGGTGCTGCCGGTGGACGCCGGAGTACGCCTGTTACGGGTCGACGCCGACAAGATCAGCGAGATCGGCCAGGTCACCCACCCGGTCACGACATCGGGCCGAGCCCGGCTACGGCCGGTCGTACACCGCGCACTGATGATCGGGGACATCCTCTGGACGGTCTCCGATGCGGGCCTGCGCGCCTGCGATCCGGTCACCGCTCGAAGCCTCGACTGGATCCCGAATACCTGACTCTCCCTCCCCTCAAGGGGTGGGGCCCGGTTTCTCGGGATCTCCGGGCCTCACCCCTTGACCAACCTGCTCACAGGTACATGCCGGTGCGGTGCTCGCCCCGCCCCGGCTTGTCCCCCTCACTGAAGAAGCGTTTGCCGCCGAACTCGCCGTGCAGCCGGTCGTCCAACTCGTCCGCCAGGCCGGTCATCACCTGCACGGCGAGCATCAGATGGGTGGGTTGGAAGTTGCGGCCGAAGACCGGAATCGAGGCCCAGACGGTGTCGTCGGCACAGTAGAGCCGGCCGATCGGCATCCGGTTGGTCAGCTCGGAGAGCTTGACGTAGAGCCGCTCGGTCGGCTCTACCTCGGTGAGCACCGGGGAGAAGACGTCGACCAGCGGCGGATTGTCCCGCACCCGGACGAAGACCATCGCCGAACCGGCCCGGATGTTGATGTCGCCGTCGGAGTCGACCTGGACCCGGTCGGAGTCGGACCTGAGCATGGTGGAAACCACCGTCCGGACCCGCTCGGCCAGCTCCAGCACCTCATCGTCCGCACCGGAACCCTCCGTGGCGGCAAGCGCCTGGGCCAGGTCGTCCTCGATCTCCTGCCCGGTGCCGACTTCGCTGCGGGCGGTGCCCAACGGCTCACCCGGCACCGGCTCACCCTCGGCGTCGGTGATCACGTAGACCAGGAAGGCCGGGTGCGGCGCCCCATAGATGTCGCGCAGCGTACGCGAGAGCAGGGCGGCCAGCCGGGTGCTCTCCGAGACTCCGCAGTGCAGGCCGAACTGGTCACCGGAGCCTTCCAGCACCCCGGGGGGAGACCAACCCAGGGCGACCATGTCGGCCACGGCCGCCCGGTCCAGCCGGTAGCCCTGGGGCAGGGCCGCGTTGCCCACCGCCCGGGCGGTCAACCCACCGTCCTCGCCGACGTCGACACTGACGGAGTAGACGGCCTCCTCGATGCCGGAGGCGGTCGGGTCGAGGGTCAACTCCACGTGAGCGCCGTGCGGCAGGCCGGCCAGCCGGTCGGCCAGCGCGCGGGCGAACTCCCGCCACGCATGGGTCACCTTGGCCCGCAGGTCTGCGGTGCTCGGCTCGTCGAGCAGGATCGACTCGTGGTGTGCCGGCGTACCGGGCGGTGCTGAGGGGTGCTCTGCCGTCATGATCGCCTCCGTCCGTTCCGGCCACCCTATCGAGCCGGCCGGGGAGAGGCGTCAGCCCGGACAGTGATCGGACACCCTCGCCGGGCGATCAGCCGGTGCTGTGGTCACCACCTGACTCGATCGGCCAGGTGTCGGCCAACTCGGTCAACCGGGCGGCTGCCACGGCAGGATCGGCACCCCGGCCGACGGCCAGCCCGAGCAGGTACGCGGTGACCGGGGCCCCCGGCCGCACCACCTGGTGGGCGACCTCCCGGGCCAGGTCGAGCACGGGCTGTACCGGCACCTCGGCCGGGTCCACCCCCAGCTCCGCACAGGCCGCCGTGAGCCAGTCGTCCAACACCTTCATCGCGACCACTCCTCCGCCCACCGCAGGTCCCGCTCAGTGTCGCAGTCGAACCAGGGCGGCAGGCCGTCGCCGGACCACCGCAACTCGCGTACGGCGAGCCCGGTGAACAGGTCCCGCAAGGATGCTCCGGCCAACTCGCCCCGCCGCACCCGCACCCGGTCCAGGGCCGCGCGCAGCGCCGCCGGACGCCACACCCCACACAGCGACTGCCGTCGCCCAGACTGGTCCAGGTAACAGACCCCGTCGACCGGTGATCGGATGGTCGAGGCGTCGTCGAGGTGATGCAGCAGCTCACCGACGGCGGCCCGGGTCAACAGCGGCAGATCGGCCGCCAGCAGGGCAACGGCCGACACCTCGGGGTCGAGCAGGGCCAGCCCGGCTGCGGTGGCGGCCACCGGCCCGCCGCCCGGTGGCGACTCGCGGGTCAGTCGTACGCCCGCCGGGGCCGGTCCCGGCCCGACGAGGACCCGAGGCGCGGCATCCGCGACCGCCGCCAGCACCCGCTCCCGCATCGGCACCCCACCGACCGGCAGCGCAGGCTTGTCCAGTCCACCCATCCGCCGGGCCGCACCTCCGGCGAGCACCACCGCGGCGTACGCCTTCACCGGCCAACCGTAGCCTCCGCCCTGCCGCCCGAGGTGGCGGTGGCCGAGGTGGAGGGTGGCCGGGCAGGGCTGGTGGCGGGGTGGACGTGTGGCCGGGTGGAGGTCGGGGCAGGATGGTGGGGTGGGACGGGCTACTGACCGCCGCGTGGTGCTCCGCGTGGATCTCGACGCCGCAGCCGACCGGGGTGTGCTGACCCGTCGGCCGGACACCCTCGCCGCCGAGGAGCCGCTGGAGATCCGGGTCGGTGCGGCCGGGCCGGGACGCCGCCGCCCACTGTCGGTCACCATGCGTACTCCCGGCGCGGACCTGGACCTGGCACTGGGTTTCCTGCTCGCCGAAGGGCTGATCCGGTCGGCAGAGGATGTGGCGACCGCGCAGTTGTGTGCCGGTGCGGAAACCCCGAACACGTACAACGTGGTCGATGTGGCGCTGGCGCCCGGTGTACCGGAGCCGACTGTCGAGGCCAATCGGCAGTTCCTGACCACCAGCGCCTGCGGGGTCTGCGGCAAGGAGAGCATCGAGGCGGTGCGTACCCGGTCGATGTTCGAGGTGGCCGACGATCCGCTGACCGTGCCGGCGGAACTGTTGGCCGAGTTGCCGCAGCGGCTGCGCGCCGGGCAGCGTGGCTTCGATCGGACCGGCGGGCTGCACGCCGCCGGTCTGTTCACCGCCGAGGGTGACCTGGTGGTGCTGCGCGAGGACGTGGGCCGACACAACGCTGTGGACAAGGTGATCGGCTGGGCCGTACGCGAGCGTCGGCTCCCCCTGGCCGGGCACATTCTGCTCGTCTCCGGACGGGCCAGTTTCGAGCTGACCCAGAAGGCGTGGATGGCCGGTGTGCCGCTGCTCGCGGCGGTCTCGGCACCGAGCACCCTAGCGGTGGACCTGGCCGTCGAGGCCGGACTGACTCTCGTCGGCTTCCTCCGTGGCCGCACCATGAACGTCTATACCAGCCCACACCGGATCACCGCCGGACCTCAGCTCACCGCCTGAAGTTCAGCGGTTAGCGAGCATTTCGAACAGCCCCAGCCGCATCGCGGCGTCCCGGGCGATCAGGAAGCCGGCGATGCCCAGGACCCAGCCGAGCATGCTCCCGGATGATTTGAGGATCCACGCGTTGAGCCGAGCGAGCACCGGCTCGACCAACCTCGGCCAGGCCAGCCGCACGCCCAGCAACCCCATCGCCGGCAGCACCATGACCAGGCAGTACCCGCCGAGCAGGGCGACCACCGTCACCATGTCCAGACCGGAGGTGCCCAACAGACCCAGGGCACCGAGGTACGGCAGCATGGTCGCCACCTCGGCCAACGCGGCGAACAGGGCCAGCCCGATCAGCCACCGCCCCGACGAGTCACCCGCGGTCACCCGGTCCCGCCAGCGCAGTACCCGGCCCGTTCCGGTGCCGCGCTTTCCGTCGAAGCGGAAGCTCACCACCAGCAGACCGACCCCGAGCACCAACTGCGCCCAGATGACCGGGCGATTGTCCAGGGCGCCACCCAGCAGCCCCGCCAGGCTGCTGCCTCCGACATAGAGGGCCAACCCCACCAGGAAATAGAACCCGGCGATGGTGCCCAGGTAGGTCAGGATCCGGCGACCGCTGACCGGGCCGGGTGCCAGCAGCAACCACACCGGAATGAACAAGGTGCCGATGCTGGTGCTGTCGATCAGGGCTAGCCCGGCCAGCGACAGCAGCAGTCCGAGGCTCATCCGCGTCCGTAGGTCGATCGAAGCATCCATCGATTATCCAGGGCCGCAGCAGGTCTGGCTGTCCCTGTCCGGGTGGGTCATCGTGGGCGGCGGCGCGACCTGCGCCGTACTCGGCGCGGGGGAGTCGACGGATCGCCGGCCGGCCAACCATCCAGCCGGGAGGGTGGCACTCCGCGACGGAGCAGGTCGTCGATCAGCAGGGCGAGGGAGTAGTCCGGATGTTCGGCCAACACCCGCTCCAGCGCCACCGCCGCCAGGGCACCCTGCCCGGCCCGCCAGGCCGCGAAGGCCAGCAGCGCCCCGGGCGCCGCGATCAGGTGGGGCGCGATCCGGCGCAGCAGCTCCGTCCAGAACGCCACATCCTCGTCCCGGCCGTCGGTGCGTTCCCAGGCGTGGTCGCGTACCGGAAGGTGGGTCAGCAGTAGGCCCAGCCAGGCGATCTCGTCGTCGGTGAGCTGCCCTCCCCGGTCGTGCCGGCGGCGGGCGGCACGGTAGGCCGCCACCCCGGCCGCCCGCAGGGCCCGCGCGCCGAGCAGGTCTGCCGGAGGTGCGGTCGCCAGCAACTCGGACAGCCGCTGTTCGGCCCGCTCGGCGGCGCGGCGGGCGGCGGTCCCACCGGTGGGGGCCAGTTGGGCGACGAGGGCCGCCCGGTCCGGCAGGGCCACCTGGCCGGCGAAGACGGCCGCCGCCGGCACCGCGCTGCCCTCGGGGTCGTACGCGGTTCCCTCCGGCGGGCAGCACTCCGGTTCCGTGCAGAGGTACGACCACCACCGCCCGTCGGTGACCCGCAGCGCGTCGAGCACGGGCATCCCGACCTTGGTCAACGCCTCCCGGATCGCGTCGAGGGCCGGGGTCACCCGCGCGGCGGGGCCGTACCCGATCACCGTCGCCGAGTCGGCGCCCTGCTGGGCGGTGACCGCGGCGAGGTGCCCGGCCGCAGTCAGGCGCCCGGCCGCCTCGCCGTGATCGGTGTCGCCGGGCAGGTCCCCACGGGCCACGAAGACGACCCGGGAGGCCGAGAAGGCCACCACCACGACGCTGTCGCTCGGGTGGAAGCCGAGCAGGTACGGCACCGCGGCGATGAGGTCGGCGGGCGAGCGGACGGTCAACCGAGGGATCTCCGTCGAATTCATGGGTCCAGCCTGCGAGCCGTACGGCGGGTGCCGCTGCCCCTGTGGACGACACGCCGGTTATCCACAGCTACTCAGCGTGTTTTCCCTGGTCATAGGGGATCGCCACCCTTCCACCAGCACCCTCGGCATGCCCCAGCACGCGTGCAGCCCGTTAATAAGGGACCCCTGCTCTACCGGAGGCGTTAACAAGGGGCCCTTCCTTCCCCTGGAGGGGATACCTTGCGGGCATGGATCTGGCGTATCTGCGGGCGCATCCCGAGCAGCTGCCGACCTTCCTGACCCATCAACGGATCCGGGAGACCCCGGTCAGCGGCGGGGACATCTGCGCCGCCTCCCGGTTGACCCTCGACGACGGTCACTCGGTCTTCGCCAAGACCTGG
Organism: Micromonospora sp. DT229; assembly: GCF_049844505.1. Lineage (NCBI taxonomy): Bacteria > Bacillati > Actinomycetota > Actinomycetes > Micromonosporales > Micromonosporaceae > Micromonospora > Micromonospora sp. DT229. The sequence goes on along the minus strand of NZ_JBNCLD010000014.1, from coordinate 82,425 downwards.
CCGGAGCAGGCGGACCGACCGGTGCCGGAGGGGTTCTTCGCCACCGAGGCGGCCGGGCTGCGCTGGCTGGGGGAGGCCGGGACGGTCGCGGTTCCCCAGGTGCTGGTGGCCCTGCCCGAACTGCTGGCCCTGGAGTGGATCGAGCCGGGTGAGCCGAGCCCCGAGGCCGCCGAGCGCTTCGGCCGGGAACTCGCCGGTCTGCACCGGGCCGGGGCACCCGCATTCGGAGCGTCGTGGCCCGGGTTCATCGGAGCCCTGCCGGCGGACAACACCCCGCACGAGGGTCCCTGGGCGCAGTGGTTCGCCCAGGCCAGGCTGCTGCCCTACCTGCGCCGCTCGGTCGACGACGGGGCCCTGGACGACAGCACCGCCGCGCTCGTCGAGCAGGTCGTCGCCCGGATCGGCGAGTTCGGTGGGGAGGAGCCACCGGCCCGTGTCCACGGTGACCTGTGGCCGGGCAACCTGCTCTGGGGTGTCGACGACCGGGTCTGGTTGGTGGACCCGGCCGCCCATGGCGGGCACCGCGAGACTGACCTGGCCCAACTGGCGCTGTTCGGGGGACCGCCGTACGCAGACCGGATCCTGGCCGCGTACGAGGAATGCTGGCCGCTGGCCGAGGGTTGGCGGCAGCGGGTGTCCCTGCACCAGTTGCACCTGATGCTCGTGCACACCGCCCTGTTCGGCAGCGCGTACCGGGATTCGGTCCGCGACCTCGCCCGCGCCGCTCTGGGTGGGCTCGGTCGCGCTACCGTCGTGGGATGAGTGTCGTACCGCCCGGCGGCCTCCTCGTCGACCGGTACGGCCGAACCGCCCGGGACCTGAGAGTCTCCCTGACCGACAAGTGCAACCTGCGCTGTACGTACTGCATGCCCGCCGAAGGGCTGCCCTGGTTGGCCGGGCCGCAACTGCTCACCGACGACGAGGTGATCCGGCTGATCCGGGTCGCGGTGCACCGACTCGGCATCGAGGAGGTCCGGTTCACCGGCGGTGAGCCGCTGATCCGCCCGGGGTTGACCGCCATCGTGACTGCGGTGGCGGCCCTCGATCCGCGTCCCCGGATCTCGCTCACCACCAACGGCATCGGGTTGGCGCGGGTGGCACCGGCGCTGCGCGCCGCCGGGCTGGACCGGGTGAACGTCTCGCTCGACACCCTGGATCACGCGCGCTTCCTCCGGCTCACCCGCCGGGACCGACTGGGCGAGGTGCTGACCGGTCTGGCCGGGGCGGCCGTCGCCGGACTGACCCCAGTCAAGATCAACAGTGTGCTGATGCGCGGGGTCAACGACGACGAGGCACCGGCGTTGCTCCGCTTCGCCCTGGATCACGGGTACGAGCTGCGGTTCATCGAGCAGATGCCGCTGGACGCCCAGCACGGTTGGGACCGGGCGAGCATGGTCACCGCGCAGGAGATCCTGACCACCCTGGGTACGGCGTACGAGCTGAGCCCGGATCCGGCCGGACGGGGGGCGGCACCGGCCGAGACCTGGCTGGTGAACGGCGGCCCGGCCAAGGTCGGGGTGATCGGCACGGTGACCCGCCCCTTCTGCGGCGACTGCGACCGGACCCGGATCACCGCCGACGGTCAGATCCGCAACTGCCTGTTCGCCACGGAGGAGACGGACCTGCGGGGTGCCCTGCGCGCCGGTGCGGACGACGACGAGCTGGTGCGGCGGTGGACGGCGGCGACCTGGGGCAAGCGGGCCGGTCACGGCATCGACGACCCGAGCTTCCTGCAACCCGCTAGGCCGATGTCGGCCATCGGAGGATGACCATGGAAACCGTCACCGTGCGTTACTTCGCCGGGGCGCGAGCGGCGGCCGGGCGCAGCGAGGAGACCGTTTCCGCCGGCCGTACCCTCGACGGGGTGTTGAGCGAGCTGGCCGAGCGGCACGGTGAGCGGCTGGTCCCCGTGTTGACCGTGGCAAGCTTTCTAGTCGATGGCGTGACCTGTCATGATCGCGACAAACTGCTGCCGGCCGGAGTGACGATCGACGTCCTTCCTCCCTTCGCCGGCGGCTGAGGGGACATCAGACGTGCTCGCGGTACTCGGTTTCGTGGCCACCCTTGCCCTGATCACCGGGCTGATCCACCTCTATCTCTGGAAGCGGCTGGTCAAGGACACCACCAGGGCGGGCCGTTGGCGGCGGATCGGCACGGTCACCACGGTGGTGCTGGCGCTGCTCGTACCGGCGACGATGATGGGCACCCGCGCCGGCTTGTACTGGCTGGCCTGGCCGGGCTACGTCTGGCTCGCCCTGATGTTCTACCTGCTGGTGCTGCTCGTCGTGCTGGAAGTCCCGATGCTGGTGACCCGCCTGGTGCTGCGCCGCCGGGCCGCGGTGGCCGCACCGGAGCCGGTGCTGGTCGGTCCGGCCAGCACGGCCGAGGAGCCGGCACTGGTCGGCTCGAGCGCGGCGCCCGAGGAGTCGGCGACCAACCCGACTCCGCCGGTGGCCGACCAGGCGAGCGAACCCCCGGCCGCCGGTGCGATCGGGCCGGACCACGATCCGGGGCGACGGCTGCTGCTCGCCCGAGGCGCCGCGATCTTCGCCGGTCTCACCGCCGCCGGTCTGGTCGGCAGCGGGGTACGCACCGCGATGGGTCCCCCGCAGCTGGACCGGGTGCAGATTCCGCTGGCCAAGCTGCCGCGCAGCATGGACGGCCTGCGGATCGCCACCGTCTCCGACATTCACATCGGTCCGCTGCGCGGTCGGGTGCACACCGAGCGGATCGTCGCCGCGATCAACCGACTGGACGCCGACATCGTCGCCGTCGTCGGCGACCTGGTCGACGGTACGGTAGCCGAGCTGGGTCAGGCCGCGGCACCCCTGCGGGACCTGCGGGCCCGGCACGGCAGCTACTTCGTCACCGGCAACCACGAGTACTACTCCGGGGTCGAGGAGTGGGTGGCCGAGGTCGACCGGCTCGGGCTGCGGGTGCTCCAGAACCAGCGGCTGGAGATCGCCGCGCGGGGCGGGGTACTGGACCTGGCCGGGGTCAACGACGTCAGCGCGGCCGGTACCGGGGTGGCCGCCCCGGCGGACTACGCCGCCGCCCTTGCCGACCGTGATCCCTCCCGGCCGGTGGTGCTGTTGGCGCACCAGCCGGTGGCCGCCTTCGAGGCGGCGAAGTACGACGTCGACCTGCAACTGTCCGGCCACACCCACGGTGGTCAGATCGTCCCGTTCAACCTGCTGGTCCGGCTGGAACAGCCGGTGGTGTCCGGGCTGGGTGAGGTGGACGGCACGAAGGTGTACGTCACCAACGGTGCCGGTTTCTGGGGTCCCCCGGTACGGGTCGGCGCGGAGCCACAGATCACCCTCGTGGAGTTGCGCTCGGCATAGCGCACCTCACCTTCGTGCGTGGCGCCGAGCGGGAGCACCGCCGGTCGTGGCAGGATGCGGCGTGCCCCCGTTCAGCGCCGTACCCCCCGGTGGCCTCCCGCCCTTCGTCGCGGACCTGCACATCCACTCGAAGTACTCGCGGGCGTGCAGCCGGGACCTGACCCTGCCGAACCTCGGCTGGTGGGCGCGGCGCAAGGGCATCGCGGTGCTCGGCACGGGCGATTTCACCCACCCTGCCTGGTACGACCACCTGCGCGAGACCCTGCAACCGGCCGAACCCGGCCTGTATCGGCTGTCGGCGGAAACGGAGCGGGACATCGCCCGCCGCCTGCCGCCGAGGCTGGCCAGCGAGGCGGAGGCCGATGCGGTCCGGTTCATGCTCAGCGTGGAGATCTCCACGATCTACAAGCGGGACGACCGGACCCGCAAGGTGCACCACCTGATCTATCTGCCGGATCTGGACGCGGCGGGCCGGTTCAACGCCGCCCTGGGCCGCATCGGCAACCTGGGCTCGGACGGTAGGCCGATCCTCGGCCTGGACTCCCGGGACCTGCTGGAGATCACCCTGGAGGCCAGCCCCGACGGCTATCTGGTCCCCGCCCACATCTGGACCCCCTGGTTCTCCGCGCTGGGTTCGAAGTCGGGCTTCGACGCCATCGCGGACTGCTACGCCGACCTGGCCGAGCACATCTTCGCGGTGGAGACCGGGCTGTCCAGTGATCCGGAGATGAACTGGCGGGTCGGCAGCCTGGACGCCTACCGACTGGTTTCCAACTCCGACGCCCACTCCCCGCCCGCGCTGGCCCGGGAGGCCACCGTCTTCGCCGCACCACGGGACTACTTCGGCATCCGGGAGGCGCTGCGCACCGGCGAGGGGTTGGCCGGCACGATCGAGTTCTTCCCGGAGGAGGGCAAGTATCACGCCGACGGCCACCGGTTGTGCGGGGTGAACTGGGCACCCGAGCGGACCCGGGAGGCCGGGGGACGGTGCCCGGAATGCGGCAAGCCGTTGACCGTGGGGGTCCTCAGCCGGGTCGAGGAGTTGGCCGATCGGCCCGAGGGGTACCGGCCGGAGCAGGCCCGTGAGGTGACCCACCTGATCCAGTTGGCCGAGATCCTCGGTGAGATCAACAAGGTCGGGCCGCGATCCAAGAAGGTCGAGGGCAAGCTGACCGAACTGGTCGCCGCCCTCGGTCCCGAGCTGGAGATCCTCACCCGTACCCCGGTGGAGGAGATCGGCCGGGTCGGCGGGGAACTGCTCGCCGAGGGCATCGGTCGGCTGCGCCGGGGCGAGGTACGACGGGTACCCGGCTACGACGGCGAGTACGGGGTGATCACTCTGTTCGATCCGACTGAACTGGGCGGCGCCGGTTCCTCGGGCGGGCAGGAGACGCTGTTCGACGTGCCGGTCCCGGCGCAGCGTCGACCGGCCGAGGCGGGCCGACCTACGGCCAAGATCAAGCGGGCGGCCACCAAGGCCGAACCGAAGCGCAAGCCGGCCCCACCGGCCCCACCGATCGCGCCGCAGCCCTCCCCGCACGAGCCCTTCGAGCCGATGCTCGCCGGCATGGAGGAGGTCGGCACCGGGCTGCTCGACCGACTCGACGCGATGCAACGGGTGGCCGCCTCCGCCCCCGGTGGCCCGCTGCTGATCGTCGCCGGTCCGGGTACCGGCAAGACCCGCACCCTGACCCACCGGATCGCGTACCTCTGCGCCGAGCTGAACGTCTTTCCCGAGGAGTGCCTGGCGATCACCTTCACCCGGCGGGCGGCCGAGGAACTGCGTCACCGCCTCGACGGCCTGCTCGGCCCGGTCGCCGAGGACGTCACCGTGGGCACCTTCCACTCCCTGGGGCTGACCATCCTGCGGGAGAACGCCGAGGCGGCGGGCCTGCCCAACGACTTCCGGATCGCCGACGACGCCGAGCGGGCGGCGGCCAGGACCGAGGCCGGTGCGGACCCGGCCCGGTACGCCGGACTGCTGCGCAAGCAGGGCATGGTCGACCTGGACGAGTTGCTCACCCTGCCGGTCGGGTTGTTGCGCGAGGACCGCAAGCTGGTCGAGCGGTACCGCAACCGCTGGCGGTGGATCTTCGTCGACGAGTACCAGGACGTCGACGCGGTGCAGTACGAGTTGCTGCGACTGCTCAGCCCCGCCGACGGGAACCTCTGTGCGATCGGCGACCCGGACCAGGCGATCTACTCCTTCCGGGGTGCCGACGTCGGGTACTTCCTGCGTTTCTCCCAGGACTTCACCGACGCCCGGCTGGTGCGGCTCAACCGCAACTACCGGTCCTCCGCGCCGATCCTGGCCGCCGCGGTGCAGGCCATCGCGCCCTCGTCGTTGGTCCGGGGCCGCCGGTTGGATCCGGCCCGGCTCGACCCCGAGGCCCCCCTGGTGGGTCGGTACGCCGCGGCCTCCGTCGCCGACGAGGCCGATTTCGTGGTACGCACGGTCGACGAACTGGTCGGCGGCCTCTCCCACCGATCGCTGGACTCCGGTCGGATCGACGGCCGGTCGACCACCCTGTCCTTCTCCGACATCGCCGTGCTCTACCGGACCGACGCGCAGGCCGCGCCGATCGTGGATGCCCTGTCCCGGGCGAACATCCCGGTGCAGAAGCGTTCACACGACCGGCTGCGGGACCGGCCCGGGGTGCTGGCCATCGCCCGCGAACTGCGGCACACCTCGGGCGTGGAGGGCGCTCTGCCCGCCCGGGTACGCCTGGCCGGGCAGGTCCTCGCCGAGCGGTTCGCCATCCCCACCCTGGACGGCTCCAGCGGGGTACGCCCGGAGGAGGTCCGGACCGCGGTCGACCTGCTCACCCCCCTGGCCCGCCGGTGCGGCGATGACCTGGAGATGTTCCTGTCCCAGCTCGCCACCGGCGCGGAGGTGGACGCGCTGGACCCTCGTGCCGAGGCGGTCACCCTGCTGACCCTGCACGCCGCGAAGGGCCTGGAGTTCCCGGTGGTCTTCCTGGTCGGTACGGAGGACGGGCTGCTGCCGCTGCGCTGGCCGGGCTCGACGCCGGACGAGGACGCGATCGCGGAGGAACGCCGGTTGTTCTTCGTCGGGGTGACCCGGGCGCAGGATCGGCTCTATGTCAGCCACGCCGCTCGCCGCGTCCGACACGGCTCGGAACACGACTGTCGCCCCTCCCCCTTCCTCGACGTGATCGATCCGGGCCTGTTCGAGCGGCTGGGCGACAGCACCGGTCCTCGCCGCCCGAAGGACCGTCAACTACGCCTGATCTGACCCTGTTGCCGGATAGCTGACCCGAACGCCGTCCGGGCCGAGGTGCCGGGGTGTACGCGCTACCGTGACCGAGGTGACGGCTGAGCCATCAACGATGGTCTAGCCGGGGTACCCGATCAGGAGGGCGGGCATGGCGAACTACGGACCACCGGGCGGCGGCCCGCAACCGTGGCACGAGCCGCACCCCGACGAGCCGCCCGGCCCCAACCAGGGCCACAACTCCGGTCAGGGTTACCACCCGGGTCAGAGCTACGCCTCCGGTCAGGGTTACGGCCCTGGACAGATCTACGGGGCGGGGCAGGGTTACGACTCTGGTCAGGGCTATGGGCCTGGGCCGGGTTACGACTCTGGTTACGGGTCCGGGCCTGGTTACGGGTCGGAATCGGTGCCTGGCGGATATCCGCAGCCGGGTGGCCGGGCCCACCAGGACGACCCGGCGGTCGCCGCGTACGCCGGTCAGCCCGCGCCACCGCGTCGGCGCGGTCGTACACCGGTGATCGCCGCCCTGATCGTGGTGCTGGTGTTGGCCGTCGTCGGTGGGACGGGGTACTACCTGCTCGGGCAGGATGACGAGTCTTCTCCGACCGTGGTGTCCGCGCCGACCCAGGATCCACCGGCGCCGACCGCCGCCCCGGATGACTCCGACCCCGACTCGACCGCCTCCCCGACCGCCAACTCGTCGACCGATCCCCGGTTCGTCGAGCAGGGACAGTGCGTACGCAACGAGGCTCCGGCCGGCTCCAAGCCGAAACTGTTGATCACTGACTGCGCGCCCTCGACCTATGAGGTGCTGCGGCGGGTCGACGGCACGACCAGCGGTGAGAGGGACGCCGAGGCGAAGTGCGCCCGGGTGGACGGCTACACGAACTGGTACTTCTACGACAGTGAGTTGGACTCGCTCGACTTCGTGCTCTGCCTCAAGCTGCGCGACTGAAGCCGAGGAGCAGGAAACGGGTGGCTACGCCGACCATCGCTAGATCTAGCGATGTCTAGCATCCACGCTAGACAGCACTAGTTTCCGGTCGACTGTCGACACGCCGGTAGCCCCGTCTACTGATGTCTAGCTCCTCGGCTAGACGGCTCGATACTCTGCGATTCGTGGATCCGGTCCGCAATCCGTACGCTCCGGGCGCCGGTCAGCGCCCGCCCGAACTCGCCGGGCGGGGGCGGGAACTCGACGTCTTCGACATCGTGTTGGAGCGGATCGCGCGCGGCCGACCGGAACGCAGCCTGATGCTCACCGGCCTGCGGGGCGTCGGCAAGACCGTCCTGCTCAACACCCTCCGGTCGCAGGCCATCAACCGGCTCTGGGGCAGCGGCAAGATCGAGGCCCGGCCGGATCAGTCCCTGCGCCGACCGATCGCCGCCGCCCTGCACATGGCCGTCCGGGAACTCGCTCCCCGGCACCGGGCACCGGACCGCATCGACGCCTTCCTGGGGGTGCTGAAGGCCTTCGCCCACCGGGGGGCCCCGACGACCGGCCGGGGCGGCACCGCCCCCAAGCTGCGGGACCGGTGGCAGCCCGGCATCGACGTACCGGCGGCCAGCGGACGTGCCGACTCCGGTGACATCGAGATCGATCTGGTGGAGCTGCTCACCGACGCCGCCTCGGTCGCCAGTGACGTCGGCACCGGCGTGGCGATCTTCATCGACGAGATGCAGGATCTCGGGCCGGAGGAGGTCTCCGCCCTCTGCGCCGCCTGCCACGAGCTGTCCCAACTCGGCGCACCCCTGATCGTGGTCGGCGCGGGCCTGCCGCACCTGCCGGCGGTGCTGAGCGCGGCCAAGTCGTACTCCGAGCGGTTGTTCCGCTACCAGCGCATCGACCGGCTCGACCGGATCGCCGCCGACCAGGCACTCTGCGCCCCGGCCCAGCGCGAGGACGTGGAGTACGAAGCCAAGGCGCTGGACCTGCTCTATGACAAGTCCGGCGGGTACCCGTACTTCGTCCAGGCGTACGGCAAGGCGACCTGGGATCACGCGCCCCGCTCCCCGATCACCGCGGCGGACGTACGGGTGGCCGCCCCGGAGGCCGAGGCGGAGTTGGCGGTGGGCTTCTTCGGCTCCCGCTTCGAGCGGGCCACCCCGGCGGAACGGGAGTACATGCGGGCGATGGCCGCGCTCTCCCTGGTCGAGGGGGCGACTGAGGGGGGTGGACGGGACGACATGGACGCGGCCGTACCGACCGCCGAGATCGCCCGGGCCCTCGGCCGCAAGCCCGCCAGCCTCTCCCCGGCCCGCGACGCCTTGATCAAGAAGGGCCTGATCTACTCCGGTGAACGCGGCACGGTCGCCTTCACCGTCCCCCACTTCGGCCGCTACCTGCGCACCCAACCGGCCTGAGGCCCGCAGTCACCACCCGGGCTGTGGCACTCCAGCAGCTCATCACCCGGCGTGTCGTACAGCTCCACTGCCACGGTAGGTGGTGTTGGGCTCGGGCATCCGGGGGTGGCCGCAAGACGGAGGGAGAAAGACTGACGCATGGTGTCAGGGTTTGGGGCGAGGATGGCTTCACCGGTCGGTGTCGATGGCGCGGACTGGGCACGACCGTTACATATGGGACAGGTGAGGACCTCCATGCGCGAAACTTCAGCAGATCTCCAAGAGCTTCAGGCCCTCCTTGACGCCTCCCTCTCCCGCTCCTCCTCGCACCTCCGCTCGATCATCAAGGCGGAAAGCGCACTGACCGCGGAGCAGCTCACCCAGGTCCTCACCGGCATGTGCACCCTCGCCCTGTCCACCGTGACGGCGAAGGGCGAGCCCCGGATCAGCGGTGTGGACGGGCACTTCCTGCACGGGAAGTGGCACTTTGGCACGGCGCGCAACGCCGTCAAGGCGCGCCATCTCGCGGCGCGTCCTGCCGTCAGCGCCGCCCATATGCGCGGTGAGGACCTGGGCGTGTTCACGCACGGCAAGGTGGAGATCCTCAACCCCCAGGACGGCGAGCCAGCCGCGGACTGGCCCGACCTGCTCGCGTACCTGAAGGACTTCTACGACGACGACCTCTTCGACTGGGAAAACGAGGTGGTCTACTACCGGCTACATCCGCACTGGATGACCGTCTACGCCCCCGACTTCGCGAAGCTCACTGCGGCGTCCCAGTCCTGATCCGCAGCGCAGGCCGCACCGGGACCAGCCACGAAGCGGGGGGTCAGGCACAGCGAAGCCCTCGACCACGCGGGGCGAGGGCTCCGGTTGAGGGGGTCAGGCGGTCGGGCTGCCGGCCTTGGTCAGGGCTACGAAGGAGCGCCAGGCCGCCGACTCGAAGGCCAGAGTCCCGCCGTCGCGGTCCTTGGTGTCCCGGACCAGGACGACGCCGGGAAGATTGTCGGCCACCTCGACACAGTCGCCGCCGTTGTTGCCGCTCTTGCTGCTCTTACGCCACTGGGCGCCGGTCATGTCCATGATGCTGCCGCTTCCCTGATCAGCTCCAGGGACTGCGTCCGCGACAGGGCCTCGCCACGGATGCGTTCCCACCTGCGGCCCAGGGTAGCAACATCTGCGGCTTGATCGACGATCTTCGCTTCAGCCTGGCTGTCGGCATGACCGAGCACGCTGCCGTCGTCCAGTTCGGCGAGGGTGAAGGGTCCGCCCAGGCCGGGGTACATGCCGACCGAGGCCGGCACGATGTGGATCGTGGTGGTGGGCTGGGTGCCGCAGGCCACCAGGTGCTCACACTGTTCCCGCATCAGGGCCCGGTCACCGTAGGCGGACCGACGCAGCACCAACTCGTCCATCACCACGACCAGCATCGGTGGGTTGTCCCGCCGCAGGAGGGCCTGCCGCTGAAGGCGGGCCTCCACTAATCGTCCGACATCGTCCGTGGTCAGCTTCTCGCCGGCCAGTGTCGCCCGCGCGTACGCCTCGGTCTGGAGCAGGCCCGGCACCCAGGTCAACTGGAAAGCGCGCAGCGCCACCGCCTCGCGCTCGATGTCCACCCACCGTCGGAACCACGCCGGCTCGCGCCGCTTGAGAACGTCCGGCCACAGCTCGGTCACCTCGCGGCCGAGCACCGACGCGACCCTCCTGCGTGTCTGCGGACGCGGGATGCGTCCATGGCTTGCCCACCGCGCGGCGGTCTTCGGGTCGACCCCGACCTGGGCCGCTAGGGAATCGGCGGTCTCGCCCGCCTCGGTCATGGCTGCGACAACAGCACGGTTCACTGCACAGTTCCTTCCTGGACGTCCGGGGACGCTCAGTATCCACTGCGATACGGGGTGTATGCGGGAGGCGAGAGCCGGAAAGGTGGAAGTCAGGACGGCGCGGCCAGTGGAGGACCCGAACCCGCTGGTCACGCTGTCGGGGCCGCCCCGACCGGCGAGCACCTCCGGGGCGGCCCCTCCAGATCCACCGATCGAGGAGGGCCACCGTGTCCGCACAGCATTCCCGCCGCGATGTGCGGTGACCGACCATCGGGACCCCCGGACCGGAGTTGCCCGTACGGGGAGCACCTCCCGGCCCGCCCCGCGTGGCGCTGCCGGGCCTGCGGCGCACCGTGGCCGTGTCAACCGGCGAAGCTGCGCCTGCTCACCGAGTACGCGGACAACATGCCATCCCTGATGGTCTACCTGGTGGCACTCAGGGAGGAAGCCGCTGAACAACTAGCCGAACTGACCTCGGGCGTGCCACCGGAGAGCCTGCACCGGAGGTTCACGGACTGGGTACCGGTCCGCCGCTCGAAGTGAAGACTCCCGCCCCGGGCCCGTGGCACTCCCCCGTCACGGTCTCGGGGCGGGTTTTTTGAAACGACGGTCAGACCTTGGACCAGGGGGGTGGGAAGACGACCTCACCCTGCGGGGGAGCGGGTTCGTCGCTGGTCGAGGGGGGCAGCACCAGGGCCTGCCAGGGCTCGCCCAGCCCGGACCAGGGGCTGGTCAGGCCCATCCGGTCGGCCCGGCTGAACCCGAAGCGCCGGTAGTAGCCCGGGTCGCCGAGCACCACGACCAGCCGTTCCCCGAGTTCCGTGGCGGCTTCCAGGCCGGCCTGCACGACGGCCCCGCCGAGGCCGATCCGCTGACGGTGGGGGGCCACCGCCACCGGGCCGAGAGCCAGGGCCGAGGCGACCTGCCCCGGCGCGCTGACGGTGACCCGGGTGAACAAGGCGTAGCCGGCGATCTCGCCGCCGTACTCGGCCACCATCGCCAGCTCCGGCAGCCAGGCATCGCTGCCGCGCAACTCGTCGACGAGTCGTACCTCCGGCGGGGTGGCCACGTCGGGACGGGCGAAGGCCGCGGCCAGCACCCGCCGGACCGCGCCGGTGTCGGCCGTGTCCTCGGGTCGTAGCCGCAGGGTCGTCACGCGGCGAGGTTACCGCCTGTGGCCCGTCCATCCGAGACGGTCGCTCGAATCGGCGCGCCGATTCGGGCATCACCCGGTCGATCGATATCCGCCGTTGTGGGGCTTGACCTCGGGTCGCAGGGGGTATGACTGGTCCATGACGCCCGTACGGTCTCTCGCCCGCGCCATGCTCAGCGGCATTTTCGTGATCAGCGGTGCCCGCAGCGTCGCCAACCCGCAGCGACTGGTGCCGGTGGCCAAGCCGGTCACCGATCGGGTGACCCCACTGCTGGAACGGGTCGCCCCCCGCCTCCCCACCGACACTATGACCCTGGTCCGGGCCACCGGTGCCGTCCAACTGGGTGCCGGGCTGATGCTCGCCACCGGGCGGTTCACCCGGCCGGCGGCCCTGGTCCTGGCCGGGACCCTGATCCCGGTGACCCTGGCCGGGCATCCCTTCTGGCGACAGGAGGATCCCGCACAGCGCTACAACCACCAGTCCCACTTCGCGAAGAACCTCGGCCTCTTCGGTGGGTTGCTGCTCGCCGCCGCCGACACCGAGGGCAAGCCGGGACTGCGCTGGCGAGCCGGGCACCGGATCGGCCACTCTCGACGGTCCGTGCGTCGCGCCGTGCGGACCGCCCGTCGGGAGGCCCGCATCGCCGCCGTGTCCGCCGCGACCGCCCGCCGACTCCCCGGCTGAGCTGCGACTACGGCCCACACCCCTCGAATAAGGCCGCGAATCACCTGAACCGCCCGCTAGGCGTTAACGCGGTGGAAATATCAAAACATGGTGTGGGATCGGACACGGTCGCATAACGCGGGAGGCACTGACGTGAGGCGCCGTTCTAGGCTCCGTACCGGACCTGGACGGGTAGGACGATCTTTATACGGGGGTGGCCACGCCATGCCGACTAATGTCGGTAGAGGGCTGGACCGCCTCGCCGCAGTCCGTCGCGTAACGCGTGGGATCGATCGAAGGACAGTCGTACGGAGCGGCATCGTGGCCGCCGTCGCCTATGCCGCATGGCTCGCCATCGGCGCGTTCGGGCGTCCGTACAACTTCTTCGACATGAAGATCTACCACGGCGCGGTGGTCTGGTGGGCGAGCGGTCACGAGTTGTACGAGTTCGTCGCACCCGACACCACCCTGGGCTTCACCTACCCGCCCTTCGCGGGCCTGGCCATGCTGCCGATGGCCCATCTGCCGGTGACCATGGCCGGGTTGGTGAACGCGGTGGTGAGTATCGCCGCCCTGGCCGTGGTGCTGGCCGCGCTGCTGCGCCCGATCGTCGACCGGATGGGCTGGCCCCTGTGGTACACCGTGGCCATCGCCACCCCGCTGGCGGTCGCCATCGAGCCGACCCGGGAGACCATCGGGTACGGGCAGGTCAACCTGCTGCTGTTCGCCCTGATCATGGCGGACCTGGTGGCCCTGCGCTGGCGCTCCCGCCGCGGTACCCATCAGGCCGACACGGACGGTCCACTGCTGCGGTTCGTCTACAGCGGCGCCTGGGCCGGTGTGGGCATCGGCCTGGCCACCGCGATCAAGCTGACCCCTGCCCTGTTCATCTTCTACCTGATGATCACTCGGCAGTGGCGGGTGGCCTGGACCGCCATCGCCACGGCCATCGGGGTGACCCTGGGCAGCTTCGGCATCGTCGGGGCCGAGTCTCGGGCCTACTTCGGCCGGGTGCTGTGGCAGACCGAGCGGGTGGGCGCGGCCGATATGACGCCCAACCAGTCCCTGTCCGGGCTGCTGGCCCGCCTCTACGACTCGATCGAAACCCCCGGGCTGCTCTGGCTGGCGTTCTCCGTACTGGTGCTGGCGCTCGGTCTGTCCCGGGCCGCCAACTCGCACTCCGACGGTGACGAACTGACCGCCTTCACCCTGGTCGGCCTGACCGCCAACGTGATCAGCCCGATCTCCTGGACCCACCACCTCGTCTGGGTGATTCCGGCGATCATCGTGCTGGCCGACGCGGCGATCCGCCGGCACGACGCCAGCCGGGGACTGATCGCCCGCGCCACGGCCGGACCCTACGGCGGCCCACCCGGGGTGTCCGCGCTACGCCCGCCGATCTGGTACCCGACCTGGACCGGAATGCGGCACGGCAGCGCCGCCGTCGGGCTCTACCTGCTCTTCCTGATCTCGCCGATCTGGCCGTACGAGCACCAGCTGCCGGAGGTCTCGCACTACGCCGACGGCCTGTTCGGTGCCCTGATGGAGAACTCCCTGATCCTGGCCCTGATCGTGCTGGTCGCCGCGCTGCCGTGGCGGCCGGGGGCCGAGCCGGCCTTCCTGACCGACCGGGCGGCCCGCAACGCCCTGCTGCACGGCCGTCGGTAGGCCTCAGGGGCAGTTCACCCACTCCTCGGTGCCGTCGGTGAAGACCTGCCGCTTCCAGATCGGCAGCCGGGCCTTCACCTCGTCCACCAGGCGGGCGCAGGCGGCGAAGGCGGCGGCTCGGTGCGCGGTGCTGACCGCCGCCACCAGGGCCGCCTCGCCGATGGCCAGGGGCCCGATGCGATGCGACACGGCCACCGCGTACACCTCGGGGTCCGTGGCGATCTCGGCGGCCACCTCCCGCAGCACCTGCTCGGCGCTGGGATGACCCTCGTACTCCAGGCTGGCCACGGCCCGCCCGTGGTCGTGGTCGCGGACCACCCCGGCGAACGAGACCACCGCGCCGGCCCGGTGGTCGGCCACCGCGGCCTCGTGCGCGGCGAGTTCCAAGGGCTGGTCGGTGACGGCCCCGATCAGGATCACCATGTCCGCTCCCCCGGGAACAACGGCAACGGTACGACCGGCACCCGGTCACCGGCGGCGCCGGAGGTGCCGGGGGCGATCACCGCGAACCCGTCCGCCCCGGACAGGCCCCGCAGCATCGCCGACCCGACATGCCGCACCGGATGCGCGGTCCCGGCCACCCGGTCGAGCCGGACCAGGGCCAGGTGGGTGTAGTCGCCCCGACCGGGCACCGGACCGGCGAGGGTGGCGTGCGCGAGCACCGGAATCGGCCGACCGGCCAGACCGGCCAGCAGCGGCGCGACGAGGGAGACCAGAGCGATGACGGCGGACTGTGGGTTGCCCGGCAGGCCGGCGATGAACCGGGTCCGCCCATCCGCGCCGACCACCCGGGCCAGCAACATCGGAAAGCCGGGCCGCACCGCGACGGTGTTGACGACGTAGTCCGCGCCCAGGGCCGCCAACGCGGGATGCAGGTGGTCGACCGGTCCGTGCATGGTGCCGCCGGTGGTGCAGACCAGATCGGCCTCGGCCAGGGCCTGGCGCAGGGCTGCCTCGTGGGCGGGCAGGGTGTCCGCGACCGGACCGACCACATCGGTCGTGCGCACCTGGCAGCCGTACCGTCGCAGCCAGGCCGGCACGGCCGGGCCAAGGGCGTCGCGGATCCGGCCCTCGGCGGGCGGGCCACTGGTCAGCAGCTCGTCGCCGAAGACCAGCAACGCGGCCCGGGGCTGCGCACGTACCCGCAGGGTGTCGTGTCCGCAGGAGGCGGCCAGGCCGATCACCGAGGGATCGACCGGGGTCCCGGCCGGCAGCAGCTCCTCGCCGGCGGCGGCCTCCTCGCCGGGCAGCCGCCACTCCGGCGCCGGCCGTGGCACACCCTCGACAAACCCCTCCGGGGTACGCCTCGACTCCTCCACCCGCAGCACCGCCGAGGCCCCGGTGGGCACCATGGCACCGGTCGCGATCTCGACCGTCGTCCCGTCCTCGGTCAACGGAGCCGGAGTCGTGCCGGCCAGCACCCGACCCACGATCCGCCACGGGCCGGGACCACGGACCGCCCAACCATCCACGCTGGAGGTAGGGAAGGCCGGCAGATCGGTACGGGGAGCCAGCGGCTCGGCGAGGGTGTGGCCGTCGGCCTCGGCCAGTGGCACATCGAGGGCGGGGAGCGCGGCGGCCAGGCCGACCTCGTACACCCGAGACCGTGCCTGTGCCCAGACCAGCGGCGGTGAGAGGGCGGCCAGGTCAGCGTCGGAACTGGTTTCCGTGCTCACCTGCGAGAGCCTATCGGGTTGGCTGGTGGTCGCCACCGCGCAACTGCTCGACCGCGTGCCTGAGGATCGGCCCCAGCACGGCCAGGCCGTCGCGGGCCCCTCCGGTCGAACCGGGCAGGTTGACCACGAGCGTACGACCCGCCACCCCGGCCACCCCTCGGGACAGCGCAGCCGTGGGCACCTTGTCCCGGCTGTGGGCGCGGATCGCCTCGGCGATGCCGGGAATCTCGTAGTCCAGCAGGGCGCGGGTCACCTCAGGGGTCCGGTCGGTCGGGGTGATTCCGGTGCCCCCGCTGGTCAGCACCACATCGACGGCCTCCGCCACGGCCGCACGCACCGCCTGGCCGACCGGCTCGCCGTCGGGCACCACCACGGGCGCGTCCACCGTGCAGCCCCACTCGCGCAGGCCCGTGACCAGCAGGGGACCGCTGGTGTCGGCATAGACACCGGCGGCCGCCCGATTGGAGGCCACCACCACCCGGGCCCGGATCACGGCCGGTCCTGCGGACGCTGCCACAGGCCGGTCTTGCCGCCCTCCTTGCGCAGCACCCGGACCGCCTCCACGCTGGCCGCCGGATCCACCGCCTTGACCATGTCGACCAGGGCCAGCCCGGCGACCGCCACCGCAGTCAACGCCTCCATCTCCACACCCGTCCGGTCGGCCGTGCGGGCGGTGGCGGTGATCTCGACCGTGTCCGTGGTCAGGGCCAGGTCGACCGTGACGCCGTGCAGCGCGATCGGGTGGCACAGCGGAATCAGATCGGGGGTACGTTTCGCGCCCATGATCCCGGCCAGCCGGCCGACCGCCAGGGCGTCACCCTTGGGCAACCCGTCGCGGCGCAGCAGCTCGATGACCTCAGGGGTGGTCCGCAACCGGCCGGCGGCGATCGCCAAGCGGCCGGTGACCTCCTTGCCGGAGACATCGACCATGTGGGCGGCACCGGCCTGGTCGACATGGGTGAGTTCGGCGGGCTGCGTCACGTCGGCGAGCCTATCTGTCACCGCAGGGCACCCACCAGATGAGTGGAAGGGGCGGCGCGACTCCCACGAGGGCCGCACCTCACCACCGCGCCAACGCGGACATTGGGTATGGCTGACTGCGGCGGCCCGTCGGGCCACAGTTCGTCGATAAGTTGATCGACTGATACCAGTCGCCCCGGATTGCAGACGAGCATTGCCAGGACGGTCCGTTGTTTCGGTGTCCCGAGGGGCAGCACCATCGAATCGTGACGCACCGCGAGACCGCCGAGGATTTGAATCTGCACCGACCCCTCCACCGACTTCCACGAGTCGAACAACATCACGTACGTCGTGGCGAACTTGATCGCGATAAAGGACGGCGCCCGTAACGGACCGCTGAACATTTGATGCCACCAGCACCGGCATCGCCGGACAGACCGGCCGGCTGATCAACACCCGTTCGGGTCTCTTCGGCGGTCCGCTCCGGATGCCGCCCGAGGTGCCGTCGGCCCAGCCCACGGGCGTCCGGGCTGCTGGGGCGATGTCGATCTCGCGGTCGCCCCGCAGTCGATTCGGCCGCCGGGCCCACTGCCGGGCCAGTGGCTGGCGGGCGACCGCGATGAGCAGCCCTAGGATCACGCTGCGCGCTCGGCCGTCAGACTGACGCCTGCCGGTTGCGGCGATCCCGACCGAAGCGATGATGTAGCCGGCAAACCTGCCTGGGGACACTTGTCCGACCAGGAATTCCGCCAACGGAGAGGCTGGAAGTCGAAACGACCCGATGACGGAGTAGACCCTCCGTCAGGGCCCTGGGAACGGAACGTGACAGAGAATTGCCGTATTAGCCCATTCTGCGCAATACGACATATTTCGGTACCAACCGGGCCTGAGTCGCTCTAGATTCGGCAGCAGCACAAGCCGAATAGAGCTGGGGGTCGAAATGAAGTCGCACGAGTGGGCGTGATCCCTGCTTCTCGATGAGAAGCAGGCACAGTACGCTTGCGGAGCGCAGCCCCTCGGTAACGAATGGGGATGACGGTTGACTCCGCAAGACCGACAGACCGGGACCGATCGGCGGCTACGGCCGCTAGTCGGTCTCGTCGTCGTTATGGCCGCCACCGCCGGCGCCGTGTCCGTCGCTTACCTGCCGAACTACGGCGCCCTCACGGCCACTCTCCTCTGGCCCGCGCTGATCACCCTGGTGGCGCTCGGCTTCATCTTCAAGGTCCGGGTCCGAATCCGCTCCACCAACCACCACATCGCCTGGACCGAGACGGCGATCGTGATCGGCCTGGCGGTGGCACCCCCGTCGGTGGTGATCCTCGCTACCGGTTTCGGCGTGGCGATCGCCACCACCCTGATCCGGCTACCGCCGATCAAACAGTTCTTCGGCATCGGCAAGAACATGATGGTCGCCACCGCCGCCAGCCTGGTCCTGCAACTGTTCCAGTGGCCGCCGGCGAACTCCGACATCACCGGCACCATCGTCCCGTTGACGGCCGCCTACCTCGCCGCCGTGCTGCTCGACGAGTTCGTCACCCTGCCGGTCATCGCGATGGCCACCGGCACTTCGTTGGGGAAGTTGTTCCGCGAGGACTGGGGTCTGCGGCTGGCCGCCACCGTCACCCGCCTGGTCGTCATCGTCGGCACGGTCCTGATGATCAAGACCGACATCCGGATGCTCCTCGCCGTACCCCCGCTGGTACTCAGCCTGCACCTGCTCTACCTGGCCCGGGTCCGCAGCCGCACCGAGCAGCAGGCCTGGCAGCGCCTCGCCCAGACCACGGACGCCCTCAATGTCGTCAGACTGGACGAGGTCCTCACCACCGCGGTCACCCGGGCCACCGAACTCTTCTCCGCCGACGAGGTGGAGGTGGAACTACGCGACGACGCCCGGCTGGTCCGGGGCAACTGCGAGGGGATCAGCTACGACGGCCCCACCACCGCGGCTCCCGCCACGCCGGGCACGGTCGTGCCCGCACCCCTGGAGGGGCACGACCGGTCCATCGACGTGGGCGAGCTGCGGCTGCGTTTCCGGGGCACCGTGCAGCTCAACGAACGGGAGCGCTACACCCTGCGTACCTTCGCCTCGGCGCTGTGCACCGCAGTGCGCAACGCCCAGGCGTACGCCGAACTCGCCCGGGTGGCGCAGGCCCACGCCCACGCCGCCGCCCACGACGCGCTGACCGGGCTGGCCAATCGGCGTCAACTGCTCGACGAAGGCAACAAACAACTGCACCAGCGGCACGCCGACGGGGTCACCGCCCTGGTCCTCATCGACCTCAATCACTTCAAGGAGGTCAACGACACCCTGGGGCACGCCGCCGGTGACCAGATGCTGATCCAGGTGGCCGAACGACTCCGCGCCGCAGCCCGCGCGGGTGACCTGGTCGCCCGGCTCGGCGGCGACGAATTCGCCGTACTGCTGCGCACCCTGCCCGCCCCTGCGGTGGCCGCACACCGGGCCGAGACCCTGCTGGCAGCGCTGCACGAACCGTTCCACATCGAAGGTCTCCAGATCAGCGTCGAGGCCAGCGGCGGCATCGCCGTCGCGCCGGCCGCCGGCGGGATGGTCGAGTTGCTGCGCCGCGCCGATGTGGCGATGTACCAGGCCAAACGGGCCGGGCAACGGGTCGCCACCTACGCACCCGCCCGGGACACCGCCGATCTGGGTCGACTGGCCCTGGGTGGGGAACTGCCCCGCGCCGTCGCCGACCAGGAATTCACCGTCAACTTCCAGCCCATCGTCGACCTCGGCACCGGTGAGGTGATCGCCGCCGAGGCACTGGCCCGCTGGCGTCACCCCGCCCACGGCATGATCGACCCACTGCGGTTCCTGGAGACGGTCGAACGATCCGGCCTGCTCCCCGCGTTCGCCGAGGCGATCCTCGACCAGGCGCTGATCGCCGCCGGCACCTGGCGGGACGCCGGTTTCGACGTGCCGGTGGCGGTGAACGTCTCCCCACGCAGCCTGCTCGACGCCCGATTCCCCGGGGCCGTGCTGGCCCGGTTGCGCGCCCACGACCTGCCCCCGGACCGGCTGATGCTGGAACTCACCGAGACCCTAACCCTCAGCCAGCTCGACGTGGTCGACCAGGTGCTCACCCGGCTACGCGACTCCGGCGTCCGCCTGGCCCTGGACGACTTCGGGACCGGCTACTCCTCCCTGTCCCTGCTCTCCCGGATCCCGGTACACGAGCTGAAGATCGACCGCAGCTTCGTCACGGCGATGGAGTCCTCCGCCGAAGCCGCCGCCATCGTCCGCTCCACTCTCGACCTCGGCCGAAGCCTCAATCTCGCCGTGGTCGCCGAAGGGGTGGAACGGGAGCCGCAGCGCCGCGCCCTCTGGGAACTCGGCTGTGTCGCCGGTCAGGGGCACCTCTTCGCCCGTCCACTGGCCGCCGGGGCCCTGCTCGCGACCCTGCAACGCGGCACCGCGGGCCGTCCAGGTCACCTGGCGACCGCACTGCACGACGCCGGTGCGGTGGTCCGGCTGGCACCCGGACGCCGTCAGGGTGGCAGAGGGCGGCCACCAGCCGGCCTGACACACTCACCCGGGTGAGTATCGCCACCGCGACCCCCTCCCGCCTGAAATGGTGGCACCGTCTCGACTCCACCGGCGGCGGCCTCAGCGTCGACCTCGGCATCTACGCCGTCTCAGCCGCCTTCGCGGCAATCACCGCAGCTACCTCCACCCTGGTCCCGCACCGGCACTGGGGTGGCCTGGCCGCCCTCGGCTACCTGACCGCCGCGCTCCTGGCCACCGGCCAGCTTCTGGTCCGTCGCCGGCGCCCCGGCTCCGCCCTTGTCGGCGTGTCGGCCCGCTGGCTGGTCACCGGCCTGGCCTGGGCCGCCACCGCACTGCTGCCGCTGACCTGGCAGAGCGTCCAGCGGGCAGCCGGACGCACCGACCGGGCGCAGGAGGAGGTACTGGTCGTCGAGGACTCCGGTCGTCGCCTGCTGGAGACCGGCACCCCGTACCTCGGCCCCGACGCGATCGCCGCCCTGCCACCGGGTGAACAACTGCTCGGCTACACCCCGTACCAGCCGGGCATGGCCCTGTTCGGGCTGCCCCGCGCGCTGCACGAGGCCTGGTGGACCGACGCCCGGGTCTGGTTCGCCGTCGGCACCGCCCTGGCCCTGGTCCTGACCCTGCGTCTGCTGCTGCGGCCGGCCCTCGCCGGGCCGGCAGGTGACCCGGCCACCCTGCTGCGCGCCACGCAGGCCGCCACCGTACTCCCGGTCTGTGCCCTGACCCTCGCCACCGGTGGGGACGACCTGCCCGTGCTCGCCCTCTGCCTGCTGGCCCTCGCCTTCGCCGCTACCGCACGACCCGGCTGGGCCGGCATCGCGGTCGGGGCGGCCGGTGCCCTCAAGCTGTTCGCCTGGCCGGTCGCCGCGGTGCTGGTCATCTGGGGACTCACCCGACATGCCGGCCTGCGGGTCGCTGCGGGCGCGTTCGGGCTGCCCGCCCTGGCGCTGCTACCCACCCTGCTGGTCGACCACGAAGCCCTCGTGGAGAACGTGCTGCGCTTCCCCCTCGGGCACGGCCTGGTCGCCAGCCCCGCACAGTCACCCTTCCCCGGATACCTGGTCGCGGCCAACGTACCGGCCGGTCGCATCGTCGCCGCCGCGCTGCTGGTCGCGGCCGGCCTGGCCATCGCCGTCCGACTCGCCCGCCGCCCACCCCGCACCGCCCGGACCACCAGCCTGATCTGCGGGTACGGGCTGCTCACGGCGATCCTGCTGATGCCCACCACCCGGTTCGGCTACCTGCTGTACCCGATCGCGTTTCTGGTCTGGGCCCTGGCGCTGGACCCTCCCCGGATCCGGCAACCGGAGGACGAAGAGGCTCCGCGAGGCGTACACCTGAGGACATGAGCACCTACCGCGACCGCAGCGACGCAGGTCGGGCACTCGCCGACCGGCTCACCGCACTGACCGGCCGACCGGACGTCACCGTGCTCGGCCTGGTGCGCGGCGGAGTGCCGGTCGCCCGGGTCGTCGCCGAACGCCTCGGCGCACCGCTGGACGTGCTCGTGGTCCGCAAGCTCGGTATGCCCTGGGCGCCCGAGGTGGCCTTCGGCGCCCTCGGCCCCGGCGGGGTACGGGTGCTCAACGACCTGGTCGCCAGCCAACTCGATGCCGACGACATCGCCGAGGTCCAGCAACGCGAGCAGGCAGAACTCGACCGCCGGGAACGGCTCTACCGCGCCGGCCGCCCACCACTGGACCTGACCGGTCGTACGGCTCTGATCGTCGACGACGGCCTGGCCACCGGCGCGACCGCCCGAGCGGCCGTCCAGGTCGCCCGGCAACTCGGCGCCCGCCGTGTCGTGCTCGCCGTGCCGGTCGGCGCCCAAGAGGCCTGCGAGATCCTCAACGTCGAGGCCGACGAGGCGATCTGCGCCCGACGACCAGCCGACTTCGGTGCGGTCGGGGCCTACTACGACGACTTCCACGAGATTTCCGACGAGGAAGTCACCGAGGCGCTGACCGCCACCGCATGAGCCGACCAGGTACCTTCGATTCATGAGCCTGACCTGTCCCAAGTGCCGTGGAGACATGCGCCAGTACGAGCGCAGCGGCGTCGTCATCGACCAGTGCGGCGAGTGCCGGGGCATCTTCCTCGACCGCGGTGAGTTGGAGAAGCTGTTCGAGGCCGAGGCCAACTGGAACGCCCAGCAGACCCCGCCCGCTCCGCAGCCGACCCAGCGCGTCACCCCGCCGGGTGGTTACCCGCCGCCCCCGCCCGCCCCGCACCAGCCGGGCTACGGCGCGGTGCCTCCGCCCCCCGGCTATCCCGCGCCCGCCCCCATGTACGGCCAGGGGCAACAGCACTACGGCTACCACGGCCACTACCGGCGTAAGAAGCGCAAGAGCTTCCTCGACGACATGTTCGGCTGATCCAGCCCGCAGGTCCTCCGCTCCGGTGCCGGATCAGACGGCGCCGGAGCCGGGAGGCTGTCGGCAGGAAGTCCTGGCCGCCTCGACGGCCGGAAGGTCAGACGATGGCCATGTCCACGAAGCGCGACAGGTGCAACTGAGCCGCCACCGTCACCGTGTCGGTCGGGCCATTTCTGTGCTTGGCGACAATGAAATCCGCTTCCCCCGCACGCGGCGACTCCTTGTCGTAGTAGTCGTCACGATGCAGCAGGATGACAACGTCGGCATCCTGTTCGATCGAGTTGTGAGCGGCAATTCCGTTGGCGACGAAATTGTGCGTACCCAGCACGGTCGCGTCAAAGACGTCCTGCTCGCCGATCGGTTCGATGGATACGATCTCGTCCCAGAAAATATCGTTGGTGGCGTGCAAGTCGAGATCGACTGCGTCGAGCACCTGGGCGATGCTCGCCAGCCGTGAGCGGCTCGGTGATCTCTTCCACATCGCACTACCGCAAAACTGTGTGCCAACCGCCCTGGCAAACTCGCGGTGGGTCATGCCCCGGTCAACGAGGATCTCGCGGACTCGTTCCCAGACCTCACGGGGCACGGTGTCGACGTTCGTGTTGCTGTTCGTAGATTCCAAGGCAGCAAGCAAGCGCCCACAATTGATCGCTCTGTTTCCGTGCACACCAATCTCACGCAGGAACCGCAGTTGGTCGTCCCGCCCAGAGACGTCGAGCGTGTACTGCGTGCGGTAACGTGCCACCGGTACGGCCTTCAAACGCGCGGTAATGCCATACCGAAGCAACAGTCGAGAGACATCCTCAAGCATCCGTCGACTAGTTGACGAGTAGTAGATCCGACCACCGCGCCCGGACTTGTTGACGTGAACGCACCCATCGGTGGCCCACAAGTGCCGGACAAACAGCGTCACCTGTTCCTTGGGCAGGCTGAATACCTGCTGCGGCACGAACTTCTCGTGCGACCTCAGCCCGAAGAGACCGAAACCGTCAAGCCATTCAGCGATCGGATTGCGGCGGCCCCGGGCAAGCCGATAGGGAGCAGGTAGCCGCAGGGTGGTGACCCGAGCCGCCGGATACTCATCCCGGACAGCCGTGACGCCGAAGTGCTTGGCTGCCTCGGCGACGGCCTGCAAGTTGGCTTCGTCAACGCTGGCATATCGCACCGGCTGACGCCGGACGAACGACCCGTCACCGAGCAGGTGAGCAAGCAGGATCACCTCCGGCTCAGCCATAGGTCGAACGCTCAACGGTGGCGGTAGGTGCCGGGGCGTGGCGAGACGCGTACCCGCAGTCAATTCGCCGAGCGGCATCCAGCCGGCGAAGGTAAGAAACGGGTGGTTGGCCGTCGCGTCGATCTCTTTGCCCGACGCCAGCCTCAGCCGGAACACCGCTCGGCGTCCACTCGGGAAAACGTGCGTCATCGTGCGTGGGGTGTATCGCAGGCTTTCGTCCAGCGCCCAAACAGGCACATCTCTGGCCCCCTGCGCGAGAAGCTGACCGAGAGTGACTTCGGAGTTGTCGTCGGCGCGGATGAGTCGGGTTTCGGCCGTCAGACAGCCTGATTCACGCAGGTCGGACAGCTGCGGCCGCTTGTCGGTGCGTTGCTCCGGGCCACGGTTCAGCTGACTGACCGCGATGACCGGGCACTCGACCTCCTTGGCCAACAACTTCAGCCCTCGGGACAGGTCCGCGACCTCCTGCTGCCGGCTCTCGGTGCGCTTCGGTGAGGTCATCAGCTGGAGGTAGTCGACCACGATCAGCTTGAGGTCGTGTCGCTGCTTGAGGCGGCGGGCCTTGGCCCGGATCTCCATCAGGTTCATGCTCGGGGTGTCGTCCACGAACAGCGGAGCCTCGCTGATCTCGCCCATGCAGCGAGCCAGCTTGGTCCAGTCGTCGTCGGAGAGCTGCCCGCTACGCAGCACGTGCAGAGGCACCCGGGCCTCGGCCGAGAGCAGTCGCATGACGATCTCGACCTTGCTCATTTCCAGCGAGAAGATGGCCGCTGCCTGGTTCGCCCTGATGGCAGCATTCCGGGCGAAGTCCATGCTCGCGGTGCTGTTGTGGGTGGGAATCATCGACCGACCGGCCAGGTACAGATGGTCCTCGTTGTCGACCGTCACACACCGCACCGGGACGCTCGGCACCGGTCGCACGTCCACGATGTAGCGGGACCGGGTACCCGCACGACCGACCGCAGATCGGCGCGCCGCGTGCGACTCCCGCTTCCGGGTCAACCGGAACACCTCGTCCGAGGTCGAGAAGTTCAGCGTGAAAGCCGTCGAGCTCTCGGGAGTACGACCGTTGACTCGCCTACGGTTGATCGAGCATCGGTAGCCCAGGCTGACGACGAGTTCGTACACGTCCTCGGCCATCCGCTCCGAGGTGGTGGTGTATTGGACGTGTCCGGACGGTGCGACCGTGCCGTCGGTGTCGAGCAGTCCGGCCAGCAACTGCCGCCGCTGTTGCTCCGACCCTCGGAGGTAGGGCTGCGGAATGTGCTTGTCGTTCAGGACACCAACGGCTCGGAGCAGGCCGGTGAACGAGCCGTGCAACCGGCGACACGATGCGCAGTGGCGGGCACCGTTCCAGCTCGACTTCATGGTCGCACCGCAGGTCTGGCAACCCTGGCGGTCGGCGGTCTCGACCATGCCTCTCGACCTGGCGCCACACGTCCTTCCGCAGGTCCGCACCACAGCCGAGCGGGGAGTGAAGGTGACCCCGCAGACCACGCAGCACCGCTCGTCGAGTGGTGCCGGTGGCGGCAGCTTGAGGTTGTAGGAGTAGGTTCCGCTTCCCGGGGTGACCAGAAAGCCGTCGGCTTCGACGTACTGGGCGATCTCCGGGTCCGCCGATGTGAATCGGGCACCTGCGGAGTGCCCGTCGCCCAGCCACACCCCGAGGGTGTACGGGGGGATCGGCAGGTCTTCGCGGGCCGGCAGGGACAGCGGCCGAGCATTGTCCACCGCGTGGTTCGCACGCCCGTCAGTCGGATGGCGCAGGGTCGCGGCGATGTGCTCGGTGGTGACGGCCCGGGGGTGCGCCACGGTCGTCTCGCTGTTCATGACCCGGTTCACCCGGCTCAGGTGTGCGTCGAACAACGCGTGGGCGCTGTAGGCGTCGACCGTCCGACGCCAGGGCCTGCCGTTGCGGGAGTACTGACGTTCGACCGTACCGGCGACCCCGACCTTGGCAGCCACGACGTGCAGGACGTTCCGGAACTCGGAGCCGGCGATCTCCACGGCTTCCCGGTAGGTGACGAGTCGGTCAGGGGCGGCGGCGACGGCCCGGTGTACGGCTGCCGCCTTGGCGCGTGACGGAGCGTCCCACTGGTGGCGCGGCCGGAGCTCGTTCTGTTGACGGCGCGAGGCTCTGGTGGTCGTCGTCCACAGGTGCTCGGCATCGGCGACGATGACCGAACCGTCGGAGAACTCGACCTCGTAGCAAGGGCGACCGTGGCGGACCTCGAAGGCGTGGGTGACAGTGGTGGGTCGGCCATCCGCACCGATCAGCTGATCGCCTACCTGCACCTCACCCATCGTGGTCCAGCCGGTCGGGGTCGGCAGGGGTGTGTCGAGGGCGAGCGCCTTTCCGAGACCAGGTCGGCCTGCCACGATGATCAATTGGCCGGCGTGTAGGCCGTTGAGCAGTCGGTCCAGGTCGGTGAAGCCGGTGGGTACCCCGGTCATCATCCCGCCCTGGGCGCCGACGGCCTCGATCTCGTCCAGGGTCGGCTGGAGCATGTCGGCGAGTACGGCGAAGTCCTCGCTCACCCGCCGCTCGGTGACGTCGTAGACGGCCTGCTGGGCCAGATCGACGACGTCGTCGACGTCTCGGCTACCGCCACTGGCGGTGCCGTAGCCGAGCTGGACGATGCGGGTACCCGCCTCCACCAGTCGCCGCAGCACGGCACGCTCGCTGACGATCCGCGCGTAGTAGGCCGCGTTCGCGGCCGTGGGCACGCTGGCGATCAGGGTGTGCAGGTAGGGCGCACCACCGACGCGGGCCAGGTCACCGGAGTCCGCCAGGGCCGCCGCCACGGTGATCGCGTCAGCGGGCTCACCGCGGCCGTAGATCTCCAGAATGATGTCGAAGATGGTGGCGTGCATCGGCCGGTAGAAGTCGTTGGTCTTGAGGATCTCGACGACGTCGGCGATGGCGTCCTTGGACAGCAGCATGCCGCCCAGGACGCATTGTTCGGCGGCGATGTCCTGCGGCGGGGTCTTGTCGAAGTGGCCGTCGGATTGCGGCGGGCCGGACGATGGACCGCCCCTGAACGGCTCTGTCCGCATGTCGTCGGTGACCGACACTGGCCCCCCTCCACTGCGTCGGTGCGGCTCCGGGCAGGCTCGCCCGGGGTACCACCAAGGTTGACGTCCGCGTCGATCGGGGGCCATCGGGCGGGCGGCTTGGGCCACCATACGGAACCCGAGGTCAGGCACTCAACCGCCGCGGTGGACGAGCCTCGGGACAACCTGTGGACACCGGCGGGCAGAGCTGTGCGCAGGTTGTGCACAGGGTGTGGATAACTCTTGAAGATCCCTCCGCATTTCCATGCTGACCTGCACAGACATAATCCACAGCCTGTGGATACGAATTTCCGGGTAGGGCTTTGTCCCGATACTCCCGTAGGATCGGTGCCTACGGCTACACCTGGACAATCGGTGGCCTACGGCTACACCTGGACAGCGGATTGCACTTTCGGTTGAGAAGGGTCACGCTCCGTCCGTGAGTTACCGGGACTGGGCACGCGGGGAGGACGGCCCGCGTGAGCGACGGCCGGCCGCGTCGTGGGCCGATCCCGTCGAGAGCGGTCCGGAGGACCGCTACGACTCCGCCGTCGAGCGTTACCGCACCCCTAGCCGCCGCCGGGCGATCGAGCGTGGACAGGACGAGCCTGCCGAGCCGTACCTGCCGCGATGGGCGCTGGAGTCGGGCGTAAGCAGCGTGGACGGCGGCGGCCGGCACGCCGCCCCGGACGCCGACGCCGACAACGAGGCCGGTCCCCGCTATGCGGGCAGTCGTCGTACCCCGGAGACGACCGGCCGTGGCCGGCGGGCCGCCCGTTCGGCGGAACGTGACTTCCCGTTCGCCGCTCAGGAATCCTCCTCGGACCACATCCGGGAGTGGCGGTTCGACCGACCCCAGGACGACGGGTACGTCGGCAGCCGACGAGCGGCCGACGATGACCCGGTGTCCGGTGTGGCGCCGCAGAGCCGGCCCCGTCGGGCGCAGTCCCGGCACCGCCAGGTGACCTGGTCGGACCTGCCCGAGGAGAGTGAGCAGCCAGCCGGCTCGGAGCCGAGCGCTACGCAGCCGGCGCGGCGTCGTCGTCGCGCCCCGGAGCCCGCTCCCGCCCAGGCGGTGGATCCCTGGGAGCGGGCGGCCGAGCCCTGGGAGCGGGCGGCGGAGCCGTGGGAGCGCAGGGCCAGACCGGAAAGCATGCGGCCAGCGGTCGATCCCTGGGACGCCTCCGGTCTGCACGCCTGGCACCAGCCTGCCGAGGCCGGTACCCGGGGGGAGCCGACTTCCGCCGACCCTTGGGACGCCGACAGCACCAGTCAGTGGCTGCGAACCTCCGCCTCGGATCAGTGGCTTGAGCCCGACCAGACAGGCCAGTGGCTTGCGCCGGACCAGACAGGTCAGTGGCTTCAGCCGGACCGCACCGGCCAGTGGGAGGGTGCGGCGGCCGAGACCGAACAGTGGGACCGGCGGCGTGGCGAGAACCGGTGGGAAGGGTATTCCGAGCCGGATCGGTGGGACCGTACGCAGCCTCCGGGCTCGCGAGCCACCTCGGGTGCCGGGCAGTGGTCCTGGACTGAGCCGGCCGAGCCGGAGCCGGTGCAGAACGGTTTCTGGCCCGGCACCCGATTGGCCGGTGACGATCCGCGGTGGGTGGAGGCGAGCGCCTCCGCACCGAGGTCGCCGGTCGTCGGTTACACCGCGCCTCGCCCGCGTACGACTGCCCGGCGGCGCCCGGTCGCGGCGCCTGCGCCGCGGCAGACGGGTATGGCCTCGGTACGGCGGCGCATCGAGGCGGTCGGTACCGGCGGGTGGAGCCGGCGGCTGGAAGACGACCTGCTGGACCCGGATCCCGGGGCACCCTGGTTGCCGCTGCTCTACACTGCGGGCTGCTATCTGCTACCCGCAGTGGTGATCTTCATCTGGCTGCTGACCTTGGATGGTGCACCGCCGACGGGCTGTGTGACCGACATCAGCGGCGGGGGCTGCGAGTCGCCCCGGGCCCGAGCCTTCGGAGCGATGGTGGCGGGAACCCCCCGCTTCGGACTGGCGTTGGTAAGCAGC
Organism: Micromonospora sp. DT229; assembly: GCF_049844505.1. NCBI lineage: Bacteria > Bacillati > Actinomycetota > Actinomycetes > Micromonosporales > Micromonosporaceae > Micromonospora > Micromonospora sp. DT229. The sequence goes on along the minus strand of NZ_JBNCLD010000014.1, from coordinate 53,350 downwards.
CTGGTGGTCGCCATGTTGTTGCGGCGGGTCGGCACCACCTGGAAGCCGACGACGGTGGCGCTAGCGGCGGCGGTGGTCGGTGGCGGCCTCTCGACGGTGTTGATCAGCGCGGTGACCGGCCAGCCCATCGGCTGAGGGATCGGCGACCAAGGCGTGCCCGGCACCTGCGATGACGCGCTGGGCTTGCCCGGCACCTGCGATGGTGCGCTTGACGCGACCGGACCTACCCCCACTTGACGTGACCGGGCCTGCACCATCTGAGTGATGGTGCAGGCCCGGTCAGTTGCCGTCTTGCGGGGTCAGCCCTGCACGACGTTGAGGTTGAACGTAGCGGTCACCTCGGGGTGCAGCTTGATCCGCACCGGGTGCGACCCGATCGACTTGATGTGACCGGACACCTCCAGCCGACGACGGTCGAGCGGCGGGCCGCCAGCCGCCTTGACGGCGTCGACGATCTCGGCCGGGGTGACCGAGCCGAACAGCCGACCGCCCTCGCCGGCACGGGCCTTGAGGTTGACCTTGAGGGCCTCAAGCTGGCCCTTGACCTCGTTGGCGTGGCCGAGGTCGCGGATCTCCCGGGCCGAGCGGGCCCGCTTGATCAGGGTGACCTGCTTCTCGGCGCCCTTGGTCCAGGCGATCGCGAAGCCCTGCGGGAGGAGGTAGTTACGGCCGTAGCCGTTCTTGACCTCCACGATGTCGCCCGGGGCGCCGAGCCCGGACACTTCCTGAGTCAGGATGATCTTCATGTCGGCACCTCCTCTCAGCGGGCCGTCGCCGTGTACGGCAGCAACGCCATCTCACGGGCGTTCTTGACCGCGCGGGCGATCTGCCGCTGCTGCTGCGAGGTGACGCCGGTCACCCGCCGAGCGCGGATCTTGCCGCGGTCGGAGATGAACTTGCGCAGCAGTGCGGTGTCCTTGTAATCGATGTAGGTGATCCCGTCCTTGTCGAGCGGGTTCACCTTCTTCTTCGGCTTGCGCAGTGCCGCAGCCTTCGCCATTGCTCTTGCTCCTGGTTTACGATCACGGGCGCTCGGCGCCATTAGAACGGTGGCTCCTCATCGAAGTTGCCGCCACCCGAACGTGAGGGTGCCGGTGCGGCCGAAGCCCAGGGGTCGTCGAAGTTGCCTCCGCCGCCGCCCTGGCCACCACCACCACCACCGCCGCCGCCGAAGCCGCCGCCACTGCCACCGGAGCGGGACATCTTCTGCACCTTCGCCGTGGCGTAGCGCAGTGATGGGCCGATCTCGTCGACCTCCAGCTCGATGACGGTGCGCTTCTCGCCCTCGCGGGTCTCGTAGGACCGCTGACGCAGCCGGCCCGACACGATCACGCGGGCGCCGCGCTGAAGCGACTCCGCCACGTGCTCCGCGGCCTGACGCCAGACGGTGCACGCGAGGAACAACGGCTCGCCGTCCTTCCACTCGCCGGAGGCCTTGTCCATGAACCGGGGCGTCGAAGCGACCCGGAACTTGGCGACCGCGGCCCCGGAGGGGGTGAACCGCAACTCGGGGTCATCGGTCAAGTTGCCGATGACCGTGATGGTGGTGTCTCCTGCCATGACCATCTCCTCGCGCACTCATGCGTATGCCGTACAGGTTCTCAGAACCCTCCGACAGCACGGATGAGGCTGATCCGGGTGGGGGGCTGGGTGGATTGCTTAGCGCATCTCCGGCCGGATGACCTTGGTGCGCAGCACGGACTCGTTGAGCCGGAGCTGACGATCCAGCTCCGCCACGGCCTCCGGGGTCGCCTGAAGATCGACGACGGCGTAGATGCCTTCGGCCTTTTTGTTGATCTCGTACGCGAGGCGCCGGCGGCCCCACACGTCGGTCTTCTCCACCGAGCCACCCGCGGTCCTGATCACGTTCAGGTACGTGTCGAGCGACGGGGCGACGGTGCGCTCCTCGAGGCTGGGGTCGAGGATCACCATGATCTCGTAATGACGCAAGACTTTCTCACCTCCTGTGGGCTATGCGGCCACGGTCCATCCGTGGCAGGAGGTCGTGCGTCGTCGCCCGCCCCGACCAGGGGAACCCGATACGGGAGCGGACAACCTGACCAGGATACCCGGCCCAGACGATCACCAGCCGCGAGGTGACCGGGCACAGCGAGCCGGGGGTCCGAGTCGACGTCGCTGTCGACCCGGACCCCCGGTTCAGATGACCGCGAGGCGCCTCGTCCGCATTCCTTGGGTGGGACCTGGGGAGGAACGACCACACCGATGAGGTTGGACCGGAGACGCCCCGCGGAGCTTTATCATGTTGTTATCTGACGTTATCGCTGAAGTCAGTGCTTCGCGGTCGAAATCCCAGAATTACCGACAAATTTCTCAACCACCGGCCGTCGGCACTCCTACCGACCGGATTGCAGTTGTCGACATCCACCGGGATCAACGACTCCGGTCAGCCACGGTGACGCGACCCGGTGGTGGGTCACCGTGCCTGTCAGGTACGCGACGTAGGCTCCCCTGCATGCGTATCGGAGCCCACGTCGATCCGACCGACCCGCTGGCGGAGGCGACTGCCCGAGCGGCCGACGCCGTGCAGTTCTTCCTCGCCGACCCGCAGGGTTGGAAGGCGCCACAGCCGCGAGACGATGCGGAGCGGCTACGCACCGCCGAAGTCGACGTCTACGTGCACGCGCCGTACGTCATCAACGTCGCCACCGGCAACAACCGCATCCGGATTCCCAGCCGCAAGCTGCTGCTCGCCCACGCCAAGGCGGCGACGGCCATCGGCGCGAAGGGCCTGGTGGTCCACGGTGGGCATGTCAACGCCGGTGACGACCCGCAGACCGGCTTCGACAACTGGCGCAAGGCCCTGGCCTACGCCCAGGAGGGGGGCGGCTTCGGACTGCCGGTGCTGATCGAGAACACCGCCGGCGGCGAGAACGCCTGCGCTCGACGACTCGACGCCCTGGCCCGGCTGTGGGACGCCGTCGGTGACCACGAGGTCGGCTTCTGCCTCGACACCTGCCACGCCCATGCCGGTGGCGAGGAACTCCTCGACCTGGTGGACCGGGTCAAGGCCATCACCGGGCGGATCGACCTGGTGCACGCCAACAACTCCAAGGACGGCTTCGGGTCCGGTCGGGACCGCCACGACAACCTGCGCGGCGGGACGATCGACCCGCAACTGCTGGTGGCGGTGATCCGGGCAGCGGGAGCTCCGGTCATCGTGGAGACCCCGGGCGGCACCACTGGGCAGAGCGAGGACATCGCCTTCCTGCGCACCCAGCTCGACCCGGAGACGGCGGTGCGATGACGACCGATCAGTCCTCCTCCGGCAGCCCACGGCCGACCACCGGTGACGATCCGCCCCGCAGCGATCCCGCCGACGGGCAGCCCGACACCGAGCCGGTAGCGGGAAAGTCGACCTCCGGTGGCGAGAAGCCGGCCGAGATCGACCCGACCCCGAAGCACCCGAAGTCCGACCGCACCGCAGCACGGCCCGACAACGGCAACGGTCGGAAGCCTGCCGACAAGGACGGCACCGCCAAGCCGGGCGAGGCGAAGACGGCCAAGGACACCGGGCCCACGGCCCCCTCCGGCAAGGGTGAGAAGAAGGCTTCGGGGAAGGCGACCAGCACCACGGACCAGCCCGGCACGAGCACGAAGCCGACCACCGGTGCGGCCAAGAAACCAGGGCCCGGTGAGAGCGAGGAGCCGCCGACCGGCAAGGGCAAGAAGCCGACCGACGAGGGCAAGAAGCCGACCGACGAGGGCAAGAAGCCCGAGGACGATGCGGGCAGCAAGCCGGCCGGCAAGGACAAGAAGCCCAAGGACGATGCGGGCAAGAAGCCGGGGACCGACGAGGGTGAGAGCGACGGCAAGGACAAGGCCGAGGACAAGGATCCGTGGGCGGCGTTCGGGCCCGCGCCCGAGCCGGTGCCCAGGTGGTACGGGCGGCTGGCCCGCAGGTCCGGTCGGCTCCTGATCCACGAGTGGACCCTGGCCGTACTCGGCTCCTTGGCGTTGGCCGTGCTGATGACCTGGCCCACCCTGCGCTACCCCCGCCACACCCTGCCCCACGACTACTGGGACCCGAGCCTGCAGGCGTGGCAGATGGCCTGGTCGGGGCAGGCCCTGCGCACCGACCCGGCCCAACTGTGGCACTCCAACGCCTTCTTCCCGGAGCGGTGGAGTTTCGCCTTCTCCGACACCCTGCTCGGCTACGCGCCGGCTGGGCTGATCGGGAGCGGGCCCGAGGACGCCCTCCTCCGGTACAACATCATGTTCGTGCTGGCCCACGCGCTGGCCACCTTCGGGGCGTACGTGCTGGCGCGTCAGCTCGGGGCGGGCCGGATCGGTTCCGCGGTGGCCGGGGTCAGCTACGCCTACGCACCCTGGCTGCTGTCCCAGGCGGGACACCTGCACGTGATCTCCAACGGGGGTATTCCGTTGGCCCTGGCCATGCTGGCCCGGGGGCACGGTTGGTCATTGCGGCACGGCTACCGGCCCGAACGCCGACATGAGGGCTGGGTCTACACCGGCTGGCTGGTCGCCGCCTGGCAGTTGAGCCTGGGCTTCGGCATCGGTCTGCCGTTCGCGTACGTCCTCGCGGGCACGGTCCTCGTGGCCCTGCTGATCTGGTTCGCCAAGCGGATCTTCTGGCGGGTGAAGCGGCCCTTCGGTCAGCGGTTGTTCGCGGCCGACCTGATCGGCGGGCTGATCTTCGCCGGGGTCGGGGTGCTGCTGGCCATGCCCTACTTCACGGTGGCGCAACTGCATCCGAACGCCGAGCGCAGCATCGACGACATCGCCGCCTACTCGCCGCCTGCCAGCAGCTTCGTCACCGCTCCGGGGGAGTCCCGCATCTGGGGTGGGCTGCACGAGGGGGCCCGGGCCATCCTGCCGTGGCATCCGGAGATGACCCTGCTGCCCGGCTTCGCGCTCTACGCGCTGGCCCTCGGTGGCCTGTTCTTCTCGATCTGGACGATCCGGCAACGCCTGTTCCTGCTGGCCGGGGTCCTGGTGGCGATGATCCTGTCGATGGGCACCCGGTTCTTCGGCGGCGACTTCACCTACGTGCCCCTGTTCGAGTATCTACCGGGCTGGAACGGCATCCGTACCCCCGGTCGGCTGATGCTCTGGGCCACCCTGCTGCTCGGGTTGCTGGCGGCGGGTGCGGTGAGTGCCTTCTCCCAGCGGGTGCGGGAGGTCTACGCCGAGCGGATCCCGTCCTGGCCCAGCCCGTGGCTGCGGCTGGCCACTCTGCTGCCGCTGCTGCTGGTCATCGTGGAGGGCACGAACACCACCCCGCATCCGGTGGTGCCGAAGCAGCCGGCTGCCATGCGGACCGTCGACGGCCCGTTGCTGGTGCTGCCGAGCAGCCAGAACCACGACCAGCCGGTGATGTTGTGGTCCACCACCCGGTTCCAGGACATCGTCAACGGCGGCAGCGGGTTCACCCCTCGCCAGCTCAACGACGTCCGCCAGGTGACCATGACCTTCCCGGACCAGACCAGCGTGGACTATCTGCGCACCCTCGGCGTACAGAATGTGCTGGTGCTGCGCGAGGAGATCACCGGTACGCCGTGGGAGGTCAGTGTCGACGCGCCCCTGGACGGGTTGGACATCACCCGCGAGGAGATGGGCTTGGTCGTCCTGTTCCGACTCTGAGGCTCCGGGGCACCCGGGCGGGGTGCCCCGGACGCTCAGCTCGTCGGGACCGGGGTGGGCGTGACGGCCGCCGGGGCCTCTCGACGCTGCCGAAAGCGGTCGAGCCAGGGCGCGTCCGGGGTGCCGTCGAGGAGACCCCCGTCGGGATCGTCGGCATAGTTGCGGCGTACGGCGTCCTGCTCGGGGTGCAGGATCTCCCGGACCACGAGTACGCACAGCGCCACCACAGTGCCCAGGCGCAGGCTGGCGGCCAGCACGAACACGCCTTCCGGGATGACCGGGGTGCTGGTCGCGGAGCCGAGCAGTTGACCGTAGAAGGCGACGAAGTAGCCGACCTCGGCGATCTGCCAGGCGATGAAGGCTCCCCACTTGGGTCGGGCCAGCACCAGCAGCGGCAGCAGCCAGAGCACGAACTGCTGCGACCAGACCTTGCTGAAGACGAGGAAGGCGGCGACCACCAGGAAGGCGAGTTGGGCCAGGCGGGGCCGGCGCGGTGCGAGCAGGCCCAGTGCGCCGATGGCGAGACAGGCCAGTCCGAACAGTGCGTACGACAGGTAGTTGAGGGTGGGGATGTTCGCATCCAGCCACTGGAACGGGCCGATGGCGGCCGGGTCGCCGAACTTGCCGTCCAGGTAGCGGGCGATGTACCAGAGGGTTCCCCAGTCGATCGGACGCTCGGTGTTCAGTTCGAAGAACCGGTTCCAGTTCTCCCGGTACGGAATCGCGGCCGGCAGGTTCACCAGCACCACCGTCACCGCTGCGGTGATGATTGGCACCACGGCGGCCCACACCCGGTTGGCACGGATGGCGAGCACCAGAATGGGCCCCAGGATGAACAGCGGCCACATCTTCGCCGCACCGCCCAGCCCGATCAGTACTCCGGACAGGGCCGCGAGGATCAGCCCGGACCGGCCGTCGCGGGTCCGCGCCCAGACCAGCAGACCCAGGGCGGCCAGGCCGATGGCCAGGAAGTCCCAGTTGACGGTGGCGGTGAGCAGCAGCGCGGGGGAGAGCGCGAACAGCGCCGCGTCCCAGGGTCGTCGGCGGCGCAGCGACAGCAGCACCATCACCGTGGCCAGCGCCAGGGCACCGAGCACGAGTGCGTTGAGGTTGTAGAACCACTGCCCCTGGTTGATCTCCGGGTTGCCTTCACCGACGCCGTGCACCGGCAGCCCCAGGGCACCCATGAAGTACCCGGTCAGCACGGGGTACTCGACGGGGTGATCCCGGTAGGGCACGGCGCCCTCGTTGAGCCGTTCGGCGTAGTAGAGCGCCAGCACGTCGGTGTAGCAGAACCGGGTGTACTGCTCGTTGTCCGCCCAGGCACCGTCCTGGCAGGGTGATTTCTGCACCCAGTGCAGGACGAGGGTCAGGCAGGTCAGCGCCAGGACGACCCGTACCGCGTTCCAGAACCGCCCGCCGCGTTGGCGGTCGCGGCTGACGGCGTGGTCGCCCAGCGGACCGCCGATCAGGCCGGACAGCCCGCGAACGAAGCCGTCGGAGCGGGACGGGTGGTCGATGGCATCAGATTCATCGATGCCCGGCGTCGACTTCGTGCTCATGACCGTGCATCCTGCCGTATCAGTTGCCCGGGTAGAAGCCGAAACCGCCCCGACATCACAGATCGCCGTCCGGCCGCCGGCAGAACCCTTGCCGGAAACCGCCGTGGGCGGCCGGACAGGTGTCCGGCCGCCCACGGGGCGAGATGTCTAATCCCGATCTGTCGATCTCGTTGGTGGCAGCAGCCCGCCGCCGCCGCCACCCGGTCGGGTGTCACCGGGGCCCCCGGGCAGAGGGCTGGTCGGGGGGCCTGGGTTGTTGCCCCGGCCGCCGCCACGGTTACCGCCGTCGCCACCGTTGTTGCCGCCGCCCAGCCGGCAGAGGAAGTCCGTCGGCTCGCAGTCGGGCTCCTCGTTCGCCGGGGGTGCGGGCCGGATGCCGTTGCCGGCCTCCTCGTCTCCGATGCCGGCGATGTTGGGCAGGTCGGAGGGGTCGTACCCCTTGAGGGCCTGCTCCATGTACCGCTTCCACAGCTGAGCGGGCAGGCCGCCACCGCTGATGTTGCTGCCGCCCCGGTCGAGGATGGCCCGCTTCTTGGTGTCGCGGCTACCGATCCACACCGCCGTGGCGACGTTCTTGTCGTAGCCGACCATCCAGGCGTCCTGGTTCTTGCCGGTGTCGCCGAGCTGCCAGGTACCGGTCTTGCCGGCCAGCGGACGGTTGGCCACGCTGGCGTTGTTCTTGCCGGGGATCTCCTTGAGCACGGCGGTCACCTCGTCGGCGACCTCCGGGCGGATCACCTGCTGCGGCTTGAGCTTCTCACCGGTGCCCGGAACCTTGTCCCACTTACCGGTTGCCTTGTTCTGCTTCTCCACCGTCCGCACGAAGTGCGCCTTGTTGTACTTGCCGCCGTTGGCGAGGGTGGCCAGACCGTTGGCGTGGTCGAGCACGGTGATCCCGTACTGACCGTAGGCGACCACCCGGTCGAAGTGCTTCGGCGCGAGGTCCTCCGGCTTGTTCTTCATCAGGTCGAAGGGCTTCGAGTCGTCGTCCCACATCGTGCGGACGCCGGCCCGTCGGGCCAAGTCGACGACCTTGTCCGCACCGATCTTGTCCGCGATGTGGAAGAAGGGCACGTTGTACGACTGGATCGTCGACTGCTCCAAGGAGCACCACTTGTCGCACTGCCCGCGCAGGTCGCGGTTGGCGTTGCGGATCTGATCCCGGTAGCCCTCCGGCGTGAACGGGGTGGCGTCCCAGTGGGACTTGACCGAGATGCCGGCGTCGATGGCCGCGGCCAGGGTGTAGACCTTGAAGGTCGAGCCCGGCGGGTGACCGCCGACCAGGTTGCCGTTCTGGTCGGTGTTCATGCCCGCGTAGTCGAAGTCCGCACCACTGTTGCCGCCGTAGTAGGCCAGCACCCGGCCGGTCTTCGGGTCGACGGAGACCACCGCCGGCATCAGGTTCTTCGGCTGGTCGGCCAGGAAGGTGCCCTTGCGGCCGACCTGGGCGATCTCCTCCAGGGCCTTCTGCATCTTCGGGTCGAGGGTGGTGGTGATCCGGTAGCCGCCCTCGCGCAGTTCGTCGCGGCAGCTGGGCTTGTCAGCGGCGCCGGAGTTGGAGCACAGCCCCCACTCCTCCATCTCCTTGCGGACGTAGTTGATCACGTTGCCGCGCGGGGAGGCCACGCCGAAGCCGTTGTCCTTCTTGACCTTCTGGATCTTCGGGTACTCGGCCGGGCGCTCGGGCTTACCCGGCACACCCAGCCAGCCCTCCGCGACCATGCCGTTGAGCACGTAATCCCAACGGGTCTTGGCTTCGGTCGGGTTGACCTCCGGGTCGAACCCCTTGTGGCCGGCGCTGGCCACGGGCTGCTTGATCAGTGCCGCGAGCACCGCCCCCTGCGCCACGTTCAGCTTCTTGGCGGTGGTGTTGAAGTAGGTCTGCGCCGCCGCCTCGATGCCGTACGCCCCGCGACCGAAGTAGATCACGTTGAGATAGTTCTCCATGATCTCGTCTTTGGTGAACTGGTCGTTCAGCTTCGAGGCGAGGATCGCCTCCTTCACCTTCCGGGCGTAGCTGTCGTCCCGCAGGTTCTCGTAGGCGTTGCGGGCGTACTGCTGGGTGATGGTCGAGGCACCCTGCTTCTCGCCGCCGGAGAGGTTGTTCCAGGCGGCCCGGGCGATGCCCTTGTAGTCCACACCCGAGTGCCGGTAGAAGTTCCGGTCCTCGGCGGCGGCGACGGCGTCGCGTACATGCTGGGGGATGTTTTCGATGGTGACGAAGGTGCGGTTCTCGTTGCCGAGCTTGGCCACCAGGGTCTTGCCGTCCTTGGCGTAGACCGTGGTGGACAGCGGCAGCGGGATCTCCTTGGGCAGCACCACGTTGGTCGAGTAGTAGGTGAACCCGACGACACCGATGCCGGCCAGCATGATGAAGACCGCGAAGCTGGCGATCAGCAGGTTCATCCGCTTGCGCCTGCGGGCCCGGGCGCCCGCCTTCGGGTCGCGCCCACCCCGTCCGGGACCACCCGGTCCACCGGGTCCACCGGGTCCGCCTGGCCCTCCCGGACCGCCTGGCCCGCCCGGACCGCCGACGCTGGCCCGCGCCACCGCGGCCCGACCGCCCACCGAGGCCGAGCCGACACTCGCCCGCCCGGCCGGCGCCGCGCCGACGGCGGCAGCTCCTACCGAGGCCCGGCCCGCCGGCCCACCGTGCGCTGGCGACACCGGCACGGAGGCCCGACCGGCCCTACCCGGCGCGGGCGAGACCGGCACGGAGGCCCTACCACCGGGAGCGGGTGAGACCGGCACGGAGGCTCGACCGCCCGGAGCCGGTGAAACCGGCACGGAGGCCCGACCGGATCCGGCGCGACCGACCGAGGCCGAACCGGCGGGTCGACCCGGCGGCGGAACGCTCGCCGAGCCGCCGACAGAGGCTCGCCCGCCGACCGAGGCACGAGCCGAGTCGCCCGCACCTTCCGGTCCGGTCGACCAGTGGACTCCGCGCGGGTCACCACTCGGGCCGCGGTACGCGTCGTCCGCCTGCCCCGGGTCGTCCTGGCCCGGTATTCGGGCCCGGCCGCGCGAGGAGCTGGGATCACCGTACGAGTTCATTCCTCACACCCTGCCGTCGCAGTGGGGCGCTGTCGCGCCGCCACCGGTTTGCCGTGAGATGCGACACCCGCGCGCACGGCACGGGGGCGCCGTGGAGTGGGCATCAGATCCGAATCATTCGGACCATTCGCACTTATGAGCTGTCGGTGACCCCGGCCAGGTACCTCACGGCCGGGGCCGGCCGATCGCGCTCGAATCACCGTTGGGCCTCTCGCCTTCGCGGAGCGTTCGCGCCAGCAGCAGCGGCGGCTACCCCGCCGGCCGCTTCCTGCTCCGCCTCGCTGTCGGTCAGTCCGTCCCGTCCGAGCAGGTACTGCTCCACCAGATGGTTCCAGTCACAGCCGAGGCACACCTCCACCACGAACACCTGGAACTCACGCAGCGTCATCGCCAACATCGACAACTCGGCCACCGTCCGGGCCTGGCCGGCGGACTGCTTGAGTTCGTCGCCGTAAATGTAGTGGACGTGGGTGAGGTTCTCGCTTCGGCAGATCGGACACCGCTGGTCGGTGGGCTCGCCGTGGAACCGAGCCGCGTTCTTCAGGTACGGAGAGGCGTCACACAGGTCGTAGGTGCCGACCCGACCGGCGACGAGTTCACGCAGCAGCGCTCGCCTCCGGAGCGAGTAGTCGACGACCTGCCGCTGCGTACGCATGCGGCAAAGGGTACGCGGTCTCGTCAGACGAGGCGACCACCGTCACGATCTGTGATCAGCAGACCTCGGATACGAGGGTTTACCGGAGGGGGTTTGCCCCAGTCGAACCGAGACGCTACGGTGCGATGTATCGGTCCGATACATCGTGTGGTTAGCGATCCACGCACAGGGTAATGGGGAGGGTGGTCCGATGCTTGAGCTGGCCATCCTCGGCCTCCTCCAGGAGGCACCCATGCACGGCTACGAGCTGCGCAAGGAGCTCACCGCCAAGCTTGGGGCGATCCGGGCAGCGATCAGTTACGGTTCGCTCTATCCCACTCTGCGCCGTCTGCAGGCGGCGGGCTGGATCGCCGAGGCCGCCGAGACACCCGCCACCGCCGAGGAGGTTCCCGCGCTGACCAGCCGACGAGGTCGGGTGGTCTACACCATCACCGCGGAGGGCAAGGAACGCTTCGCCCAGCTCATCGCGCAGACCGGACCGGAAACGTACGGCGACACCGGATTCGGCGTGCACTTCGCGTTCTTTTCCCGAACCGACCAGGCGACCCGACTGCGCATCCTGGAAGGTCGCCGCCGCACGATCGAGGAACGTCGTGAAGGACTTCGCGACATGCTGGGCCGAGCGGCCGAGCGCCTCGACGCGTACACGCTGGAGCTGCAACGCCACGGCCTGGAGGCCTGTGAGCGTGAGGTCCGCTGGCTGGAGGAGCTCATCGCCAACGAGCGCTCCGGCCGTGCCCCGACGGTCCCGAACGACGGGACGGCCGGTGGCCGACGAGAAGACAACAGCCCGCCTCCGCCTGGAGAGTCCAGGAAAGAGCGGCCGTGACAGAAAAGAAGGAGGCACACGCGATGGGCTCCGTCCGCGTCGCCATCGTCGGTGTGGGTAACTGCGCCTCGTCCCTCGTGCAGGGCGTCGAGTACTACCGGAACGCCGACCCGAACGACCGCGTCCCGGGTCTCATGCACGTCACCTTCGGCGACTACCACGTCTCGGACGTGCAGTTCGTCGCGGCGTTCGATGTCGACGCCAAGAAGGTGGGCATGGATCTCGCGGAGGCGATCGTCGCCAGCGAGAACAACACCATCAAGCTCTGCGACGTGCCGCCGACCGGCGTCACCGTCCAGCGCGGCCCGACCTTCGACGGTCTCGGCCAGTACTACCGCGAGATCGTCGAGGAGTCGGACGCCGAGCCGGTCGACGTGGCCAAGGCGCTGCGTGACGCCCAGGTCGACGTGGTCGTCGCCTACCTGCCGGTGGGCTCCGAGGACGCCGCCAAGTACTACGCCCAGGCCGCGATCGACGCCGGCTGCGCGTTCGTCAACGCGCTGCCGGTCTTCATCGCCTCCGACCCGGAGTGGGCGCAGAAGTTCACCGACGCCGGTCTGCCGATCGTCGGTGACGACATCAAGAGCCAGGTCGGCGCCACCATCGTGCACCGCGCGCTGGCGAAGCTCTTCGAGGACCGCGGTGTCGAGCTGCTGCGCACGTACCAGCTCAACTTCGGCGGCAACATGGACTTCATGAACATGCTGGAGCGCAACCGCCTGATCTCGAAGAAGATCTCGAAGACCCAGTCGGTCACCTCCCAGATCCCGCACGAGATGGCCAAGAGCGACGTGCACATCGGCCCGTCCGACCACGTGCCGTGGCTGGACGACCGCAAGTGGGCCTACATCCGCCTGGAGGGCCGCTCGTTCGGTGACACCCCGCTCAACGCCGAGCTGAAGCTCGAGGTGTGGGACTCGCCGAACTCGGCCGGTGTCATCATCGACGCGGTCCGCGCCGCCAAGATCGCCCTGGACCGTAAGGTCGGCGGCCCGATCCTGTCGGCTTCGTCGTACTTCATGAAGTCCCCCCCGGTGCAGTACGCCGACCACGACGCGCACGCCGCCGTCGAGGCGTTCATCGCCGGCGAGATCGAGCGCTGAGGCAGCAACATCTGTGAGGGCCGGGTCCACACGGACCCGGCCCTTCGCCGTCCGGTACGGAAGGGGCATTCTCGTACCAGACCCGGGCTAGGCTGAGCCCCGTGCTGTCCATCGACGACTTTCGTGATGCCGGGGTGGGGTGGCGGGCGGTCGTCGGCCTCCTGCTCGTGTCCACCCTGGCCGCCTGTGCCCTGCCCGGCACCGACCCGTCGGCCGGACCGGACGGGTCGGCGACCCCGGTCGTCGAGGCCCGCTGTGCGGTCGGGGCCGGCACCCCGCCGGAGGTAGGGGCCGAGCCCGAAGGGACGGTCACCTCCCCGGCCGCCCCGACCGCAGCCGGCAGCGGACATCCGATGACCGATGAGCAACTGCGCGAGGAGGAGTTCCTGCGCCAGCAGGCGGCCAACAAGGCCTTCCGACAGCGCGGCACCCTGGATCCGGCGGCGGCCGGCGGCGCCCACACCTGCGCGGTGCAGGTGCAGTACGTCCTCGACCTGCTGACCGCTGACGATCAGGAGACGCCCGGCGAGGAGACGGTACGGCAGGCGGTGGCCGGCACCGGGCTGATGGATGTGACCGTCCGCCCGCCGGGCCGACTCGACCTCGGCCCCGGCGACGGGCTGCTCTTCTCCGGATGGACCGGCCGGGCCTGCGTTTTCGGCAGCGTCCGTTCCGAAAAGGTCACGGTCGAGTTCGGCACCCGCGTCGCCGACGGCGGATGCCTCCCCGCCCCAGGCTGACCCACCCGCCGTCGCTCCTGACGGGCTGCCTCGCTCTCCTGGCCGACCGTCGCACTGGCGCGCGCCGTGTTCATGGGCGTCGCCGTATCGCCGTAACGGCGGTCTCCCGCTGCGGCGGACCCCGCCGTTACGGCGATACGGAGTCGATCTGCCCTGCCTCGCCGAACTCGGGCTGCGCGCACGTCAGGACCCAGGGCTCCAGGGCTGCGCGCACGTCAGGAACAGGGGCCTAGGCGGCCATCAGGGCAAGTCCCCTCAGGTGGCGGTCAGGACCAGGCTTGCTGCAGGGCTACCCCGGCCTCCAACTCCAGTAGCTTGACCTTGAGGTCCAGGCCGCCGCCGAAACCGACCAGCTTGCCGCCCGCGCCGATGATGCGATGGCAGGGCACGATGACCGGGATCGGGTTGCGGTTGCAGGCCACCCCGACCGCCCGTGCCGCACCGGGATCACCCACCAGCCGGGCCACCTGCCCGTAGGTCAGCGTCTCCCCGTACGGAATACGGGTCATCTCCCGCCACACCGCCCGCTCGAAGTCCGAGCCGCGCGGCACCCGCACCGGCGTCCTGAACTCGGTCAACTCTCCAGCGAAGTAGGCCCGTAGCTCCGCCACCGCCCGCGCCGCGATCGGGCCGGCCGGCGTCTCGCTCGCGGACTCGACCGGCCCGAAGTGCGCCCCGCACACGGCGTCACCGTCGGTGGCCACGCAGAAGATTCCGATCGGCAGGTCGAGCAGCGTCCAACGCATCCCCCCATTCTCCCCGACGCCCGACTCCGCACCCACGACCCCGCCCCCGCCCCCGCCGCACCCATCCACGAATCCACCGCCCCGCCCAACGGCCACCCGCCCGCCAACCCCACCGCCCCCGCCCAACGGCCACTCGACCACCAACCCGCCGCCCCCCGCCCGCCTGCACCCGCCCGCCAGCCCCATCACCCCCACTCGACTGGCACTCGATCTGGGATCGAGTGGTCTCCCGAGCCGAGGAAGCCACTCGATCCCAGATCAAGCGTGATCTTCATCGGGCGGTGGTGGAGGCCACCGACCCACGCCGGGCGAGCCGACACCCAACTGGAGCGGCCCGAGTGTGCCGGTGCCCCAACGGGCGACGCCCCAACAACTGGAGCGGCCCGGATGCGGGAGCCCCAACGGGCGACGCCCGGATGCGGGTGGCTCAACGGGCGACGCCCGCCGGAGCGGCCCCGGGAATCGGGGTACTCCGGCGGGCGCCGGGTGGTGCGGGTGGTGCTACGCGGCCGAGACGGTGAACTTCTCGCCCTTGCTCAGCCCCAGTTCGTACTCGAACCACTTGATGTTCTTGTTCGAGATCAGCTGCTTGGTGCCGGCCGATCCGGCGGAGACCGCCTGGTTGTCGCTGGCCCGGAAGAAGACCGTGCCGTCGCCGTTGTAGTCGAGGAAGTCGAAGCTCTCCCACACGCCGCGCGACTTGGCGCTGGCGATCAACGGCTTGGTGCCCTTGCTCGCGGCGGTCACGTACTTGCCGTTGGCCAGGGCCTTGAGGCCGAAGAAGCCGTCACCGATGTTGACGATCTGGAACTTCGTCGACTTGGTGACCTTGCTGCTGCTGGCGATCAGCGGCTTGCTGCCGGCCACGACGTACTTGCCGTTGGCCTTCGACTTGATGCTGATCACCGGAGCCGGCCGGTCGACGGTGAACTTCTCCGACGTACCGATGCTGGTCTTGCTCGCCTTCAACGACGAGGTACCGGACTTCGGCGCCGTGACGTACTTGCCGTTGATCTTGGACTTGAGGCTGACCGTACCGTCGGTGTGGTTGATGATCTGGAACTTCGCCGACGTGACGATCGTCTTGTGGCTGGCGATCAGCGGCTTGGTGCCCTTGCTCGGCGCCACCACGTACCGGCCGGTGGTCTTGGAGCGCAGCGCGATCAGGCCGCTTCCGGCGTTGACGAAGTCGTAGAGCTGCGAGGTGCCCAGGCTCTTGCCGTTGTTGACCAGCGCCTTCTTGGTGCTGGAGGCGGTGACGAACTTCCCGTTGGACTTGGCCTTGAAGCCGAAGCCGCTGCGGGTCGAGGTGACCGAGCCGACCGTCAACATCCGGTCGATCGAGCCCTTCGTGTCGTAGACCGCCCCGGCGACGCCGGTGGTGACGATGCGGTCGCGGACCTGCTTCGGCTTCCAGGTCGGGTTGGAGTGCAGCAGCAGCGCCGCGGCGCCCGCCACGTGCGGAGCGGCCATGGAGGTGCCGCTGAAGCCCACACTGCCGGTGTTGCTGTCGTGCCGGGCCGAGACGATGCTGACGCCCGGCGCGAACACGTCGAGGCACTTGCCGTAGTTCGAGAACCAGGCCCGCATGTCGACCCGGTCCGTCGCCCCGACGGTGATCGCGTCCGGCACCCGGGCGGGGGACGTCTTGCAGGCGTCCATCATCGAGTTACCGGCAGCGAGCGCGTAGGTGATGCCGGAGGCGATCGAGCGCTTCACGGCCTCGTCGAGCGACGGGATGGCGACGACGTCGCCGAGGCTCATGTTGGCCACGGCCGGCTTCTTCGCGTTCGCGGTCACCCAGTCGACACCGGCGATGACCTGCTCGGTCGTGCCGTAGCCGTCACAGTCGAGCACCCGGACGCCGACCAGCTTGACGCCCTTGGCGACACCGTACTTCGTGCCGCCGACGGTGCCGGCCACGTGGGTACCGTGACCGTGGCAGTCCCCGTTCGCGTTGGCCTGCACGCCGCTCGGCGGGTCGGTCGGCTCAGGGTCGGGAGTGGGAGTCGGAGTGGGCGGGGGCGGGGGCGGCGGGTCGATCGCGTCGTACCCCATGGTGGCCCGGCCGCCGAAGTCCTGGTGCTTGACGTTGATGCCGGTGTCCAGGATGTACGCGGTGACCTTGCTGCCCGTGTTCGGGTACTTGTAGGTCTTGTTCAGCTTCGCCGTGTACTGGTCCAGGCGGTCGAGGCCCCAGGGCGGGCTGCTCTGGGTACCGTTGGCCGACAGTCGGCGCACCGGCTCCACGTAGGCCACTGCGGGATCCGCGGCGACCTTGTCCGCCTGCCCCTGGTTCATCGCGGCCGAGTAGCCGACGAGAGCCTTCTCGTACACCTGCCGAACGCTGCCGCCGTGCTGCTGGGCGAGCTGCGAGGCGAGCGCGCGGGCCGCGCTGTAGCCAGCCTTCTTGTCCTTGAGGACGACGATGTAGCGGCCCGGCACGACACCGGTGCCGTCGCTGCCGCGTACCTCGGCGCGGGCCGGGTCGGCGGGAGCAGCCATTCCGACGCCGCCGGTGGCGACGGTCAGGATGGAGGAGGCGGTGGCGAGGGCAAGCCCCGCTACCGCCGTGCGGCGCAGTACGCCACGTCGTTTCACTAGGCGATCTCCCCGTTTGTCGTCGACCGTCATCAGCGGTCGAACGGGCAATGGAATTGTCCACTACGCGAGTAGGGACGCTCCAACATCATGAATGAACCGCGCAAGCTCCGGTTCCACCGTTTGGTCGGAACGTGGGCGTTTCGTCGTAGCGACCGTCGATCCAGGACGACCCCAGCCGATGCGGGCGGGGCGACCGTCAGCTACCGATGCCCTGCTCGCGGGCCCAGCGCAGGAGTTCGGCCTCGGCCGTGTCGCGGTCCAGGGGCCCGCGTTCCAGGCGCAGATCCTTCAGATGCTTCCAGGCCTGTCCGACGATCGGACCCGGCGGTACGCCGAGCAACTCCATGATCGCGTTGCCGTCCAGGTCGGGGCGGACCCGGGCCAGGTCCTCCTCGGCGGCGATCCGGGCGATCCGCTCCTCCAGGGCGTCGTAGTCCGCCGCCAACTGGGCCGCCTTGCGCCGGTTGCGGGTGGTGCAGTCCGACCGGGTCAGCTTGTGCAGCCGGGACAGCAGGTCACCGGCGTCGGTGACGTACCGGCGTACCGCCGAGTCGGTCCACTCGCCCCGGCCGTACCCGTAGAAGCGCAGGTGCAGCGCGACCAGGGCGGTGACCTTGGCGGTGATGTCCTTCGGGTAGCGCAGGGCCTTCATCCGCGCCTTGGTCAGCCGGGCCCCGACCACCTCGTGGTGATGGAAGCTGACCCGGCCGTCGGAGCCGACCGCCTTGGTCGCCGGCTTGCCGACGTCGTGCATCAACGCGGCCATCCGCAGGATGAAGTCCGGACCGTCCTGCTCGTACGAGATGGCGTTGCGCACCACCGTAAGGGTGTGCTCGTAGACGTCCTTGTGCTGGGCGTGCTCGTCGATCTCCAGCTTGAGGCCGGTCAACTCCGGCAGGAAGCGCTCGGCCAGCCCGGTGTCGACCAGCAGGCGCAGCCCGGTGATCGGGTCGGCGGCACAGAGCAGCTTGGTGAACTCGTCCCGGATCCGCTCGGCGGTGATCCGGTCCAGGTCGGCCGCCATCCGGGTCATCGCCGCGTACACGTCCGGGTGGACCGCGAAGCGCAGTTGGGCGGCGAAGCGGGCGGCCCGCAGCATCCGCAGGGGGTCGTCGCCGAAGGACTCCGCCGGGGTGCCCGGGGTACGCACCACCTTGGCCGCCAGGTCCGCCAGGCCGCCGTGCGGATCGGTGAACCGGTGATCCGGCAGGCTCACCGCCATCGCGTTGATGGTGAAGTCCCGCCGCCGCAGGTCCTCGGTCAGGCTGGTGCCGTACTCGACCAGCGGGTTGCGACTGACCTGGTCGTACGACTCGGCGCGGAAGGTGGTGATCTCCAGCCGCAGGCCGTCGCGCTGGCAGCCGATGGTGCCGAACTCGCGTCCGGTCTCCCAGATCGCCTCGGCCCAGCCGCGCAGGATGCCCAGGGTCTGATCCGGGTGCGCATCCGTGCAGAAGTCGAGATCCTCGCCGAGGCGGCCGAGCAGGGCGTCACGTACCGAACCGCCCACGAGATGCAGTTCGTGACCGGCGGCGGCGAACCGGCGGCCCAACTCGTCGGCGACCGGGGAGACCCGGAGCAGTTCGGCGACGGCGTTGCGCTGAGCGGCGCTGAGTTCGCGGCGGTCGGTGGCGTGGGATGCGGCGGCGTCGGACATCGGATCAGCAGCCTATCGGTCCTGACGGGCATCTCCTCCGCCGGGCGCGGGAAGCGGGCCGGGGTTTACTAAGGTTTGGAACGTGCGGGCCGGTGCCGGCTCCGGCCTACTCCTTGGAGGCACTGATGAGCGGCGGGCTCTACCGCAGCGCGAATGCCCAGCGCGACGGTGCGCCCGGCGGCCGGCCGGGTGACGGCGCGACGTTCATCTCCGCCGATCCCCTCAACCAACCCGCCGCCGAGTCGGTCGCCCCACCTCCGGAGCAGGTAGCCGAGAGCAGCGCCGCGACCAACAGCGCGGTCATGGCCATCGGCAGCCTGGTCAGCCGGGGTACGGGTTTCCTGCGTACCTTGGCGATCACCGCCGCGCTCGGTTCGGCGATCGGTGACGCGTACACCACCGCTCAGATCCTGCCCGGGATGGTGTACGAGTTCCTGCTCGGCGGCATCCTCACCAGCGTGCTGATCCCGGTGCTGGTGCGTCGGCGCAAGTTCGACCCGGACGGCGGCCAGGCGTACACCCAGCGGTTGCTCACCCTGGCGGTGGTCGCCCTCGGCGCGGCGGCCCTGCTGGCGGTCGCCATGGCACCGGTGCTCACCTGGCTGTACGCCAGCGACGAGGCACCGGCCGACTACCAGGCGCTGGTCACCTCGCTGGCCCGGTTGATGCTGCCGATGATCTTCTTCACCGGCCTGAGTGCGCTGATCAGCGCGGTACTCAACACCCGGGGGCATTTCGCCGCCCCGATGTGGGCACCGATCCTGAACAACATCGTGGTGATCGCCACCGCCGGCCTCTACATCGCGATCTTCAGCACGGACATCCTCGCCCCGGACGAGATGACCACCGGGCGGATCCTGCTGATCGGCGGCGGCACCCTGCTGGGGGTGGCCGTCCAGGCCGCCGGGTTGCTGCCCGCCCTGCGCAAGGTCGGCTTCCGGTGGCGGTTCCGGTTCGACTTCCGGGCCCTGGGGCTGGGTGAGCTGGGCCGGCTGGGCGCCTGGATGTTCTGTTACGTGGCGGTCAGCCAGATCGGGTTGATCGTGGTGTTCAACCTGCTCAGCCGCACCAGCGGGCAGGCGGCCGGGGCACTGATCTACAACAACGTGTTCCTGTTGCTGATGATGGCGCACGGCATCATCGCCGTCTCGATCATCACCGCCCTGATGCCCCGGATGAGCGCCGCCGCCGCCGACGGCCGGTTCGCCGACCTGGCGGCCGACCTGTCCCGGGGCACCCGCACCGTGTCCGCGGTGCTGGCCCCGATCGCGGTCTGCTACGCCGTGCTGGCCACCCCGATCGCCTTCACCCTGTTCCGGTGGGGGGCCTTCACCGACGAGAACGCCAGGGCGACCGCCCCGGTGCTGTTGTTCGCCGCGTTGGCGCTGGTGCCCTTCGCGGTGAGTCAGCTGTTCACCTTCGCCTTCTACGCGCTGCCGGACACCCGCACCCCGGCCCTGATCAACATTCCGGTGGTGGCGCTGCGGGCGCTGGTGCAGATCGGACTGTTCGCGGCCTTCTCGGCCAGCTTCGCGGCCTCCGGAATGATGATCGGCAACACGATCTCGTACCTGGCCGCCGCGATCGCCTCCGCCTGGCTGCTGCGGCCGAGGGTGGGTCGGATCGGGCTGGGCGGCATCGTGCGCACCCTGGGGCGGGTGGCGGTGGCCGCCCTCGGTGCCGCCCTGGTCGGTCTGCTGGTGGTCGCCCTGCTGCCCGGTGGCGACACGCCGACCCGCCTGGAGGCCCTCGTCCAACTGGTGGTGGGCGGGGCGGTGATCGGTGGTACCTACCTGGGCCTGGCGATGGTGCTGCGGATCTCCGAGATCACCGATGTGGTCGCCATGGTCCGGCGTCGACTCGGGCGCTGATCGCCGGATATTCACCGAGCGTGATCGAGGATCACCAGGCTGGGGATGGGCCTGTGGATAACTCCGCGCGTCGCCGCTCAACTACCGGATCGGCCTGTGGATAACCAACCGGAAGTCGGAGTGTGTTCGGCCGGTCGACGGGAACCCCGCTGACGCCTTACCCACCGCCTACTGCCTGTCCCGCCCCGGCGACGGCTGGTCGGCGGCGGCCTCTAGATTGGCTGGTACATGTACCAGCAACGTGGCTGACATCGGTCGTAACCGGACGAGTACGCCGTAGGGCGGACTCCCCTGTTGGTCGCGGCGGGAAGATGACATGTCGGGGAGACGGCCAATCCAGGTAAGGTCGCTCTCGACGGGTACGGCAGGCACCGGCTCGCGTCGGAACCGGTCGCCCCGTGCCAGACGAATGCGGAGCGGGAAGTCACATGCCCAGCAGCGCGGGTCCATCGATCGACAAGATCACCGAGGGAGGACGGGTGACCCAGGTCGGCGAGGGTCAGGACGCGGACGAGACCACTCCGTCGGTCATGACCTTCGGTGCTCCGACGGCCGGTGAGGTCCTCGCCGAGCGTTACGAACTGGTCGAGCACATCAACAACGACAGTGCCGGCCGGTTGGTGTGGCGTGGGGTCGATGTCGTGCTGCGCCGTCCCGTAGCGGTCGTGATGCGCTACCCGGGTGGCGATTCCGCCACCGAGATGCTCCAAGCCGCGGTCGCGGCCAGTCGGGTCATCCACCCCAATCTCGTCGGGGTCTACGACGCGATCGACGAGGCCGAGCGGGCCTACGTGGTACGCGAGTGGGTCGATGGTCAGTCGCTACGGGAGTTGGTCTCCGACGGCCCCCTGGACGCCGCGCGGGCCACCGCCGTCGGCAACGCGGTCGCCAGCGCTCTGGCGTCCGTACACGCCACCGGCATGGTGCACGGCAACGTGCACCCGGGCACCGTGATGATCAGCGATGACGGCCGGGTGGTGCTGGCCGACGCCCGTACCGACGGCGCCGACAGCCAGGAGAACGATGTCCGAGCGGTCGGCGGCCTCCTCTACTTCGCCCTGACCGGCTACTGGCCGCACACCGAGGCACCGCTGCGAGGCGCCACCGCCGGGCACGGCAGGGCGGGAATCCCCGACGCGGTGCGGGACGCCAACGGTGCGGCGGCGGCTCCCCGTCAGGTCCGGGCCGGGGTGCCGGCCTACCTGGACGACCTCACCATGGATCTGCTCGACGCCGACACCGCCCCGCCGTCCTCGGACGTCCTGGCGGCGGAACTGGCCCGGCTCGACGTGCCCGAGGACGACTACCTGGACACCCACGGTCCGCTGCGCTTCGCCGCCGAGACCGGTGAGGAGCCCTCGCCCCTGGCCGCCGCCGGTGGCCGCAAGGTCGCCCTGGGCATCGCGGGCCTGCTCGCGGTAGCCCTGGTGGGCCTGCTCATCGGCATCAGCACCCTCGGCGACGACGAGGACAAGCCACAGACCAGCCCGGTCGCCGCCCCCAGTTCCAGCGCGCCGCTGAGTGAGGAACCCGCAGCACCCGCGGTCCGGAATCTGAAGATCAGTGCGGCCCGGATCATCGACCCGGACAGCCGGGACCGGGCCGAGGTCCGTGACGCCGAGAAGGTGTTCGACGGCAACCGGGACGAAGGCTGGTCGACCCAGACCTACCGCGGTACCAGCAACTTCGGCAACTACAAGCGCGGCATGGGCGTCTGGATCGACCTGGGTGGCGAGCACACCGTCAAGTCGGTGCAGGTGAACCTCTCCGACACCGGTGCCTCTGCGGAACTGCTCACCGGCACCATCGACCAGCCCTCGACCAACAAGGGCGACGACGAGATCCTCAAGGCGTACAAGAAGAACCCGATCGGTCAGCCCTTCGAGGAGCACGACGGCACGACGATGACCTTCAACGGCTTCGACGCCGACAAGAAGTACCGCTACCTGCTGTTCTGGATCACCGACCTGCCCCCGAACGGCAGTGGCTACAAGGTCGGGGTCAACGAGATCACGGTCCAGGGGTCATGAGCCGGGTCCGACCGGACCGGTGCCCCGACCGGGCCTGACGATGGCGACAGCGAGGGGTGGTGCCGGTTCGGGCCGGACGGGTGGAGCGGCGGTGGACGCGACGGTCAGTGACCTCGACCTGCTGCGCGCCCACGTGGCCGGTGACCGCCATGCCTTCGGTGAGCTGTTCCAACGGCATCGGGACCGGCTCTGGGCGGTTGCCCTGCGTACCCTCGGCGACCGCGAGGAGGCCGCCGACGCCCTCCAGGACGCCATGTTGTCGGCGCACCGGGCGGCCGACCGATTCCGCGCCGACGCGGCCGTCACCACCTGGCTGCACCGGATCGTGGTGAACGCCTGCCTGGACCGGATCCGTCGACGCCAGGCACATCCGACCGTGCCGTTGCCCGACGGTACCCGGGAGCCGCGCGAGGGGCACGGCACCGGCGGGGTGGAGCCGGCCGCACCCGTACGCGACCACGACACCGCCCTGGCCGTCCGGGCGGCCCTGGCTACCCTGCCGGTCGAGCAGCGGGCCGCGCTGATTCTGGTGGACGTGCAGGGATACCCGGTGGCCGAGGTAGCCCTGATCCTCGGCGTGGCCGAGGGGACGGTCAAGAGTCGGTGCGCCCGCGGTCGGGCCCGGCTGGCGGTGCTCCTGCGCAACCTGCGGACCGGGGGCGACGAGCCGGCCCCGGTAGTGCCGACGGTCACCCGAGGGAACCCGGAAGCCCGGCGGGGCGTCCGATCGGGGTCGGGACGGTCCCGGAGGCCGGATGTCGACCAGGAGGAAGCGTGACTGCCGAGGAGTTCAGCGAGGTCGACCACGACCTGCTCGCCGACTACCTCGGCGGCGCCCTGGAGGGCACCCCGGAACAGGACGAGGTGGCCCGGCTGATCGCTCAGGATCCGTCCTGGGCGCAGGCGTACGCGCTGCTCGCGCCGGCAGTAGCCGAGGTCCGCGCCGATCTGCTGGGCTGGGGTGAACCCACCCTGACGATGCCGGTCGACGTCGCCGACCGGATCCTCGCCGCGCTCGACGCCGCTGACCTGCCGGCCGGCGCCGGCCCCGACCTGCCGGACCCGGAGTTCCCGGCCACGGATGTGGACCACGCTTCGGCCGGGGGTGGGCTACCGCCCCTGGTGCCGGCCCAGCCGCTCGGGGGCCGCCGTCCGGAGGGCGCACCGCGACCCGGTCGAGACCGTACGGCCACCCGGCCGGCTCGGCGAAGCCGACGCTGGGCCCGGGTCGCCGGGCCGGTAGCCCTCGCCGCCGCGGCAGTCGTCGGCCTGGGAGCCCTGCAACTGGTCCGGCCGGACTCCGGCGGAGACATGACGGCGGACACCGCGCTGAACGAGCCGGTCACCAGCCCGTACGTGCACGAGGGCCAGGAGGGCCCCGAGCAGGCCGCGGCCGGTGCCGAACCGCACCGGGCCCCGGTCACGCAAGGCACCCCGCAACGGCACACCGCCCGGGACTACACCCCGCAGGAACTGGCGCAGGAGCCGGAGGCGAAGATCAGCACCTTCGCCGGTACCGCGGCACCGGACACCGGCGACGAGCGGATGGCCGGTCCCGCCGACCTGGCCCGACTCGACGACCAGTCGGCGCTGACCGCCTGCCTGGCCGACATCGGCACCGAACACGGTGCCCGGCCGTTGGTCTTCGAGGACATCGAGTACGCCCGCTTCCAAGGGCTCCCGGCGCTGGTGATCCGTTTCGTCGACGCCTCCGGTGCCCGCTGGGCGTGGGTCAGCGGTCCCGAGTGTGGCATCCCCGGGTCCGGCTCGGACAGCCGCTATCGGACGCGGGTAGGGTGAGTCCGCGGCCGGCGAGAAGTTTGGCCGCCCCCGTGACGCGACCCACCGGATGACCGGCTCGGGAATCCCCGGTTCCTACGATGACGTTCTGCAAGTCAGTTGCCGCCGCGTCGGCACTCGGCTCGGCATCGGCACATCCGCCGCTGCCGACTAAGTCAACACGATTGGGAGACGGCAGTGGACGAGGTCCGCAACCTCATCATCATCGGCTCCGGGCCGGCCGGCTACACCGCGGCGGTCTACGCCGCCCGTGCCAACCTCAAGCCTTTGATCATCGAGGGCGTCCAGTCCGGCGGCGCACTGATGACCACCACCGAGGTGGAGAACTTCCCCGGCTTCGCCGACGGCATTCTCGGCCCCGAGCTGATGGACAACATGCGCAAGCAGGCCGAGCGGTTCGGCGCGGAGTTCCTCACCGATGACGTCACCCGGGTCGAGTTGACCGACACCGGCCACCCGGGCGCGGTAAGCACCGTCTGGGTCGGCGAGAGCGCCTACCGGGCCAGGGCGGTCATCCTCGCCACCGGCTCCGCCTGGCGTCCGCTGGGCGTACCGGGTGAGCAGGAGTACCTGGGCCACGGTGTCTCCTCCTGCGCCACCTGCGACGGCTTCTTCTTCCGTAACCAGCACATCGTGGTGGTCGGCGGCGGTGACTCCGCGATGGAGGAGGCCGACTTCCTCACCCGTTTCGCCGAGTCGGTGACCATCATCCACCGCCGGGACTCCTTCCGGGCCAGCAAGATCATGGCCGAGCGCGCGCTGAGCAACGACAAGATCAAGGTCGAGTGGAACTCCGTGGTGGAGGAGATCCTCGGCGCGGACGGCAAGGTCACCGGGGCCCGGGTCCGCAATGTGCACACCGGCGAGACCAAGGTGCTCGACGTCACCGGCGTCTTCGTGGCGATCGGCCACGACCCCCGCAGCGAACTGTTCCGCGGGCAGGTGGAGATGGACGACGAGGGGTACGTGAAGGTCGAGTCACCGAGCACCCGGACCAACATCCCGGGTGTCTTCGCCGCCGGTGACCTGGTCGACCACACCTACCGGCAGGCCATCACCGCAGCCGGCACCGGTTGCGCCGCCGCACTCGACGCAGAACGCTTCATCGCCACGCTGCCTCAGGGCTGAACGAGACACACCGATGCAGGAGGAGCCAAACAGTGGGAGCAACCAAGTCGGTCACCGACGCTAGTTTCGTTGTCGACGTACTCCAGTCCGACAAGCCGGTCTTGGTGGACTTCTGGGCTGAATGGTGCGGACCGTGCCGCAAGGTGTCGCCGCTGCTGGAAGAGATCGCCGTTGAGATGGGCGACCAGGTCAGCATCGTCAAGCTCAACATCGACGAGAACCCGGAGACGGCCCGCGCCTACCGGGTGATGTCGGTGCCGACCCTCACCGTCTTCAAGAACGGCCAGCCGGTGCAGTCGATCGCCGGCGCCAAGCCCAAGGGCGAGCTGGTCAAGCTGATCCAGTCGGCCCTCTGAGCTTCGCAGCACCGCTGCCTCGACCCCGTGCCCGGCCCGCCGGCACGGGGTCGAGGCGTTTTGCATCCCTGCGGATCGCCAGCGCATAACCTCGAACCGGGAGGCCGCCGGAGGCCGGTGACCACCTGGTCCTCGTCCGTGGTGCACGTGCCGCCGACGGGCCCGGCCAGCCACCGACCGTACACAGAGGGGGTCGTGCGTGCGTCCGATCCGTCCCGGTGACCGGGGACCCGCGGTGATCGAGATCCGCGCGGTACTCACCGGCCTGGACCTCCTCTCGAAGACCACCGGCCCGTACGACGACGAGTTCGACGCCGCCACCGAGCGGGCGGTACGGGCCTTCCAGCAGTCCCGAGGGCTCAGCGTCGACGGTCGGGTCGGCGCCGAGACCTGGCGGGCCCTGGACGCCGCCCGCTGGCGCCTAGGGGCCCGCACCCTCTACCACGCGGTGCCGGTGCCGCTCACCGGTGAAGATGTCCGGTCGCTACAGGAACGACTCCTGGAGATGGGGTACGACACCGGCCGAGCCGACGCCATCTACGGCATCCGTACCTCCCGGGCGGTGGCCCAGTTCCAGCGTGAGGTGGGGTTGACCCCGGACGGCACCTGCGGCCCGCACACCATGGGGGCGCTACGCCGACTCGGCCGCAAGGTGGT
Source organism: Micromonospora sp. DT229 (assembly GCF_049844505.1). Taxonomy (NCBI): domain Bacteria; kingdom Bacillati; phylum Actinomycetota; class Actinomycetes; order Micromonosporales; family Micromonosporaceae; genus Micromonospora; species Micromonospora sp. DT229. Next base: position 26,936 of record NZ_JBNCLD010000014.1, on the reverse strand, counting down.
CGGCGGTCGACCGCAGTGGCTGCGCGAATCCGACGCCATCCGGCAGTCCGGTCCCACCCTGGTCGGTCGGACGGTGGTCATCGACCCGGGCCACGGCGGCACCGACTGCGGGGTGGTCGTACCCGACGGGCCCCTGCGGTGGACCGAGGCGGATCTGATGCACGACCTGGCCAGCCGGCTTGAGGGTCGACTCGCCGCCTCGGGGGTCCGGGTGCAGCTCACCCGGGGACCGGCGCCGGAGACCTGCCTGCCCGACATCGACCGGGCGCACCTGGCCAACTCCCTCGGCGCGGACGTGTTCGTCTCCCTGCACACCGACGAGCACCCCAATCCGGCTGCCGAGGGGGTCGCCACCTACCACTACGGCACCGACAACGGGGTTACCTCGGCCACCGGGGAACGGCTGGCCGGGCTGGTGCAGCGGGAGATCGTGGCTCGTACCGGGCTGCGGGACTGCCGTACCCACGCCAAGGCATGGGACCTGCTGCGACTCACCCGGATGCCGGCGGTACGCATCGAGGTCGGCTACCTCACCTCACCGACGGATCGCGCCCGGCTGATCGAACCCCGGTTCCGGGACACCCTGGTCGAGGCGATCGTGGCGGGGGTGCAACGGATGTATCTACCGGACGAACGGGACGTACCGACCGGATCCCTCGATGTCAGCGAACTGCGGGCCGCCGTGGCCGCCGGGAACGTGGTCGACTGACGGCCGCCGTCCCGCACCGCTGCCCGCTGCCCGCTGCCTCAGACGGTGGTCGAGCGGGTGGCCGGGGTGGGGCGCACGGGGCGCAGCAGCGACTCCGGGCTCATCGAGCCGAGCAGTTTCTCCAGCGCGTACTCGACGTCTGACTTCCAGCTCAACGCCGTCCGCAGTTCCAGTCGCAGGCGGGGATAGCGGGGGTGCGGCCGGACGGTCTTGAAGCCGACCGAGAGGAAGAAATCGGCAGGGGCGACACAGGCACCCGCCGGGTCGGCCGCGTCGCCGAACTTGGCGTCGCCGAACGCCTCGATCGCCTTGATCCCCCGCTTGGTCAGATCACGGGCGACCCCCTGCACCAGCATCCGGCCCAGCCCGCCGCCGGCGAAGGCGGGAACTACGTTCGCCGTCATCAGCAGCGCCGCGTCGGCGGAGACCGGTGAGGTCGGAAACGCCATCGAACGGGGCACGTACGCCGGTGGGGCGTACATGACGAACCCGGCCGGCATCCCGTCGACGTAGATCAGCTTGCCGCAGGAACCCCACTCCAGCAGGGTCTGCGAGACCCAGGCCTCCTTCTCCAGGCCGGGGTCACCAGCCGCACAGGCACGGTCGGCGGAAACCGGATCCAGCTCCCAGTAGACACATTGCCGGCACGGACGGGGCAGGTCCTCCAGGGTGTCCAGGGTCAGGCTGACCAGACGTCGCGACATTGAGTGCTTCCCCACACTAGGCTCGGCAATGGGGCAGGCTCGGCCGCCACCCGCCGCATCCCGCCCCGACGAGCGATCGTACGCCGCCGATCGGCTACGCGGGAGAGGACAGCTAAACGCCCACCTCAGGACGGTTGCAGGCCGGTCCGGTATGTGGACGGGCGAAGAATCACACGAGCCGTCGGCGCTGTTCGGCGGCTAGGATCGGCACTCGGCGCGCCGTACCGCCATGGTCGCCGTAGTCCCGGGTATCCGGGGCGGGAGCCGTCTGCGCAGCATCGAGGTGATGTCATGACCGGCACGACACTCGACGATTACACCGACCGGTACGCCCGCCGGGTGCGGGGGATGACCGCCTCGGAGATCCGCGCCCTGTTCGCGGTCGCGAGCCGACCGGAGGTCGTCTCCCTGGCCGGTGGTGCACCGTACATCGCCGCGCTGCCGCTGGACGCGGTGGGTGAGATGCTCGGCCGGCTCAGCAGCGAGCACGGGACCACCACCCTCCAGTACGGCATCGGCCAGGGCGCCCTGGAACTGCGCGAGCGGATCTGCGAGGTGATGTCCCTCTCCGGCATCGACGCCTCCTGCGGGGCCTCACCGGACGACGTGGTGGTGACCGTCGGAGGGCAGCAGGCCCTCGACCTGGTGGCCCGACTCTTCCTGGACCCGGGTGACGTGGTACTCGCCGAGGGGCCGACCTACGTCGGCGCGCTCGGTGTCTTCCAGGCCGCCCAGGCGCAGGTCGTGCACGTACCGATGGACGAGGACGGTCTGATCCCGGAGGCCCTGGAGACCGTCATCGCGGACCAGGCCCGGGCCGGTCGGCGGGTGAAGTTCCTGTACACCATTCCGACCTACCAGAACCCGGCCGGAGTGACGCTGACCGAGGAGCGCCGGGAGCGGGTGCTGGACATCTGCGAGCGGGCCGGCCTGCTGGTGGTCGAGGACGACCCGTACGGGCAGCTGGGTTTCGAGGGACCGGCCCCCGCACCCCTGCGCGCCCGGCGCCGCCACGGCGTCTTCTACCTCAGCACCTTCTCCAAGACCTTCGCCCCGGGGCTGCGGGTGGGCTGGATCCTGGCCCCGCACGCCGTACGCGACAAGTTGGTCATCGCCAGCGAGGCCCAGATCCTCTGCCCCAGCGCGTACGCGCAGGCGGCCGTCAGCACCTACCTGAGCACCATGCCCTGGCGTGAGCAGCTGAAGGTGTACCAGGAGGTCTACCGGGAACGGCGGGACGCGATGCTAGCCGCCCTGGCCGATCTGATGCCGGCCGGAACCAGGTGGACCAACCCGGCAGGTGGTCTCTTCGTCTGGGCGACCCTGCCGGATGGGCTGGACTCGAAGGCGATGATGCCGCGGGCCATCGCCGCCCGGGTCGCCTACGTGCCGGGCACCGGCTTCTACGCCGACGGCAACGGGGCCGGCAACATCCGGCTGAACTTCTCCTTCCCACCGCCGGAGCGGATCCGGGAAGGGGTGCGCCGGCTGGCCGGCGTGATGGAGCAGGACATCGCCATGCGGCGGGTGTTCGGCACGGTAGGCGGGCCGGGCACCCGGCGTGGCCAGGCCGGCTCGGACACCCCGGGACCCGACTTGGCATGATGCCCGACATGGGTGCTGCCGCTACCGAAGGAACTGACGTGTCCGGTCCCACCGCCGAAGACCTGCACGTGGTCGTCCTGGCCGGTGGCCTGTCGTACGAACGGGACGTGTCGCTGCGCTCGGGCCGCCGGGTGCTGGACGCCCTGCGGTCGGTCGGGGTACAGGCCGAACTGCGCGACGCCGACGTGGCGCTACTGCCGGCGCTGGCCGCCGATCCGCCGGACGCCATGGTGATCGCCCTGCATGGAGCCACGGGCGAGGACGGCTCGCTGCGCGGGGTGCTCGACCTCTGCGGCGTCCCGTACGTCGGATGCGACGCCCGGGCCTCCCGCCTGGCCTGGGACAAGCCCTCGGCCAAAGCCGTGCTCCGGGAGGCCGGCATCGCCACCCCGGACTGGGTGGCGCTACCTCACGACCGGTTCAGCGAGCTGGGTGCAGTGGCGGTGCTGGATCGCATCGTCGACCGGCTGGGACTGCCGTTGATGGTCAAGCCCGCCCAGGGCGGCTCCGGCCTGGGCGCCGCCGTGGTCCGGGACGCAGGGTCGCTGCCGGCCGCCATGGTCGGTTGTTTCGCGTACGACCCCACCGCGCTCGTGGAGCGGTACGTGCCCGGCATGGACGTCGCGGTCTCCGTCATCGACCTGGGTGACGGGCCCCAGGCTCTGCCGCCGGTCGAGATCGTGCCACGCAACGGCGTCTACGACTACGCGGCGCGCTACACCGCCGGCCGGACCACCTGGTACACCCCCGCACGACTGGAACCGGCCGTCGCCGAGGCGGTGGGCCAGGTAGCGCTCGCCGCCCACACGGCACTCGGGCTACGCGACCTCAGCCGGGTGGACCTGATCGTCGACTCGGCCGGGCATCCGCATGTGCTGGAGGTCAACGTCTCCCCGGGGATGACGGAGACCTCGCTGCTGCCACTGGCCGTGCAGGCTGCCGGGCTGAACTTCGGCCGGATGATCGGCTCCCTGGTCGCCCGCGCCGCAGCTCGCCGCTGACCCGCTACCGCGCGAGCAGCGCGCCAGCCGCAGCACGCCAGCCGCAGCACGCCAGCTACGGCACGGCGTCCCGGCTACAGCCTGGGCTCCTGGGCCAGCTCGACGGCCCTCTGGCCCGGGTACCCGATTGCCTGCCCGCTCGGCCTGGGCGGCTCCTCACGCCGTTAGCTCGCGCCTGCCGGGGCCGTTGACCTACGCCTGCGGGCGCGGGTTCGCTGGTGCCTGCCGGGGCCGTTCGCTCATCCCTACGGGCCGGGGGTCGAATTCTCATTCCCCGCGGTAGGCCCGGCCGGGGTCACCGCATCGGCCTCCTCGGCCGGCTGTTGTCCCGGCTCGGCCGGGACTTCCTCCGCGTCGGACCCAGCCTCCTGTTCCGGAATGCTGCGCTGCGGTGGCACCTCGGCCGCCTCGGCTGAGGGGGTGGTGGTCGGTGCCTCAGCGGAATGCTCGACCACTCCGCCCGGCGCGTCGGGAGGCTCCGCGGTCTCCCCGATGGCGTCCAGCAGCGACCCGCCCTCAGTCGGTTCACCCTTGGCCGGGGCCGACTGCGCGGCGATGCTGGACGGTGCCTGCCACTGAATACGGGGCGGCTCGGCCAGCGGGCGTCCACCGAACTCAGCCAGCCAGGCGGCGACCATGGCCAGGTTCTCCCGCCACCTCCCCTCCGAGATGGGCGGCAGAATCGAATCCCAGAGGGAGAGGAAGGTGCCCCGCAACTGAAGCCGCCCGTACGGGCGGGCGAGGAACCACATGTGCAGGTGGGCCGAGCCGTCACCCCAGCGGTTGACATGGACCCGGGCCACCCCGTCCAGGGACCGGATGGCGCGTTCCAGTCGGACGGTCATCACACCCAGCTCGGCGGCGAGCAGGTTGGGTAGGTCCCCCAGGTCCAGATGGGATCGGGATTCCAGGATGAGGACCATCGGCAGGCCGGTGGGACGGTCCATCGCGCGTACCCGCCACCGCTCACCGACCCAGATGTAGGCGTCGTCGGGCGCCTGGCAGGCGGTGCATTCCCGGTGCGCCTCGCCCTTGCGGGGCGGCTCGACCGGAACGGGATCGTTGAGGCGTTTGACCCGCAGGTCGCCCTCGAAGGGGAAGGACGGCCACTGGGTGAAGTCCGGGACTGAGGGAGGGGTGTCGGGCACGAGGCTGACCCTAACCGAGTCCGGCACCCCCTGTCCCTACCCGCATCGAGTTCGCCTCAGCCGGCGGCGTCGGCGTCGACTCGGGACGTCCCTGGCGGTTGTCCCCAGGGATATCCACAGGCTGTCCGATGGTCTCGGCAGACCGGCAAGCCCTGCTTCATCAAGGGCTTTCGGTATTTGTTCCACGTGAAACGACGACAGGCTGTGGATAACGGGTGTGGATAACATTTCCAGGCCCGGGTGACCTGAGGCCGCGCCTGCGCCGGACAAAGGGGAGTGCCGTTTCACGTGAAACCGAGCACCTGCGCCAACGGCCTGGCCGTTGACGGGCGAGGGAGTTCGACGCGGCGTCGGGCGCTGCGGACCACCGCCGCGGGTCGCCCCTGAGAACCGCCCGGACGCTGGTGCGGCACCCACCCCACCACCCACCGCACTGGCTCCCAATCACTCTGGCCCTCATCCCAGCCCTCAGGGTGACCACGACGGTGCCGGCCCTCCAACTGGCCCTCACTCAACCCGGCGCGCCACTCCGGTCCAGCCCTCGTTCCGCCAGACCTCACTCAACCCGGAGCGCCACTCAGCGGGACGACGCTCCTCGGCCTTCCCGCCCGCCGCGACCCTGCCGGCCCGCACTCGGCTCGGAACGAGCGTTCCATGCGCTCAGGCGGCGGTCTTCGGCGCGGTTTCACGTGAAACTCGCCTCGCGCAACGGCCGCACCTTCCGAAGAAGATGCGGCCGTTGTCGCCGGGCGGTTGCCCTCAGCTTTCCGGCTGTTTCCGGTCCACCCCGATGAGGTCGACGATTCGCTCCAGATCGTCGACCGTGGCGAACTCGATAGTGATCTTGCCCTTGCTCCGGCCGATGTCGACCTTGACTCGGGTGTCGAAGCGATCGGAGAGCCGGTCGGCCAGATCGTTCAGCCCGGGGGCGTGCGGCTTGGCCCGACGCTTGCTCGGCTCCTTCTTTCCGGCGTCCTCGCTCAGCGAGAGTGCGACGATTTCTTCCGTCGCTCGTACCGACAGGCCCTCGGCCACGATCCGCAGCGCCAGCTGCTCCTGGGCCTCTGAGTCCTCCAGACTCAGCAGCGCCCGAGCGTGTCCGGCCGAGAGCACCCCGGCGGCGACCCGGCGCTGCACCTGTGCCGGCAGGTTCAGCAGTCTGATCGTGTTGGAGATCTGCGGCCGGCTGCGGCCGATCCGGCGGGCCAGCTCCTCGTGGGTAGCCCCGAACTCCTCCAGCAGCTGCTGATAGGCCGCAGCCTCTTCCAGGGGGTTCAGATTGGCCCGGTGGATGTTCTCCAGCAGCGCGTCGCGGAGCATGGCGTCGTCGCGGGTGTCCCGGACAATCGCCGGGATGGTTTCCCGGCCGACCGCCTGGGCTGCTCGCCAGCGCCGCTCGCCCATGACGAGTTCGAACTTCTCGTCGTCAAGCTGCCGGACCACGATCGGTTGGAGAAAGCCGACCTCCCGGATCGAGATCTTCAGCTCCTCCAGGGCATCCTCGTCGAAGACCTGCCGAGGCTGCTTCGGGTTGGGCACGATCGAGTCGACCGAGATCTCGGCGAAGCGTGCGCCGGGCACCGGGGTCAGGATCGGATCAGGAGCGATCGCCGGAGTCGGCGACAGCGCGGCAGGTGCCACCTCGACGGCCTGCGCCGCGCTCGCTTCGGCCGGGATCGCGGCAGAACCAGCACCGGCATCCGGTGCCGGCCCGGTCGGGATCAGGGCCCCCAGGCCCCGTCCCAGACCGCCCCTAGGACGGTTCTTCATGCCACGCCTCCCAGCGCCTCATCCGCACTACGCATTCCGGCCCACCGGCTCCTTGACGCCCCGCTCGGCGATCTCCTGGGCGGCTTCGAAGTAACTCGTCGCCCCCCGCGATCCGGGATCGTAGGTCACCACCGACTGGCCGTAGCTGGGCGCCTCCGAGACCCGGACGTTACGGGGGATGACCGCCTGCAGCACCTTGTCGCCGAAGTGGTTCCGCACATCCTGCTCGACGGCGTCGGCGAGGCGGGTACGCCGGTCGTACATGGTGAGCAGGATGGTGGACACCTCAAGCCGCGGGTTGAGGTGCTGGCGGACCAGGTTGATGTTGTTGATCAGTTGGTTCAGCCCTTCCAGCGCGTAGTACTCGCACTGAATGGGGATGAGCACCTCCTGGGCGGCCACCAGGGCGTTCACCGTCAACAGGCCCAGCGACGGCGGGCAGTCGATGAAGACGTAGTCGAAGTGCCCGGGGTAAGCGGCGATGGCTCGGGCCAGCCGGGACTCGCGGGCCACCACGGAGACCAGTTCGATCTCGGCGCCGGCAAGGTCGATGGTGGCCGGTACGCACCAGAGGTTCGGGATGCCCTCGACCCCCTGCGCCACCTCCTCCAGGGGCACGCTGTTGATCAGACAGTCGTACACGTCCGGCACCCCGGTGTGATGCGGAACGTTCAGCCCGGTGGAGGCGTTGCCCTGCGGGTCGAGGTCCACCACTAGTACCCGGTTGCCGTGCAGGGCCAGCGCCACTGCAAGGTTTACCGTGGTCGTGGTCTTCCCCACGCCGCCCTTCTGGTTGGCGACGCACATCACCCGGGTCCGTTCCGGCCGAGGCATGGTCACCTCGCCACTGGGATTCAGGATCTGCACGGCGCGCATCGCCTCCATAGCCAACGGTGGGTCATCCTCTTCGCGCGTCGGGGTTTCACGTGAAACGTACGCGGCCTCAGGTGCTGCCGGCTCGTAGGGGCCGGCGGGCGTGTCGGATGCAGGCCGCGGATCCGGCACGGGCTGGTACGAGGGTGCCGCCTCGAACCGTGCCGAGGCGGAGGTGTTACGACGGATAGGAATCACCCGCGCCTCCGGGGTGGCATTGCCTGGGCGAGCCGCTGAGTCCGGCCCCTCCCGACCCGATGCCGCCTCTCCGCTGCTCGGCCACGGCGCATCCGCCGGGGACCCCCCCGCCTGAGGGTCCGACGGGTTTTGCGCGGCCCCGGAGGGCCGCCAACCCGGGTGCTCGGTTTCACGTGAAACAGGGTCACTCGCGGACCCGGTCACGCGCGGATCGTCATACCTGCCGTCGTCATGCACCTGTCATCCCTGCCCGCTTCGGATGGTCGGTCCGCACCCGTCAGCCGGGCCACTCGCGTTGTCTCGCAGAGGTGTCGCCCGGCAGGAGGGGCAGGCCAAGAGAAGATCCATCGCCGCCCGCTCCAACACTATCGACGCGCGGTCAGCCTACGGCCCATGGGCGTGGCCGGTCCATGTTGGGTTCGCAACCCGCCGGATTACACCCACATTGACCGCCACCCGGAGTGGGATGTGAACCCCGCTCACCGCTGTGGGCGGGACCTCTTGCCCCGGGCCTTCTTGACCGAAGCACGGGCCGCGGGACCCACCAGGCGATCTCGCGCGATCTCGACCACGACGGTGGGCGGATCGATGAGGTCCTCGCCGCACCGGTGCAGCACGGGCTCCGCCCCGCCCAGGCGATGCACCGCCGGGGCGTGTTCGACGATCTCGTCTGCCGCAGAGGCGCCCTTGAGGGCCACCAACCGGCCACCCAGCACCGCCAGCGGCAGACACCAGGCGGCCAGTCGGTCCAACGGCGCCACCGCGCGGGCGGTCACCACGTCGGCCTGCAATGGGTCGGGTCCCGTCGCGACCTCCTCGGCCCGTCCTCGCCGCACCTGAACGTCCAGCCCCAACTCCTCCACCGCCTCGGTGAGAAAGGCGGTGCGACGAGCCAGCGGTTCCAGCAAGGTCACCCGCAGGTCGGGACGGGCGATGGCGAGCACCAGCCCGGGTAGGCCCGCCCCGGACCCCACATCGATCACGGTGGCGCCGGTCGGGATCAGCTCACCCACCACCGCGCAGTTCAGCAGATGCCGGTCCCAGATCCGAGGTGCCTCCCGGGGCCCGATGAGGCCGCGTACGACACCGTCGGTGGCCAGCAGTTCGGCGTACGCGGCAGCCAGGTCGAGCCGATCACCGAAGAGTCGCCCGGCCGCCTCGGCCAACTCCGGTGGCAACACCGCCACGGCCGGGTCGGGCGAGGAATCGGCCGAGGCGCGGTGTCCAGGCCGGACAGCCGGCGGCCCGGGCGGCGCACCACCCGGGCCGGTCGGGACACCCTGGAGGTCGTCTCGGTTCACCCGCTCAGTCCGCGGGGCGGACGACGATCCGCCGGTTGGGCTCGACACCTTCAGACTCGCTCTCCACCCCGTCGATCGCGTTCACCACGTCGTGCACGCACTTACGCTCGAAGGCGGACATCGGTTCCAGCCGCACCGCCTCGCCGTGCTCCTTGACCTTCTCGACGGCGTTACGCGCCACCGCGGCCAGTTCCTTGCGCCGGCCGGCCCGGTAGCCACCCACGTCGAGCAGTAGTCGGCTGGGCGACCCGGTCTGCCGGAACACGGCCAGCCGGGCCAACTCCTGGAGGGCTTCGAGGGTGGCACCCCGCTGGCCGACGAGATTCTGCAGACGGCCGCCGACCACCTCGACCACCGGACGACCACCGGACACCAACTCGTCGATGTCGCCGTCGTAGTCGAGGATGTCGAGGAGCCCTTCGACGTAGTCGGCTGCGATCTCACTCTGCCGGAACAGGTCGCCCTCACTCTTGGACGGCGCCGCCTCGGTCGCCTCAGGCTCGGCGTCCACCGGAGCCGCCGCAGTCGGCTCGTCGTCCGTGGGCTGGTCGGCGCGGGGGATGCTGGTGTCGGTCACGGTTCATCTCCGTACTCGCTCGGCCGGACCTGCGGTCCGCTGGTTCCCCGGGGCCGGCGGGACCTCGCCGGTGCCCACGGGCACGTCTGTAGGGCAGTCTCGCCCCTCCACCGCGACCTGCGCGGCGCTTCCCGCCTGCGGCGCCGGCCTCTCGGCGGCAGCACGTCACGCGACGGGCCGTCACCGGCTTCCCGGCGACGGCCCGGACGGTTCAGCCCTGCCGCTTGGCGGGGCGACCCTTCTTCGGGTTGGCCGGCTTGGCCCCCGGCTTCGGGCCGGCGACCTTCGGCGCAGCCGGCTTGGTCGGCTCCGGGGCGGGCTTGCTGCGGCCGAACAGGCCGGTGGTCTTCGCCGGCTGCTGCTTACCGGTGCCCGGCTTGCTGGTCGCGGTCACCGGCGGGGGGAACTTCCGCAGCACCCACTGCTGCTGGCCGAGGGTGAAGAGGTTGTTGGTGACCCAGTAGATGATCACACCGATCGGGAAGATCGCGCCGGAGACCAACAGGGACAGCGGGATGCCGTAAAGCATCAGGCGCTGGATCATCCGCTGCTGGGGATCCTCCGCCCAGCCGGTCTTGAGGATCATCTGACGGCTGGTGAGGTAGGTGGTGCCCATCATCACCAGCACCAGCACCCCGGCCATGATCTTGACGGTGGTGCCGTTGGCGCCGAGCTGGGCCAGCTCCGCCGCCGTGGAGCCGAACTTGCTGGCGATCGGGGCGGTGAACAGGGTGGCGTCCGAGGCGCTGTTGAACTGCTCGACCGTCCAGCCGTAGATGTCCTTGTTGGTCTTCCCCGGGTCCGGGTTCAACCGGCGCAGCACGTGGAAGAGGCCGAGAAAGACCGGGATCTGGAGGAACATCGGAAGGCAGCCCATCAGCGGGTTGGCCTTTTCCTTCCGATAGAGCTCCATCATCTCTTTCTGGAGCGTCTCCCGGTCACCCTTGTGCTTCTCCTGCAGGGCCTTCACCTGCGGCTGAAGCGCCTGCATCGCCCGCTGCGACTTGATCTGCTTGACGAAGATCGGGAAGAGGATCACCCGGACGGTGACCACCAGGAAGACGATGGCCAGGATCCAGGACCAGTTGGTACCGATGACCGTGGTGTCCGGCACCCCGATGGCGTCCCAGGCCGAATGCCAGGCCAGCAGGATCCACGAGATCGCGTAGTAGATCCAGTCGAGACTAAACACTCAGGCTCCAGTCACGTCGGCAGCTCGGCGGTCGCCCGGCTCCGGTACCGGGTCGTATCCACCAGGATTGAATGGATGGCAGCGCGACAGCCGCCGGACCGTCAGTCCGGCTCCCCGAAAGGCTCCGTGTCGGGTGACCGCCTCCAGGGCGTACGCGCTACACGACGGGTAGAACCGACAGCGGGCCGGCAGTGCCGGACTTATCCACCGACGGTACGCGATGATGGGCAGGGCCAGCATCCGGGCACCGACGCTGGTCGGCGGACCCATCGGCGGCTGGGTGCTCACCGTCGCCGTCCCCGGCTGGTCCGGGCGGCGCTCAGGGCGTCGTCCAGGTCGGCACCGAGGCGCTGGTACGTGGCCTCCGCGGCGGCCGGCAGGGCCCGTACGACGAGGGTGCTCCCGGGCGGCAGGTCCGCGAGCCGCTCCCGGACCAGATGCCGCAACCGGCGACGGACCTTGTTCCGGACCACCGCCGGGCCCACGGCCTTGGAAACCACGAAACCGGCACGGGACACCGGCGCGGAGTCTTCCTCCGTGCCACCCCGTGCCGGTTCCGGTGCTACGTCGGGTGTACCTCCGGTAGCCGTCGGTAGTGTCAGGTGCACCACCAGGGTGCCTCGACCAGCCCGACGGCCACCGCGAACCGCTGCGGCGAAGTCGCTACTGCGCCGCAGTCGATGCGCGGCTGTCAGCACGACTGCCAGTTCCCCGGGAGCGGGCCCGGTCGGCCTCAGGCCGACAGGCGGGCGCGACCCTTGGCGCGGCGGGTCGAGATGATGGCGCGGCCGGCCCGGGTGCGCATACGCAGCCGGAAGCCGTGGGTCTTCGCGCGCCGGCGGTTGTTCGGCTGGTAGGTGCGCTTGCTCACGTCAGGCTCTCCGTTGTCGGACGGCCACGGCACGAATCGCCGAGGTCATGGTGGGCCAGGCCGCCGCATGGCGGCCTCGATCGGTGCTGCCCGGACGGGTGCGACGAGCGCACACTCCGCGACATCTCAGGAACGTCGGGAGCCCCCCACAGGCAGCGAGCACCCATCACCCTAGCAGAGGGCGTGAGAGCAGCCCCTCCAGCGTAGGTCGGGGTGCAATCACCGTCAAACCGGCCGACCCGTACGGTCACCTGGGGCGAAGGAGGACCGAAGCGGCCGTTTTCACTGATACCGACAAGGCGCCAGGCGCGTCGACGGTTGATGACGCGGCGACATCGCTGTTACCGTGCCCGATTGCGGTCCGCGTCTCCAGGTCCGGGATGTCGTCGGCGGGGCAAGACCGGACACGGTGGTGAATCGTTCGGCACGGTGAACCCCGCTTCAGCACCCGGCCACGGCAGGGGGTAGGTCCGACCCACGCCCGGCAGGCGGCCACAATCGGTCGGTACACAGGCTGTGGATAACTTGTGGAGAACGACCGGGTGGGACGACGGGTGAGCTACCGGTCACACCTGCCCGGCACTGGGCCTCCGGGGGGACGGCGGCATCCGGGAGCAGAGGCGAGGGGGTGGCACGACGGTGGCCGGTACGACCGACCTTGCCGCGGTGTGGACGGCGACCACGGATGAACTCGCCGATGAGATCATCTCCGCGCAGCAGCGGGCGTACCTGCGGTTGACCCGGTTGCGGGCCATCGTCGAGGACACCGTGCTGCTGTCCGTGCCCGACGCCTTCACCCGAGACGTGATCGAGTCGCGGTTGCGGCCGGCCATCACCGAGGCACTCACCCGCCGACTCGGTCGACCGATCCAGGTGGCGGTCACCGTTCGGCTGCCCGATGACGGCCGTACCGAAGGCACGGTCTACCGCAGCGCCCAGGAGTCGGGTGCGGGGGCCCATGACAGCGGCCCGGTCGGCTTCGACGGCCCTGCCGCGCCGGACGCGACGGCCGACGACCGCCAGCAGCTGCCGCTCATTCCCGAGCAGCACCACCCCCACCGGTTCGATCGTCCCGCACCGGAGGCTCCCCACCCCGACGCCACCACCGGCCCGCGTACCGGTCCGCCCGTGGCCGAGGGTCAGGAAACCCTCTTCGGTACGGCCTTCGTCGAACCGAGCCGGCCGGGTGAAGCCCGGCGGCCAGCCCAGCGACTCGGCTACACCGAACAGGCCGGCCGGGTGGACCCGCCGTCCACACACGGATACGGCGGCCGGTACGGCGAGAGCCCTCGCGACCAACACCTGATCCGCCCGATGCCCGGCGACGGCGGCACCGACAGCGGTCCCGGCCGCAGTGGCCCGGACCATCGCTCCCGCGACGACCGGCGGCTGGCGGCCGGTGCGGACAGCAGCGGTAACCGTCTCAACCCGAAGTACATGTTCGAGACCTTCGTCATCGGTTCGTCCAACCGGTTCGCCCACGCCGCCTCCGTCGCGGTGGCCGAATCACCGGCGAAGGCGTACAACCCGCTGTTCATCTACGGCAGCTCCGGGCTGGGCAAGACCCACCTGCTGCACGCCATCGGGCACTACGCCACCACCCTGGGCAACGCCCGCTCGGTCCGGTACGTCTCGACCGAGGAGTTCACCAACGACTTCATCAACTCCCTGCGGGACGACAAGACCAGCGCCTTCCAGCGCCGCTACCGCGACGTCGACATCCTGCTGATCGACGACATCCAGTTCCTGGAGAACCGCGAGCGGACCCAGGAGGAGTTCTTCCACACCTTCAACACCCTGCACAACGCCAACAAGCAGATCGTGATCACCTCGGACCGCTCGCCGAAGCAGCTGGCGACCCTGGAGGACCGGCTGCGGACCCGCTTCGAGTGGGGCCTGCTGGCCGACATCCAGCCGCCGGACCTGGAGACCCGGATCGCGATCCTGCAGAAGAAGGCGGCGCAGGAGCGGCTGTACGCCCCGCCGGACGTCCTGGAGTTCATCGCCTCCCGGGTGTCGAACTCGATCCGGGAGTTGGAGGGGGCCCTGATCAGGGTCACCGCCTTCGCCAGCCTGACCCGCTCCAGTGTCGAACTGTCGCTGGCCGAGGAGGTGCTGCGGGACTTCATCCCGGACGGCGCCGGCCCGGAGATCACCGCCGACCAGATCATGGTCTCCACCGCCGACTACTTCGGCGTCAGCCTGGAGGACCTGCGGGGCCACTCCCGCTCCCGGGTGCTCGTCAACGCCCGCCAGGTGGCCATGTACCTGTGTCGCGAGCTGACCGACCTGTCGCTGCCCCGCATCGGTCAGGCCTTCGGTGGCCGGGACCACACCACCGTGATGCACGCCGACCGGAAGATCCGTCAGCAGATGGCCGAGCGCCGCTCGCTCTACAACCAGATCGCCGAGCTGACCAACCGGATCAAGCAGAACACCTAGAGGAGACGTACGTCTCCACAGGAGCCCGGCCGGGACCATCCGGCCGGGCTTTTTGGTGTCGACGAGTTGACTCTCGACGAGGTGTAGACCACAGCATCGAGGCCGTGACCCCACAGGCGCCCACTCGTTGTCCACAACTTGTCGCCCACAGGCTGTGGATAACCACGCGCTGCATATGGCCGGTTACCCACAGGCTGTGGAGAAAAGCTGGGGACAAGGTTGTGGACGCCTGTGGACGCCTGTGGACAACCGCTCACTCTGTCCACCGCCCACGACCCCCCTGTGGGCAACCTGTTGAAGGTTCTGGGGAAAACGAGCCCGATCCTCTCCATCCCGATCCACAGGGCTGGGGAGAAAGTCGGTGGATAACCGGTGGATAACCAGTGGACGACGGTGGACAACTGGGGACGCGGAGACCACCTGTGGACGAAGCAGCGGGTTGTACCCCGGGTTGTCCACAAGAAAACCACCGGCCCGCAGCGCCCTGACCAGGGCAGACGAGAGTTCTCCACAGTTTGCACAGGTGCGATGAAGACGATGGGTTATCTCTTCTAAAAGAACGAAAACCAATCATCACCGTTGGACTTCCTGTGGATCGTCTCGATTGCTGCCGCAGACCGCATCAGCACCGACACGATCCACGGGGTCGGACACACAGCCGATACCCTCGCGCCCTAAGGTGCGAGGGGTACCGCACGCCAGGCGGGTCAGTGGGCAGCGGCCGGCATGAGAGAGTTGACGACGTCGACGTCGACGCGGAGGCATTGATGAAGTTCCGAGTGGAGCGCGACGCGCTCGCCGAGGCCGTGGCCTGGACCGCTAAGAGCCTGCCCAACCGGCCGTCCGTACCGGTGCTGGCCGGCGTGATGCTCCGTGTCACCGACGGCACCCTGCAGGTTTCCGGCTTCGACTACGAAGTCTCCAGCCAGGTGACCGTGGAGGTGCAGGGCGACGCCGACGGCGCCGCGCTGGTCTCCGGCCGCCTACTGGCCGAGATCACCAAGGCCCTGCCCGGCAAGCCGGTGGACATCGCCGCGGTGGGGGCACACCTCGAACTGGTCTGCGGCAGCGCCCGGTTCACCCTGCCCACCATGCCGGTGGAGGACTACCCGACCCTGCCGGAGATGCCGGAAAGCGCCGGCACGATCGACGCGGCCGCCTTCGCCGCCGCCGTCGCCCAGGTGGCCGTCGCGGCCAGCCGGGACGAGACCCTGCCGATGATGACCGGGGTCCGGGTCGAGTTGTCCGGTGGCACCCTGGCCATGCTCGCCACCGACCGCTACCGCCTGGCGCTGCGCGAGATGGAGTGGAACCCGGACGACCCGGAGATCAGCATCAACGCACTGGTCCCGGCCCGCACCCTCAACGACACCGCCAAGGCCCTCGGGCCGCTCGGCGGCCAGGTCACCATGGCCCTGTCCCAGGGCTCGGCCGGCGAGGGGATGATCGGATTCTCCGGCGGCACCCGGCGCACCACCAGCCGGCTGCTCGACGGCGCCAACTACCCGCCGGTGCGCTCGCTCTTCCCCGCCAGCCACAACGCCGAGGCCCGGGTGCCGGTGAGCACCCTCATCGAGGTGGTCAAGCGGGTGGCCCTGGTCGCCGAACGCACCACCCCCGTCCTGCTCAGCTTCAGCGCCGACGGACTGGTCGTCGAGGCCGGCGGCACCGAGGAGGCCCGGGCCAGCGAGGCGATGGAGGCCACCTTCACCGGCGAGGCCCTGACCATCGGTTTCAACCCGCAGTACCTCATCGACGGGCTGTCAAACCTCGGCGCCCAGTTCGCCGTACTTCAGTTCGTCGACGCCTTCAAGCCCGCGGTGATATCTCCTGCCGGCGAGGATGGCGAGCTCATCGGTGGGTACCGGTACCTCATCATGCCGATCCGCGTATCCCGCTGATCGCAGAGCACCAGCACCCCACGAAAGGTAACCACGAGATGCAGCTCGGCCTGGTAGGCCTCGGTCGGATGGGCGGCAACATGCGCGAGCGACTGCGCGCCGCCGGACACGAGGTGGTCGGTTTGGACCACAACGCGGAGCTGAGTGATGTCGCGAACGCCGCGGAACTGGCCGAGAAGTTGGCGGCCCCCCGCGCGGTCTGGGTGATGGTGCCCGCCGCCGTCACCGACGCCACCATCGACGAACTGGCCGAGGTACTCGGCGAAGGCGACATCATCATCGACGGCGGCAACTCGCGATTCAGCGACGACGCCCCCCGCGCCGAACGCCTCAACGAGCGCGGCATCGGCTACGTCGACGTGGGTGTCTCCGGGGGCGTCTGGGGCCGGCAGAACGGCTACGGCCTGATGGTCGGTGGCTCCCAGGAACACGTCGACCGACTCATGCCGATCTTCGAGGCCCTCAAGCCCGAAGGCGAGTACGGCTTCGTGCACGCCGGTCCGGTCGGTGCCGGCCACTACGCCAAGATGGTGCACAACGGCATCGAGTACGGCCTGATGCACGCCTACGCCGAGGGCTACGAGCTGATGACCGCCTCCGAACTGGTCACCAACGTGCCCGGCGTGATCAAGTCCTGGCGGGAAGGCACCGTGGTGCGCTCCTGGCTGCTGGACCTGCTCGACCGGGCGCTCGACGAGGACCCGGAACTGGCCCAGCTGACCGACTACACCGAGGACACCGGCGAGGGCCGCTGGACGGTCGACGAGGCGGTCCGCCTGGCCGTACCCCTGCACGTCATCACCGCCTCGCTGTACGCCCGGTTCGGCTCCCGCCAGGACGAGTCGCCGGCCCTGAAGGCCGTCTCCGCACTGCGCCAACAGTTCGGCGGCCACGCCGTACGCAAGCGCTGACCGGCACCCGGCCCCGTGTACGTCCGCCGGCTCGAACTGGTCGACTTCCGCTCGTACGAGCGGGTCGGTGTCGACCTCGAACCGGGACCGAACATCCTGATCGGCGCCAACGGTGTCGGCAAGACCAACCTGGTCGAGGCGCTCGGCTACGTGGCGACCCTGGACTCGCACCGGGTCGCCACGGACGCCCCACTGGTCCGGATGGGCGCCTCCGCCGCGGTGATCCGGTGCGCGGTCGTACACGAGGGCCGGGAACTGCTCGTCGAGTTGGAGATCGTGCCCGGTAAGGCCAACCGGGCCCGACTGGGCCGCTCCCCGGCCCGCCGCGCCCGGGACGTGCTCGGCGCCCTACGGCTGGTGCTCTTCGCCCCGGAGGACCTCGAACTCGTCCGGGGCGACCCCGCCGAACGCCGCCGCTACCTCGACGACCTGCTGGTGCTGCGCCAACCCCGGTACGCCGGGGTCCGGGCCGACTACGACCGGGTGGTCAAACAACGCAACGCCCTGCTGCGTACCGCGTACCTGGCCCGCAAGACCGGCGGCACCCGGGGCGGTGACCTGTCCACCCTGGCCGTCTGGGACACCCACCTGGCCCGACACGGCGCCGAACTGCTCGCCGGGCGGCTGGAACTGGTCGCCGCGCTGACCCCACACGTCGCCAGGGCGTACGAGGCGGTCGCCGCCGGGCGCGGGGCGGCCACCATCGCCTACCGGCCCTGCGTCGAACTGACCGAGCCGATCACCGACCGGGAGAACCTCGCCAAACTGCTCGCCGCCGCCCTGGAGCAGCAACGTTCCGCCGAGATCGAACGGGGCACCACCCTGGTCGGCCCGCACCGCGACGACCTCACCCTCAGCCTCGGGCCACTACCCGCCAAGGGGTACGCCAGCCACGGCGAATCATGGTCGTACGCCCTGGCCCTTCGGCTGGCCGGCTACGACCTGCTGCGCGACGACGGCCTCGAACCCGTACTCGTCCTCGACGACGTCTTCGCCGAACTGGACGCCGGCCGCCGGGAACGGCTCGCCGAACTGGTCAGTGGGGCCAGTCAACTGCTGGTTACCTGCGCGGTCGCCGACGACGTACCCGAGGCCCTCCGGGGCGCCCGGTACGAGGTGGCGGAGGGGACGGTACGACGTGCCGGATGAGTCGAAACACCCCGCCGAGGGCGGCGACCGGACACCGGGCGGGACTCCCGAGATGCCGGAGGGGGTGGCCGGGCCGGAACTGGCCCGGGCGGTACTCGACGCGGCCAAGGCCCGCCGGGCCGCGGCCGCACGGCCCCGCCGCCGTACGACCGACGGGGCCGGCGGTGAACGGCGACTGCGCGGCTACTCCGGCCCCGGACCGGACCCCCGCGACCCCCAACCCCTCGGCGCCGTGCTGAACCGACTGGTCAAGGCACGCGGCTGGCAACAACCGGCCGCCGAGGCGACCGTCTTCGGCGCCTGGGAACGGGTCGTCGGAGCGGAGGTGGCCCAACACAGCCGACCGGTCAAGCTGGAGAACGGCGAACTGACCGTGGAAGCCCGATCCACCGCCTGGGCCACCCAACTGCGCCTGCTCGCCGGCTCACTATTGCAACAGATCGGCCGTGAGATCGGCCACAACGTCGTACGAAAGCTGCACATCCACGGCCCGGCCGCGCCCTCCTGGTCCCGGGGCCCCCGCCGGGTACGCGGCCGAGGCCCCCGCGACACCTACGGCTGACGGCTGGCGGCCTACGGCTGGACCGCCCGGCGCGGCGCCGCCGAGTCCGCGTACACCGCGAAGCCCCGGTCCGCGCAGCGCCGGTAGAAGGCCGCCACCACACTCAGCTCCGCACAGGTGAAGGTCCACTGGGGCGCGGCCCCGCTGTCGTCGCGCAGCGCCTCCAGCCGACTGTCCAACCAACGCAGCTGCTGCTCGGCCAAGCGACCGTCGGCCAGCAACGAGCGCAGCACCACCCCGACGGACTCGAAGCTGACGGCCTCGCCGTGCGGCCGGTGCGCCGCCACGAACCGCTCGATGCCGCCGGCAATCCAGGCGCACCCGTCCGGGTCGATGACCGGGTCCTCGTCCTCCGCCGCCGCCTCGGTGGCGTAGAGCACCCCGTCCAGGCCGAGGATCAGATCCACCACCTCGGTGTACGCGGTCGCCCGGACGGTGCCGGTCTTCGCGATCAGTTCCGCGAGCGCGGCGGTCGGCGCCGAGATCCCCGGCACATCGACGATGTCGCCGAAGTCGACGAACTCGGCCGGTGCGACCGGGTCGTAGAAGCGGCCGGTCCGCGGCCACTGGACCGCGACGTTGTCCAGCCCCATCTGGTGTCCACCTCTCACATGCACAGGTCGAGTCTGATCGGGTCGATCGTCCGGTTCCGGCCCAAAAAGATCAAGGCCGGCCGTTGACCCTGGTGCCGGAAAACGCCCGCCGTGGACGGTACCGGCTCCGGGTCGGGGAGTGTCGGACCCCCGGCCTGCATCGCCGTCACGCGGCAGATCGGCTGATCATGCCTTGGCGTGTAGGGGGAGTCGCAGACGGCGCGGTTCGGCCCGCTACGTGAATCTGAGCCCGCGCGAAGGGGTGCCGAGTGGTGGTTCTATCGCCCGCGCACAGTAAGATTGGCGTGAGACGAAGACCCGGTGCGGAGCGACGCTTCGTGGGCCCGGTGCGGGCCGGCGAAACTTGTCCGACTCGGGTCGAGCCGATCGCGATCCGCGGGCAACCGCGGCGACCGGCGCGTTCGACCCGTACTCCGGAATTGTCCCAGGTACCGGTCCGCGCGCCGACGTCGCGCCCTGTCCGCCGAACCCGCGTCCGACGTGCCTGCCGGCACGCCGGGTGCGAGAAAGTGGCCGAGGGTGGCAGCGCAGGAAAATCAGCAGTACGGGGCCGAGTCGATCACCGTCCTCGAAGGGCTGGAGGCGGTCCGCAAGCGGCCCGGTATGTACATCGGCTCGACCGGCGAACGCGGACTGCACCACCTGGTGTGGGAGGTCGTCGACAACGCGGTCGACGAGGCGATGGCCGGACACTGCGACACCATCGACGTGGTGCTGCTCGCCGACGGCGGGGTCCGGGTCACCGACAACGGCCGTGGCTTCCCGGTCGACCTGCACCCCAAGTTGAAGAAGCCGGGTGTCGAGGTCGCCCTGACCGTACTGCACGCCGGCGGCAAGTTCGACGGCAAGGCGTACGCCGTCTCCGGCGGCCTGCACGGCGTCGGCGTCTCCGTGGTGAACGCGCTCTCCACCAAGATGGCCGTCGAGATTCACAAGGACGACTTCGTCTGGCGGCAGCAGTACGACCACTCCAAGCCGAGCACGCTGGAGAAGGGCGAGCCCACCGACCGGACCGGCTCGGCGGTCTCCTTCTGGCCCGACCCGGACGTCTTCGAGACCACCGACTTCGACTTCCAGACCATCTACCGGCGCCTCCAGGAGATGGCCTTCCTCACCCGCGGCCTCACCATCCACCTGCTCGACGAGCGGGTCGCCGAGGACGAGGACGGCAAGCCGCGCGAGGTCACCTTCAAGTACGACGGCGGCATCGCCGACTTCGTCCGACACCTCAACGCCTCGAAGAACCCGATGCACAAGACCGTGATCGAGTTCGGGGCCGAGGAAGACGGCATGTCCCTCGAGATCGCAATGCAGTGGAACGAGTCGTACGGCGAGTCGGTCTACACCTTCGCCAACAACATCAACACCCACGAGGGCGGCACCCACGAGGAAGGCTTCCGGGCCGCGCTGACCAGCGTGGTCAACCGGTACGGTGCTGACAAGAAGCTGCTCAAGGGCGACGAGAAGCTCTCCGGGGAGGACATCCGCGAGGGCCTGGCGGCGATCATCTCGGTCAAGCTGACCAACCCGCAGTTCGAGGGTCAGACCAAGACCAAGCTCGGCAACACCCCGGTCAAGAGCTTCGTCCAACGGGTCTGCAACGACCGGCTGGTCGACTGGCTGGACCGCAACCCGGCCGAGGCGAAGATCATCATCACCAAGGCCTCCCAGGCCGCCCGCGCCCGCATCGCCGCCCAGCAGGCGCGCAAGCTGGCCCGGCGCAAGTCGCTGCTGGAATCCGGCTCGATGCCCGGCAAGCTGGCCGACTGCCAGTCCACCGACCCGCGCGAATCCGAGGTCTTCATCGTCGAGGGCGACTCGGCCGGCGGCTCGGCCAAGCAGGGCCGCGACCCGCGTACCCAGGCGATCCTGCCGATCCGCGGCAAGATCCTGAACGTGGAGAAGGCCCGGATCGACCGGGTGCTGAAGAACAACGAGGTCCAAGCGCTGATCACCGCCCTGGGCACCGGCATCCACGACGACTTCGACATGGAGAAGCTGCGCTACCACAAGGTGGTGCTGATGGCCGACGCCGACGTCGACGGCCAGCACATCCAGACCCTGCTGCTGACCCTGCTGTTCCGGTTCATGCGCCCGCTCGTCGAACTGGGCCACGTCTACCTGGCCGCCCCTCCGCTCTACAAGATCAAGTGGAACAAGAAGGGTGACGACGCCCAGTACGCGTACTCCGACCGGGAGCGCGACGGGCTGATCGCACTGCGCCAGCAGAAGAAGCCGAACGCCAAGCCGGACGACATCCAGCGGTTCAAGGGCCTGGGTGAGATGAACTACCCGGAGCTGTGGGAGACCACGATGAACCCGGCCACCCGTACCCTGCGCCGGGTCACCCTGGACGACGCGGCGACCGCCGACGAGCTGTTCAGCGTGCTGATGGGTGAGGACGTCGAGGCGCGCCGCTCATTTATCCAGCGCAACGCCAAGGACGTCCGCTTCCTGGACATCTGAGCGGCCCGGCGGCCGGCCGGAGTCGATCCGCGCCGGCCGTCGGTCCACAGAGTTATCCACAGCTTGGCCGCTATCCACAGCTGTTATCCACAGCACAAGTACGACTCTGAGTCTGATAAGGGTAAACAGTGACCGAATCTCCCGAGTCCACACCCAACGAGCCCGAGGTCCCCGAGGCACTGGCCGCCGTCGTCTCGCACGACCGGATCGAGCCGGTCGGGCTCGAGGTGGAGATGCAGCGCTCCTACCTCGACTACGCGATGAGCGTGATCGTCGGGCGGGCGTTGCCGGACGTCCGGGACGGGCTCAAGCCGGTCCACCGCAAGATCCTCTACGCCATGTTCGACTCGGGCTACCGGCCCGACCGCGGCTACGTGAAGTGCTCCCGGGTCGTCGGCGACGTGATGGGCCAGTTCCACCCGCACGGCGACTCGGCCATCTACGACGCCCTGGTCCGGATGGCCCAGCCCTGGTCGCTGCGCTACCCCCTGGTCGACGGCAACGGCAACTTCGGTTCGCCCGGTAATGATCCGGCTGCCGCCATGCGTTATACAGAGTGCAAGCTCGACCCGCTGGCGATGGAGATGCTGCGGGACATCGACGAGGACACCGTCGACCTGCAGGACAACTACGACGGCCGGGCCAAGGAGCCCACCATTCTGCCGTCGCGGATCCCGAACCTGCTGATCAACGGCTCCGAGGGCATCGCGGTCGGCATGGCCACCAAGATCCCGCCGCACAACCTGCGGGAGATCGGCGCGGCGGTGCAGTGGTGCCTGGAGAATCCGGAGGCGGACGAGCCGACCACCCTCGAAGCGCTGCTCGGGATCGTCAAGGGTCCGGACTTCCCCACCTACGGTCTGATCGTCGGCCAGGCGGGCATCCAGGACGCGTACCGGACCGGTCGGGGTTCGATCCGGATGCGGGCCGTGGTCGAGGTCGAGGAGGACAAGCGCGGGCGGCCGGCCCTGGTGGTCAGCGAGCTGCCGTACCAGGTGAACCCGGACAACCTGGCCGAGCGGATCGCCGAGCTGATCAAGGAGGGCAAGCTAGCCGGCATCGCCGACATCCGCGACGAGTCCTCCGGGCGTACCGGTATGCGGATCGTGCTGGTGCTCAAGCGTGACGCGGTCGCGAAGGTGGTGCTGAACAACCTCTACAAGCACACCCAGCTTCAGGAGACCTTCGGCGCCAACATGCTGGCGCTGGTCGACGGGGTGCCGCGCACGTTGAACCTGGCGCAGTTCCTCCGCTACTACGTCGAGCACCAGATCGAGGTGATCCGGCGGCGGACGGCGTTCCGGCTGCGCAAGGCGGAGGAGCGGGCGCACATCCTGCGCGGTCTGTCCAAGGCGCTGGACGCCCTGGACGAGGTGATCGCCCTGATCCGGCGTTCGCCGACGGTGGAGGACGCCCGGCAGGGCCTGATCCGGCTGCTGGAGATCGACGAGATCCAGGCGACCGCGATCCTGGACATGCAGTTGCGTCGGCTGGCCGCGTTGGAGCGGCAGCGGATCCTCGACGACCTGGCCAAGCTGGAGCTGGAGATCGCCGACCTCAAGGACATTCTGGCCAAGCCGGAGCGGCAGCGGCGGATCGTCTCGGAGGAGTTGGGCGAGATCGTCGCGAAGTGGGGCGACGATCGGCGTACCCAGATCATCCCGTTCGACGGCGAGGTCTCCATGGAGGACCTCATCGCCCGGGAGGACGTGGTGGTCACGATCACCCGCACCGGGTACGCCAAGCGGACGAAGGTCGACCTGTATCGCTCCCAGCGACGTGGTGGCAAGGGTGTCAGCGGGGCGACCCTGCGGCAGGACGACATCGTCAGCCACTTCTTCGTGTGCTCGACGCACGACTGGATGCTGTTCTTCACCAACAAGGGGCGGGTCTACCGGGCCAAGGCGTACGAGCTTCCTGAGGCCAGTAGGGTGGCCAAGGGTCAGCATGTGGCGAACCTGCTCGCCTTCCAACCGGATGAGCAGATCGCGCAGATCATCGAGATTCCGAACTACCAGGTGGCTCCCTATCTGGTCCTGGCGACGAAGAACGGCCTGGTGAAGAAGACGCGGCTTGAGGAGTTCGACTCCAACCGGTCCGGCGGCATCATCGCGATCAACCTGCGCGATGAGGACGAGCTGGTCGGCGCTGCGCTGGCCGGCCCCACGGATGATCTGCTGCTGGTCTCCAAGAACGCCCAGGCGATCCGGTTCAACGCCACCGACGAGGCGCTGCGGCCGATGGGGCGGGCCACTTCGGGTGTGATCGGTATGCGGTTCAGCGATGAGGACGAGTTGTTGGCCATGGAGGTCGTCCGGGAGGGCCTGGACGTTCTGGTGGCCACGAACGGCGGGTACGCGAAACGTACCCCGATCGAGGAATACCCGGTGCAGGGCCGGGGAGGTAAGGGTGTGCTGACTGCGAAGATCACCGAGCGGCGCGGTGGTCTGGTCGGCGCTGTGGTGATCGACCCGGACGACGAGCTGTTCGCCATCACCAGCAACGGTGGCGTCATCCGGACTCCGGTGAAGCCTGTACGCCGCACGCGTGACAGGAACACAATGGGGGTCAAGCTGATGGACCTTCCGGATGGCGTGACTATCGTGGCGATTGCTCGCAATGCCGACGAGCCTGACGAACAGGACTAGTTGAATGACGGAGACACAGGCGAAGTCGGGGAACGCGGGGACCTCGGCCAACCCGGTCGACGAGGAGGCCGCGCAGAACGGCACGCCAGCGACCGGCCGTGCGGCCGTAGGCCGGGCCACCGTTCCCGCCGACGCGCCTGCCCCGAAGTTCACACGAGCTCCCGGCATGACTCCGCCGCCTGACAAGCCCGGCGGCGACCAGGCGGCCGAGGCGGGGGCGGACGAGAAGTCGGGTGGCGAGGCTGCCGCTGCGGCGGGGTCCGCCAGCGCTGCGGGTAAGCCCTCGGTCACCCAGCCGATCACCACCCGAGCCGGCCAGCCCGCCTCGGCGGGCACCACGGGTGTGTTGCCGACGACCGGTACGGGCATGACCGGCAGCCAGCCGCGGGTGACCGGACTGGCCCCGAAGCCGGACCCCTCCCGCCCGCTGAACACCGGTCGTCCGGCCAGCGGGGGCGGATTGCCCCCGGGGGTCGGCACGGCCGCAGTGGGAGCGGCGCGGGTGGGTGAGGCGGTACGCGCCGCCCGTTCCTCGGTGAGTTCGGCTGCCTCGCGTGGACCTCGCCGGGCTCGGCTGAACCTCAAGCGGATCGACCCCTGGTCCGTGATGAAGTTCGCCTTCGCCGTGTCGGTGGTGCTGTTCATCGTGATCGTCGTCGCGACCTCGGTGCTGTACCTGGCCTTGGATGCGATGGGCGTGTTCTCCAGCGTGAACGACAGCCTGAGCGATCTGGTCAACGCCGGTGGTGGTCAGGGCACCAACGGCTTCCAGATCACCGCCAAGGGCGTGATCTTCAGCTCGATGTTGATCGGCGCGGTCAACGTCGTGCTGTTCACGGCCCTCGCCACCCTCGGCGCCTTCGTCTACAACGTCTGCGCGGACCTGGTGGGCGGCATCGAGCTGACCCTCGCCGAGCGCGACTGACAGCCCTTCTGGACATCTCAGCCGGGCCGACCCAAGGGTCGGCCCGGCTGACTGTCTCCCACCGAAGTGGGGCGCTGACGTGGGCGCCTGACCCCGCCGTTACGCCGAAACGGCGGGGTGCATGGCGCTGGGAAGCCACCGTTTCGGCGTAACGGAGTCGATCACCGTGCCTGGTCCTCGCCGGAGGCGCGCGAATGGGCAAGAGTCTCCCGTCGTCGCCCGACTGGACTCCGCCGGCACAGGTATCTCGGTGGGCTCGGCGCGTGCTCTCCGGTAGGTTCAGGGGCGACGGCGTTGAGCAGGGCTCCAGGCCGACCCCGATTTGGGGCGGCGTGGGCGGATGGGTTAATGTTGCTCGTCGCTACGCGGGGCTATAGCTCAGTCGGTTAGAGCGCAGAGCTGATAACTCTGAGGTCGCTGGTTCGATTCCAGCTAGCCCCACCGCACTTGGTCCGACGGCCACGTCGAGCGTGAGGGGTAGCCCCGATGTTCAAGAAGCTGCTGATCCTGGCCGGTGTCGTCGGCGTGGCTGCCGTGGTGGCCATGAAGATCAAGGAAGCCAACGACGAGCGTGCCCTCTGGCACGAGGCGACCACCTCGCCGGACCTGCGCTGATCGCGTAGGTTCCGACCGCTTGGCGGCTCTGGCCGCTACGGGGCCCTAGCTCAACTGGCAGAGCACTGCCTTTGCAAGGCAGGGGTTAGGGGTTCGAGTCCCCTGGGCTCCACCAGCACTTCCCTTGGCTGATCTCGGTCCGACTACAGCCATCCGTACAGCCAAGCGCTTACGTCGCGCGCGCAGACGCTGCCTCCGTTGACCATGAGGTTGACGGCAGTGTGGAGATCAATGAGTGCCGTCAACCTCATGATCAACCCGCTGTAGGTGGGTGGAGTTCGGTTTTAGGGGGCGGTGTAGACGGCGAGGGCCCAGGAGGCGGGGGAGGCCGAGGGGGTGTCGGCGAAGGTGTCCAGCTGTCGCCAGGTGAGCCGGAGTTGGTTTTCGGCCCGGGGCAGCCAGGCAGGGTCGATGGTCCGGGTCAGGTGCTGGCTGTCAGGGGACGGGCAGGCCAGGTACTGGGCGCCCTGGGTTTCCGGGATGTCGGCCGTGTTCCGCCGGTACGGGTCCATGACAGGTCCAGTTCGAGCACGGAGTTCGCGCTGCTGGTGTGCAGGACTGCGAGCCGGCAGGAGGCGCGTACCGCTATGGGTTGGGAGGTCGCCGGCACCTGGATGGCCACCGAGTCCTGGAAGGTCGTCCTCAGCGTGACCAGGTGGACCCGGTCGTAGGCTGCGTGGGGTTGACCCGGCTTGACGGACAGGGTCGATAAGTTGATCTCACGCTACCTTGCTGGTTGACCTGCGGGAATAGG